>JAJQDV010000067.1:21102-57401 GCA_021202015.1 Clostridiales bacterium | reverse complement strand
CGAACACTTCATCCGTGGATTTTCCGAAATCAATATAGAACTCGATCTCCCCGCCGAGCGTATTGCTGAAGTAATACCGGTTGCCGCGGCGCAGGCAAATCGTATCCAGTCCGTCCCCGTCCCAGTCGCCGACAAGGATCTCATCCGTATCTTTACCGCAGGTAAATGTCAGGTCTGTTGTCCCTTCCAGGCTGTAGCTGATATAGAATGTGTTCCCCCGGCGCAGGCCGAGCGTATCGGGGACAACATCCTGCTCCGCAACCTCTCCCCAGGTTCCCGCGTATACTTCGTCACTGGCCTGTCCGCAGCTGAACGAGGTGTCGATCACTCCCGACTGGGGGTCATTGCTGATGTAGCACGCGCTTCCCCGGCGCAGGCACAAACCGTCCGTGCCGTCCCCGTCCCAGTCGCCGACGATGATACTATCCGTCTTTTTCCCGAAGGAGAAGCTGTACTCTGCTTCACCGCCGAGAATATTGTAAATGTAGAATACATTACCGCTCCGGATGCTCAGGGTGTCGACTCCGTCGCCGTCCCAGTCGCCCACGAGAATCTCATCGGTATCCTCGCCAAGCGTGAAGGAGCACTCCACCGTGCCGCTGTCCGCCGAATTGGAAATATAGAAGGTGCTGCCGCGGCGCAGGCAGAGAGTATCGATGCCGTTGCCGTCCCAGTCGCCGACCAGCACCTCATCGGTTGATTTCCCGAAGCTGAACGAATACTCCGTATCCCCGCCGAGCGTATTGCTGAAATAATACGTGTTTCCGCTGCGAAGGCAGATCGTATCGTATCCGTCTCCATCCCAGTCGCCGATCAGAACTTCATCTGTGGATTCGCCGCAGGTAAATGTCTGTTCTGTGGAGCCGTCCTCGCTGTTGATGAGGTAGAAGGTGCTGCCGCGGCGGATCATCAAGGTATCCTGTCCGGTTTCACCGAGTGCCGGAATGATCTCCGTATAGGTATCGCCGCAATTTTCACAGACGTATGTTCTCACACCGGTTTCCGTACTGGTCGCCGCTTTTGTGATTTCGGATTTATAGGAATGTCCGGTCGCCGCCAGAGTCTCTTCCTTCGTATCCGTCCATGTATTTCCGTCCTGCGTTACCGTTGCGGTATAAGTGATTTTTCCATCCGAAGTACAGGTCGCCTCTGTCACTTCTTCTGTTATATCGGCAACTACATCCAGCGTCTCACCGCAATCCGAGCAGGTAAATGTCGCGGTCGCCGCGCTCGTCCCATACCAGGTAAAGGAGGGTGCCTCGTCATAGGAATGCTCATTGACAATCAGGGTATTCCAACAGGGTTCATGACTGAAGGTGTAAGTGTCCTTCGAACGCGTAAGCTCCAGGATGTTGAAACAGCTGTCCGTGGAAGCCATGGTCACCGTCTGGTCGGAGGCGCCGTTTAAGATGGTTTTATGAGAGCCGCTCGCCTTAAAACAATAAGAATTTGTCCTGTAATCTGTAAAATCTCCTCCTATAGTCAGTGTACCCGCTGTCAGATAGCTGCTGTACCCGTAGCCATACCAGTAAAAATCTCCGGCTACCTTCATGCTGTCCTTCGTCTGCGTCATTTTCAAATGTGCGCTGACCGACTCGTAAGACGTCTCTCCGGTATTGTCCGTGACTGTCGCACGCGCAATATAATCCCCTGTGATATTCACCGTCCCGTTGTTCAGCGTCAGCGTCCCGGCGGTGTGCGTCAGGCTGCCCGTTACATTCAATACCCCCGCATTTACATCTATCGATCCTGTCTCTTCCACATCGCCTTTAACCGTCACTGTGTTCCCGTTCACATCCATCCCGGCGATCGTCAGCCCGGCTGACTTTACACTGATGTCTGTTTCCATCTCAGTGATTTCCAGATAACCGGAGCATACTATGTCGTGGCTGCCAATATTCTCCACTTCCACTTCATTAAAGCAGGTGGCATTGCTGCTTCCCGCTGTCGTGATCTCCTGGTCCTCCGTACCGTTCAGCACAAGCCTGTGTGTACCGGACGCCTTAAAACAATAAGAATTCGTCCTGTAATCTGTAAAATCTCCTCCTATAGTCAGTGTACCCGCTGTCAGATAGCTGCTGTACCCGTAGCCATACCAGTAAAAATCTCCGGCTACCTTCATGCTGTCCTTCGTCTGCGTCATTTTCAAATGTGCGCTGACCGACTCGTAAGACGTCTCTCCGGTATTGTCCGTGACTGTCGTATATGCCCTGTAATCCCCCTCAATATCCAAGGTTCCATTATCAATCAGAATCGTCCCGCCTGTATGATGCACATCCCCATACACCGTCAGCGTGTGTCCGTTCAGATCCAGTGTGCCGCCCGTCACCCAGAGTGATCCTGTGACTACCACATCCCCAGAAAGAGTCGTGTCCGATGTCACCTCCGTTACGCTGGTATCCGCTCTGGACTCCGCGGAGGTAGAGCTGGTAATAATCCCGTCAAACGCGATCCCGTATTTCTGATAGCTGCTCCGGCTGGTATCACTCGTACTGTCGTCAAAACTTTCGCTGTCCGTTTCATAAGTGCAGGCATCCACCGCCACGCCATCCTCCCAGTGACGGGTAATCTTCAACGGTGAATTCCCGGCGTTGACGAACTGATAGCTTTTGCTGAAACTTTTAGAAAAAATATTCAGAGAAGCGCCGACTTCCGCAAAAAGATATGCTTTCAATGTGGTGCAGACCACGTCATCGTCCTGCGTTTTTGCGGAAAGAGTTCCTTTTTCACCACCCATCACATAAATCTCGCCCAGCGTCGTTGTCCCCAGTTCCACATCCGCCAACAGCTTAGCCGCCAGGCTCTCGGAACACTCCGCCGATACGGATGCACTTTTTTTCTGGAAGCTCTTTGTCACCCTCCAGCCGTCATCATCTGTATATTGGATGCCGCCCTGCACATCCCAGGCGTAATCAACGCTGATCGTGCCGGAAGCGCTAATCGTAAAAACAACCTTGATATTCACGGCGAGCAGACCCGCGTTAACTACAGGAATGGAGGCCAGATTGACCTCTTTGCTCTTAGTACCCGACCAGCTGCCGCTCAGACTGGCGGAAATATCGGCGTCCGCGTCCACATTAAAATAAAAACTCTCCAAAGAAGTCCCGTTAAATTTGATCGCATAGGAGGGAATGATATCTGAAATGCTGCCGCTGACAGTCGCCTTTACACCATCGCCCAGATCAATGGTTCCGCTCAGAGAAATGGTTCCGTCATTCACGGAAACAGAAGCCGGTGATATGGAATCCGAAGACGTATGGACTGTCGTATCCGTTTCCACATCCACTCCGTCATACAGGGATTCGACATTATCATAATCCACTTCTCCGTAACCCTGAATATCCAGAGCGTCCACATATTCTTCAATTTCAGCGTCTGCAGCCTGAACAACAGAATATCCGTTTTTATCATAACTCACAGACTCCGCTACATAAAAATGCTGCTCCCCGTCTACAGTCACACCAAAAACCTCACCGGCCAGGATAATGACGTCGTCGCTCTCGATGGTCACCGTGTCGTCGGATACGGAAACCGTGATGTCCTCATCCACCATGAGCACATCGTCCTTATATGTAACCTGATCCTCATAGTCCTCATCAATCTCTGTCTTCTGTGCAAGCGTGACAGCCTGTTCCAGCATATTTGCGCTCTCAGTGGCTGTGACATAAAGATCTTTTCGAAACTCCTTGTCCACAAGCTCCAGCCACCCCTGTGCGACAGCCACCTGCGCGTCATAGGCATAGTAGATTTCACTGAGATCCGCCGGATATACATCCATGTCCTCAATATAACCCGCACAGTAATTCATCGTATGGGCAGCAAATTCCCGGGTCACATAATCATCCGGAGAAAACTCATCCTCATCCACTGCAAATACACCGATATTCGCCGCCAGTTCAATCGCATCGGCATATTCGTAATCATCGAGATCCGTAAAATATTCCGTGATCGAACTCTCATCCTCTACGGACATCTCATAGATCGTGACCAGCTGGTAAATCCACTCCCCTCTGGTCATCCAGGAAACGCCCTCCTGATAGACATCTCCCACGGGAAAATAGGTGATGGTTCCCGCGATATACTGATTAATCAGGGAAATATCCAGCGTGCTTAATTTCCCATCCCCGTTGACGTCGCCCTGCTCATATCCTTCCGTCAGCTTTTGGGATATGGCTGTCCGCAGAACAGTTACGTCATCCGAGTCAATCGCACCGTCTTTGTTGAGATCTCCATACAGAATTTCTTCCGTGTCCGCGTCATCACTCGCGATTGAAACTTCAATCGTGTCTGTGTCTCCAGCCTGTTCATCCGTCACAGCTTCCGCAGCTGCTTCGGAAGAGCTGTCCCCCGAAGCGGCTGCCAGGGCCGCTTCAGGAAACATGGAAACAGTTATCGCCGCAATCAGGAACAGTACCGATAATCTTTTTAAATGTTTTCTCATATCCTTCATCCCTCGTCTTTATTTTTTATCTATATAAAATCCGCTGATAAAGCCATTTACGGATGGGCAGTTGCTTCAGACATGCATCTCCGATTCCGTCATTATATTTATAGTATATTATAGGATATTGTATATCCTATGTCAAATATAATGTCACGTTTCGCGCCATTTCACGTCTTAAATCCAGCAAACGCGGAGCATATAATATCTAAAAAACGAGGTGGTAGATTTATGTACGAAGATTATTTTTCTGAGAGGCTGACAGCCCTTCGCATGCAGAAGAACGTCTCCGCCAGAGAGATGAGTCTCGCAATCGGCCAGAACGAAAGTTATATTAACCGCATAGAAAACAGAAAAACTTACCCCTCCATGCAAGCATTTTTCTATATCTGTGAATATCTTGAACTTACGCCAAAAGAATTTTTCGATGATGAAATCATTTATCCTTTTCGAACAAAAGAACTGGCGAAACAGCTGGGCAGACTTTCCACCGCACAGCTGGACGCGATTTCCGAACTGGTGAAGGCTTTCACGTAATGTTCTTGACAAACTGCCCCTGAATTAAATTATAATTGCTTTTTCCAGTACCCTGTGCTATGATAAGGAACACAAAAGCATACTTTTCTTATTTCTGCAGCTTCTGTATTTTCTGTATCTGTAAAAGTCCATGCTTTTTATTTCCAACAACAGCAGGGGTGTTTTACAATCAGATGCGGAAGTATCAGGAGAGCTTGCCGCGGTAGGCCGCCTCTGCGATTACACACACAGAGGAGGTATTACCAAATGAGCAACCAGGAGTATAAAAGCGATGTATTCAGCATGCTGCTGGAAGATCCGGAAAATGCGCTGAGTGTTTATAACGCGCTGAACCATACCGATTACCGGGATCCGTCAGAGGTTCGAATCTTCAGACTGGAAGCGGGCATCCAGCTCTCTATTCGGAATGACGCGTCGTTCATTATCGACAGCTGCCTGAGCATTTACGAACATCAGAGCACTCCGAACCCGAATATGCCGCTGCGCTTCCTGATCTATATCACGGAGCTGTATAAAACGCTTACGAAAAACAGGGATCTGTTTTCCAGTACACTGAGAAAGATCCCACGGCCGTCATTCGTCGTATTTTATAACGGAAGGGACAAGGAGCCGGAAGTGAAATACATAAAGCTGTCGGACGCTTTTGAGTGTCCGGCTGCGAAACCGGAACTGGAATTAGTATGCACGCTGTACAACATCAATCCGGGATATAATCAGGAAATCATAAACAAATGTAAGGTATTAAAAGAATATACCGAATTTGTTGACCGCGTGAGGGGTTTCCGGGATATGTATCTGCTGGATAAGGCGCTGGACGCCGCGATAGACAGCTGTATCAGAGACCATATCCTGGAGAAATTCCTCCGGGAAAACAGAGCGGAGGTGAAACGCGTGTCAACATTGGATTACACATTTGAAAGACGGCTGCAACTGCAAAGGGAAGAAAACCAGGAGATTGTTGAACAGCTTACCAGTGAGAAGGAGCAACTCACCTCTGAGAAGGAGCAGCTTGCTTCTGAAGTCGAACGCATGAGAAAGCTTCTCGCCGCACATGGTATCCAGGAGGAATAACTCCGCTAATTTTCACGGCTCACGCCAAACACCTTTTGAAACTCCGGGCTTTCAAACACCCTTCGGACGCTGCCCTGGCAGGCGACCGTCTGCCCGTCGATCAGGATGACCTGATCCGCGTACTTCGCCACGTAATCGAGATCGTGGGAGATCAGAATGATCGCCAGGTCATAATTTTTCTTCAGCTGAGAGATGGTATGGTAAAAGACTTCCATACCATTTTTGTCAATGCCGGACACCGGCTCGTCCAGAAGCAGGAGATCCGGCTTGTCGAGGATCGCCATGGACAGGAGTACGCGCTGCAGTTCGCCGCCGGACAGGTTGCAGACCTGCCGGTCGATCAGATCCTCCGCGTCAAAAACCGCAAGGCTTTCGCGGATTTTTTCATACAGGCTTCGGCTCTTTTTCCAGAAAACGGGATAAGCGCTCTGATAACAGGCGATCATATCGTAAACGCTGATGGGCGTTTTTTTCTCGATGTTCAGGCTCTGCGGCACATAGCCGATCTTCAGCTCCGATCCCGTATCGCGCAGAACGGCCGTCTTATCATGGATGGAAAACTCGATCGTCCCCGTATGTGGGATGTCGTCCAGGATTGCCCGGATCAGGGTGGATTTCCCGGCGCCGTTTTTGCCGATGAGCGCCGCGAGCGTGCCGCAGTGAATATGAAGATTGATGTTTTTCAGGATGACCTGATCGCCCACCGTTACGCCAATGTCATTCATGCGGATGCAGTGGAGGCCGCAGGGCTCTAATAGTTTTCGAAACATAGTACCTCCGGTGTTTTTATTCGTTACGAAACGCTTCCCGGATCAGCTCCAGATTCGACCGCATCCCGTCCAGATAGCTGTCCGGATCGTAATCCCCGCGGGTCAGAGTGTCCAGGTAGACGACCTTTACATCGGCTTCCTTCTCCACCGTGTCGCCCATATCCTTCCCATAAAGCTCTTCCGCGAAAATCACGGACACCTGCTGTTCCTCAATGACGGACAGGATATCCGCCACCTCGCCGGCACTGACCTGGCGCTCCTCGTCCAGATCCATCAGACCCACCACTTCCAGTCCGAGCTCATCTGTCAGATATTCATATGCTTCATGAAACAGGACGACCGAACGGCCGCTTAAATCCGTGAACATCTCGCTGTATTCGTCCCGCAGAGATTCCACTTTTTCGATATATTCTTCCGTGTTCTGTCGATAGATCTCATTATGCGCCGCGTCCACATCCGCCAGCCCGTCACAGATGGTCTGCACCTGAATCATATACAGTTCCATACTCATCCAGACATGCGCATTATCCTCCGAAAGCTCGATATTTTCGCAGGCATTGATCACTGTCAGGTCGGGATACTGTTCCGCCACCTCCGCCAGAAAGGATTCGATCCCGCCGCCGTTGATGATAAAAACATCCGCGGTGGAAAGCAGTTTCATGTCCTCCGAGGTAAGCTGGTAGTCGTGGAGACAGCCCGTCTGCGGCTCGCTTAAATTTTCAAGCGTCACATTTTCACACTCGCCGATGATGTTTTCCGCGGCGACATACATCGGATAGAAGGAGGTCACAACGGTAACCTCCTGCGCGTCCCCGACCTCCGGCTCCTGCTGATGCAGATAAAGCGCTGTCAGTCCGATTCCCGCAAACAGGATCACCGCGAGAAGAACCGCGGTAAATACATACTTATTTTTCAATATGCTCTCCTTCTGTATCAGCTGCGTCGGCACAAAGCGAACCGATCCGTTCCCAGATCTCCTCCCTGCCCTGCTTCGTCTCCGCGGAAAACGGAAGGATGACGGTTTCCGCGTCCGCGCCCAGCCCGGTCCGTATCGCTTTTATCTGCTTCTGTATCTGACTTCTTTTTATTTTATCCAGCTTCGTCGCGATAATGATCGGATGGTATCCCTGGTACAGGATCCAGTCGTACATGGTCTTATCATTGGAGGAAGGGTCGTGGCGGATATCGATCAGCAGAAACACAGCCCGGAGCTGCCCGGAACCGTGCAGGTAATTCTCGATCATCTGCCCCCACTTTTCCTTTTCCTTCTGAGGTACCTTCGCGAAACCGTAGCCGGGCAGATCGGTCAGATACAGTTCGTCATTCACATTATAAAAATTGATCGTCTGCGTCTTTCCGGGCTGCCCGGAGGTTCGCGCCAGAGCTTTTCGATTTACCAGGGTATTGATCAGGGAGGATTTTCCCACGTTGGATTTCCCGGCAAAGGCAATCTCCGGTTTTGTGTTCCGCGGAAGCCTGCTGGTATAGCCGCAGACGGTTTCGAGCGAAGCGCTTCTGATGATCATATCGTTTCCCTTTCTGTTTTGTTAACGCACCATCGCAACGGAAAGCACATCCTCCATATTCCCCACGAAGTTCAGTTCCATACCTTCCGTGATCTCGTCATCGATCTCCTCCGCGTCGCTGCGGTTTTTCTCCGGGATGATCACAGTACAAATGCCCGCGGTCTTTGCCGCCAGCAGCTTTTCCTTCAGGCCGCCGATGGGAAGCACCCGTCCGCGGAGGGTGATCTCCCCGGTCATTGCCACGTCCGCGCGTACTTTTTTATGCGTGACCGCGGACAGCATGGCCGTCGCCATCGTGATGCCGGCGGAGGGACCGTCCTTCGGAACGGCGCCCTCGGGGATATGTATGTGAATATCATTCTCCGTAAAAAACGAACTGTCAATGCCGTACTTCGCGCTCACGGACCGAATATAACTGATCCCGGTCTGCGCGGATTCTTTCATCACGTCGCCGAGCTGTCCGGTCAGGTTGAACTCGCCCTTTCCGGGCATGATGTTCACCTCGATCTGGAGCGTTGTTCCGCCGACGCTGGTCCAGGCCAGGCCGCGGACGATACCGACCTCATCCTCCTCGTTTTTCGCGTCCGAATGGTAGCGTTCCTTTCCGAGATAGGTCTCCAGATCGCCCCCGTCGATCAGAATCGTTTTCGTGTTCTCCTCATAAATCTCGCGCGCCGCCTTCCGGCAGAGCTGGCCGATCCTTCGCTCCAGATTGCGAACGCCCGCCTCTCTGGTATAGTGTTCAATGATGCATTCCAGCGCCTCATCGGTGATCGTCATCTGTTCCGGCAGAATCCCGTTCGCCTTTTTCTGTTTTTCGACCAGATGCTCCTTCGCGATATGAAGCTTCTCATTTGCCGTGTAGCTGCTGACCTCGATCACTTCCATCCGGTCCAGCAGCGGCTTCGGAATGGTCTGCATATCGTTGGCCGTCGCGATGAAAAGTACCTCGGAGAGATCGACCGGCATATCCGCATAATGGTCGCTGAAATGCGCGTTCTGTTCCGAGTCGAGGACCTCCAGCATGGCAGAAGCGGTATCTCCCTTGTAATCGCTGCTCATCTTGTCGATCTCGTCCAGCAGCATCAGGGGATTTTTCACACCCGCGTTCTTTAAGCCCTGAATGATCCGTCCCGGCATGGCTCCGACATAGGTCCTCCGGTGCCCGCGGATCTCCGCCTCATCCCGGACGCCGCCGAGACAGATACGCACATATTCCTTGCCGAGCGCCCGCGCCACAGACCGTGCGATGCTCGTCTTGCCGGTTCCGGGCGGTCCCACCAGGCAGAGGATCGGGCTCTCCCCGCCGTTTGTCAGATGACGGACGGCCAGAAACTCCAGCACCCTCTCCTTTACCTTGTCGAGACCGTAGTGATCGTCGTCAAGCACCTGTTTGGCATGGGAGAGATCCGTGCAGTCCTCGGACCGGCGATTCCACGGCAGCTCCAGCATCGTCTCCAGATAGGTGCGCAGAACGCTGCTCTCCGCCGCGTTGGAAGCGATTGCCTTGAAACGCCGGATCTCCTTTCTCAGGCGCTCCTTCACATATTCCTGTGCATCAAGTGCCTCCACGGCATTTGTAAACAGCTCCGCGTCCGAATCCGCGTCATCCTCTCCAAGCTCCTCGCGGATGACCTTCATCTGCTCCCGGAGCACATACTCTCTCTGATTTTTATCGATACGGGCCTTTGTCTTTTTCTGAATCTCATTTTTGATCTGCGTGATCTCCGTCTCCTGGCCGAGGATGAGCATCAGCTCCTCATAGCGGTCACGCAGAGTGATCGCCTCCAGAAGCGCCTGTTTCTTCTGATAGGGAAGCGGAAGACTGTTCCCGACGATATCCATAAAGGTATCCAGTCGCGACAGACCCTCCTGATGCTTCTGAAGCTCATTTCCGACCTTCGGATTCGCAGCCGTGTAATCAACCAGCGCTTCCTGCAGGCTTCGAAGCATCGCCTCCTCCTCCGCGGGCGGCTCATGCTCGTTCTCATTGGCAAACAGCATGATCTGCGCGCGCAGCCCGGCGTCACTGTTGATAAAATAAGCGAGCTCTGCCCGCCGTTTTCCGTTTACGATCACGCGGGTCTTGTCCTTCGGGAGCTTGATCACCTGCCGGATTTCGGCAACCAGGCCGACCCGGTACAGATCATCCTCCGTCGGCTCTTTGATCCGCATATCTCTCTGCGTTACAAGAAAAATCCGTCCGCCCTCGCGCATGGCCGTCCGCACGGACTGGACTGCTTTCGGGTGATTGATATCAAAATGTGTGACCGCACCGGGAAGGATCGTGACTCCCCGAAAAACTACGGCCGGCATTTCCTGTAATAATTCGTCCATATCCCATCCTCAAAGAGCGGAGTCAATGACCCCGCCCCTTTCTCTTTCAATTTGTATCATATCTGCGAGCTGCCGAAAACGTTCTCAGCCTGCCAGTTTATATTCCAGCAACGGCTTCGAATCTCCCTCCACGGCTTCTCTGGTGATCACGCATCGCTGAATGCTCTGATCCGACGGGATCCGGTACATCAGATCCATCATGACATTCTCCATGATGGCGCGCAGTCCTCTCGCCCCGGTCTTCCTGGACAGTGACAAATCCGCGATGGCCTCCAGGGCGTCCTCCTCAAAGGTCAGATCCACGCCGTCCAGTTCAAACAGTTTTTTATACTGCTTCATCAGGGAGTTCCTCGGCTCCTTCAGAATACGGATCAGATCTCCGCGTTCCAGCGCCTCCAGGGAAACCGTTACCGGCACGCGGCCGATAAACTCCGGAATCATCCCGTACTTTATAAAATCCTGCGGCAAAGCTTCCTTTAAAATCTCGCTGATACTCCGGTCATTCTTCTCCGCCAGATCGGAGTTAAAACCGATGGAACCGCGATCCAGGCGGCGTTCTATGATCCGGTCGAGTCCCTCAAA
Organism: Clostridiales bacterium; assembly: GCA_021202015.1. GTDB lineage: Bacteria > Bacillota > Clostridia > Lachnospirales > Lachnospiraceae > Eubacterium_I. Next base: position 46,137 of record JAJQDV010000067.1, on the reverse strand, counting down.
AGCGCCTCCGCAGATAAAAAGAATGTTCGTCGTATCGATGGAGATCAGCTCCTGCTGCGGATGCTTTCTGCCGCCCTGCGGCGGTACGGAAGCGAGCGTCCCCTCCAGAATTTTCAGCAGCGCCTGCTGCACGCCCTCGCCGGAGACATCCCGCGTGATGGAGGCGTTCTCGGATTTCCTGGTAATCTTGTCGATCTCATCGATATAAATGATGCCGTATTCCGCTTTCTCGATATCGTAATCGGCAGCCTGGATGATCTTCAGAAGGATATTCTCCACATCCTCTCCCACATATCCGGCCTCCGTCAGAGTCGTCGCATCCGCGATGGCAAAGGGTACGTTCAGGATCCGCGCCAGCGTCTGCGCGAGCAGCGTCTTTCCCGAACCGGTCGGTCCCAGCATCAGGATATTGCTCTTCTGCAGCTCCACATCCGGCATTGGTCCGGCCAGGATCCTCTTATAGTGGTTATAAACCGCGACAGACAAGACCTTTTTCGCCTCTTCCTGTCCGATCACATACTCATCGAGAAAGCCCTTGATCTCCTCGGGCTTTAAGAGGTTGATCTCCAGGCCGGGATTCTCCTGCGCTCCGGACTCTTCCTCCTCCCGGAGCAGTTCCTCGTCGAGTATCTCATTGCAGATCTCAATGCATTCATCACAGATGTAGGTGCCGTTCGGCCCCGCGATCAGCCTGTTTACCTGCTCCTGGGATTTCCCGCAAAAGGAGCAGCGTATTTTATTCTCCTGGATAATTCTTCCCGCCATATTTCCTCCACGCTTTGCTGTATGAAAGCCGGTTACAGCTCTGCATAAGTTCGATTACGCAAATATAAAATTTGCTATCTCACTTATCCGTGCTCTCAATGTTACTGTCTGTTTTCGATCACCGCGTCAACCAGTCCGTACTCTACGGCCTCCTGCGCGGACATGAAATTATCCCTCTCCGTATCGGCGGCAATCACATCATACGGTTTCCCGGTGTTCTGCGCGAGGATACGGTTCAGGCGTTCCTTTGTCTTTAAAATGTTCTCCGCGACGATCTTGATATCCGTCGCCTGCCCCTGCGCGCCGCCGGAGGGCTGATGGATCATGATCTCCGAATTCGGGAGCGCGAACCGCTTGCCCTTCGCGCCGCCCGCCAGAAGAAAAGCGCCCATGCTGGCGGCCAGTCCGATACAGATGGTAGAGACATCGCACTTGATGTACTGCATGGTGTCATAAATCGCCAGTCCCGCGGAAACCACGCCGCCCGGCGAATTGATATACAGCTGAATGTCCTTTCCCGGATCCTCGGATTCCAGAAACAGAAGCTGCGCCACCGTAAGGCTGGCGGTCACCTCATTGACCTCTTCTCCGAGAAAAATGATCCGGTCTTTCAAAAGTCTGGAGTAAATATCGTAGCTGCGCTCCCCGCGGCTTGTCTGCTCGACTACATAAGGTACTAAACTCATAATTTCCTCCTTTTACAGCCCTGTGCATTTATACGTACACAGGGCAGACCGGCCCTGCCGGCTCGATCTGCCCATTATATCTGTCCATATCCGCAAATCCGAAATCTCAGACCTGCTTTTTCAACCGGAGATCAATCCTCTTCCGGCTCAGCCGCATCCTCTTCCTCCGCAGCCTTCGCGCGCGGCTTCATCCCCGCCGCGATAATCTCAAGCGCTCTCCGGGAAGCAATATCCTGCTTCATATTCTCACGCTCATTCTCAGTGACATAACCCTTCAGCTGCTCGACTTCCATCTGATACATTTTCGCCATATTCTCAATCTCAGCTTCAACATCCTCATCGGAAACCTCGATCTTCTCCGCCTCAGCAATAGCGTCAAGCACCAGATCCTGACGGATATGCTTCTCCGCCTCCGGGCGAACCTGCTCGCCCAGCTCCTCCAGCGTAATGCCGGCAATCTGGAGATACTGATCCAGGGAAAGTCCCTGCTGCGCCATCTGCTGGGCATACTGGTTAATCATATTTTCAACCTGCATATCGATCATTTCGGAAGGAATCTCCATCGACGAATCCTCTACGATCTTATCCAGAGCCTCCTCCTGCTGCGTGCTCTTCGCCTCCGCGTCTTTTCTCGCCTGGATCTTTTCTCTCACATCCGCCATGTACTCTGCCACGGTATCAAACTCGGAAACATCCTGCGCGAACTCATCGTCCAGCTCCGGAAGCTCCCTCGTCTTCACCTCATGGATCTTCACCTGAAAGACCGCGTCCTTCCCCGCGAGCGCTTCCGCCTGGATGGTCTCCGGGAAGGTGACATTTACCTGCTTCTGATCTCCCTCGTTCTTTCCGATCAGCTGCTCCTCAAAACCGGGAATGAAGCTGCCGGATCCGATCTCCAGGGAGTAGTTCTCAGCCGTCCCGCCCTCAAACGCGACGCCGTCGGAAAATCCCTCGTAGTCGATTACCGCCGTATCGCCGTTCTCAATGGAACGCCCCTCCACGTCAACAATACGGGCATTGTTCTCACGCTCCCTGTCAATCTCATTCATGACATCCTCATCCGTCACCTGCGTATCGATCTCCGTCACTTCTACGCCGACATATTTGCCGAGAGCAACCTCCGGCTTAACGGCGACCTCAGCCGTAAAAATAAAAGACTTGCCCTTCTCGATCTGCACGACATCGATCGACGGTCTGGAAACGATATCCTCGCCGCTCTCATCAGCCGCGTCACGGTAAGCCTGCGGAATCAGAATATTCGCCGCTTCCTCATAAAAAATATCCGGTCCGTACATCTTCTCGATCATATTCATCGGAACCTTTCCCTTGCGGAAACCAGGAAGGCTGATATCCTTTTTCTGTTTTTTATAGGCGTCCTGCATCGCCTGCTCAAACTCCTCCGCGGACACCTCGATCGTGAGCTTTACTTTATTTTTCTCTTCCAGATTCTCTACCTGTACACTCATTTAAAAATTTCCTCCTTTATTCTATCATGTACACCCGAACACTCCCTGCATCCGGCTCCGGGCACACATGTCATGCGACTGAATCCCGCCACGTTCACCAGCCACACAGAAAAAGGGCATAGTCCTGCCGCTTACAGTCATTTAGGCATTATATCACAGCGTTTTTACAAATGCAAGGCAAAGAAATACGTTTTTCCCGCGGATTATCAAATGATTTTTTCAAAATTTCCCATTCATATTTTTCTTGCGTCGGTTCATACTAGAAACAGGACAGAAAGCTTCTTCAAAACAGATCAGATGTTTTAAAAAGCAATCTGTCTTTACCATAGAGAAGACTTATTTACGGAGGTGTACAACATGAGTGATTCTTCTAAAAATTCATCCAAAATGACCGTACCTGAGGCAAAAGGCGCTATGAACCGTTTTAAGCAGGAGGTTGCTTCTGAGATCGGCGTGCCCTTAAAGGACGGCGACAACGGTGACCTGACCTCCCGTCAGGCCGGTTCCATCGGCGGCGAGATGGTCAGAAAAATGATCAAAAAGCAGGAGGAACAGATGTCGTCCCAGGAGTAATCCGGACAGACAGAGGTTCCTGACCGGCAAACGCTCCGTCAACAGCGCGTTTACCGGAGAAGAGACTGCCGTCGGAATGAAATCATTTCGGAAGAGGCAGTCTCTTTTTATGCGCAGAGGTGCGAAAGGAATATTACGGCAGAGCCGCACACACCCCGCGCGGCGAGTAAGGATTCATACTCAATCAGGGCATCATTGTGGAAGCGTAAATCTCCGCTTCCTTTTTTTCACCCAGCAGATAACGGATGACGGCCAGCGCGAAATAAGAAGCCGCGCCCGGCCCCTTCCCGGTCACAAGATTCCCGTCCGTCTCGGTCGTATTCTCCGTCCAGAGTGCTCCGCCCTCCGGTCTGCATCCCGGATAACCCGCAGCTGTCCTGTCTTTTAAAAGCCCCGTCTCCGACAGCATGCCCGGCGCCGCGCAGATGGCGGCGACCAGTTTCCCGTCATGAAGAAACTGTTCAGCCAGTGCACGGGTTCCTTTTGCCTCGCCCAGAGCCGCCGTACCCGGTCCTCCCGGATACACGACGCCGTCCATCGCCTCAAAATCCACTTCATCAAAAACCGTATCCGTATGAAAGAGAATCCCGTGGCTGCCGCGGATCTGTTTTTTTCCGGTCACGGACACCGTCGTTACGTCGATGCCCGCCCTCCGGCAAAAATCAACCACTGTCAGGCATTCCACCTCTTCCACGCCGTCCACTGCAAATACCGCTAATTTTTTCATGATTCTGTCCTTTCTGATGTGATCGGCAGTATCATCCGTTCCTGCCTTTGGTTTTTTGTGTCTGAAATCTGTAAATGGTTTACTGTATGAAAGTTTTTTGATATAATGAAAAAGCAGGTATAAAATCGAGCTGTTTCGAAGACGATGTACAAGGAGTACCGCCATGGAAATCGAACGCAAATTCTTAATCTCAAAGCTTCCGGAAAACCTGTCCGACTACCCCTGTCTTTCAATCGAACAGGGCTACCTCTGCACCGAACCGGTGGTGCGCATCCGAAGACAGGACGACTCTTATATCCTGACTTACAAATCCGGCGGGATGCTGAGCCGCGAGGAATACAATCTGCCTCTGACAGCGGAAGCCTACGCGCATCTCAAGCCGAAAACAGACGGCATCTTTATTTCCAAAAAAAGATACTGTATCCCGTTCGGAGGATATACCATTGAGCTTGACATCTTTGAGAAAGATGCCGCCCCGCTCATTCTGGCGGAGGTGGAATTCCCCGGTGTGGAGGAGGCGAATGCCTTCGTACCGCCCGACTGGTTCAGCGAGGAGGTCACCTGGTCGCCGTATTACCACAACAACTATATCAGCCGTCACGGATACTGTCCGTCTGTTCATAATACCACGCCGACATGAGCCTGTATTGTCCGTTTCTCCACCGCGCTTATTGACTTTCCGCCTGAAATCCACCGCGCCGATATGGGCCAGTACTGTCCGTTTCTCCGCCAGAGTCCTCTGAATTTATCCGGAGGGAAAGGACAAACGCTCTCAGGAACTGTCTCGAAATAACAGTTCCTTATCTCAGACGCCGCATCTCGTACTTCTGTCTGGTGCGGAGACAGTATTTCAGCTGCTCATACCGGCTCTTTAAATCTCCGTCCGGAATGGCGATATCCATGACCACCGCAATATCGTCGATCAGCTGATCGGTGATGTCCCTGTGCATATCACAGACAATCCGGTATTTCTCATCAAAGTCCCGCGCGTCCAGAATTTTGTCAAGCCACGGATTGATCTGTCCTTCCGGTTCGTCCTCCGTCGGCGCATTTCCCGCTTTCCGGGGGACTGCGTCTCCCTCCGCAGGAGCAGCCGGCCGTCTTTCATACGTCTGCTGTGTTCTGTCCGCAGCATCCGGTTTCTCCGCATCTGAACTCTCTGCGGAGATATCCTGCCGCAGAGGAGAATTCCCGGACGCCTCATCCGCAGGATCTCCCAGATATCGAAACCGGTACTTCTGAGAAACCTCCGGATATTTTTCGTGATCTACTTCACTGACAAACATGTCATACGGCCGAATGTAGGTCTTAAAATCACCGTACAACGCCTGATAAACCACATATCTCTCCATCGTTTCCGAATGATATGCCACGGAAATGACCTGGTACAGCCGGTTTTTAAAATGCAAATACTTTTCTCCCGGCATTGGATTTCCCTGCGCCATTTTATCCCTCTTTTCTGTTTCCGTCGGATAACCTGTCTTCTTTTTATCATTTCTAAATGCGGACAACAGGGCTCGAACCTGCACAGGCATTGCGCCCACCGGCACCTAAAACCGGCGCGTCTGCCAATTCCGCCATATCCGCATGAAAAAGAATGCGCCTTGGCGCATACTTCGTCCCGCCATTCACTGTGCCGCAATTCGCTCCCGCTTCATGAAAGGAGACAGAACCACCTCTCCGGTTCTCCTCGTCTCCTCCATCAGAATGATCCGCTGATTTTCGGAACCGCGGAACGGAAGCGTAAGGTTTTTTTTCTCCTCGACAAACGGCCCGTCCACCAGAACATCGATCAGGCTCAGTAGTTCCTCCGTACAGGAGATGAACTTCGCCCCGCCCTCGGTGAGATCATCCTCCAGTATATAGCCGGTAAAGGCCCAGATGGTCTTATGCGGGTAAGTTTTCTTTACCGTCCGCACAAAATCGATGAGTCCCTCCTGATTCTCCGGTTCAAAAGGATCCCCGCCCAGCAGGGTGAGCCCCCTTATATAGGAAGGCCTCAGGTCGTCCAGGATCTGCTGCTGGATCTCCTCCGTAAACTCCATCCCATTGAAAAAATCCCAGGTGTCAGGCTGAAAACATCCCCTGCAGCGGTTCCTGCAGCCGGACACAAACAGGCTGACGCGGACTCCCGGACCGTTTTCCGTACTGTATGGTTTGATTCCCGAATAATACATAGTCATCTCTCCGTGTATACTGTTTTTCACTATCCAAACGTCATTTTTCATTTGAACGGGCTTACTATAACACAGTTTCGGATTGTTGTCGAGACGAAAAAAGAAAGCCCTTGAATCCTCAACGACTTTCTTGTCGCTTTCCTTATGCCTTTATCCGAAACGTTTTACAGGTGCAGCACTCTTTCCTTAATTTCCTGCGTCCTGCCCTGATTCCAGAACTGGGTGCCGATGTATCCGCAGGTTCTTCTCGCTACATTGAGCGTATTCTGATCACGGTTGCCGCAGTTCGGGCACTCCCAGAACAGCTTCCCGTCCTCCTCTTTGATCAGGATCTCGCCGTCAAAGCCGCACTTCTGGCAGAAATCGCTCTTGGTGTTGAGCTCCGCATACATGATATTATCATAAATATACTGTATCACGGAGAGCACGGCCTCCAGATTGTTCTGAAGATTCGGAACCTCCACGTAGCTGATCGCGCCGCCCGGGGAGAGCGCCTGGAACCGGGATTCAAATTTCAGCTTCTCAAAGGCGTCAATATCCTCCGTCACATGTACATGATAGCTGTTTGTAATATAGTTTTTATCCGTCACGCCCTGGATCACGCCGAAGCGTTTCTGCAGGCATTTCGCGAACTTATAGGTCGTAGACTCGAGCGGCGTTCCGTACAGGCTGAACGCGATGCTGGTCTCTCCGCGCCACTTCGCACAGGCGTCGTTCATATGCTGCATTACCTCAAGGGCAAAAGGAGTCGCCGCCGGATCCGTGTGGGATTTCCCGGTCATGTATCGCACGCACTCGCACAGACCCGCGTAGCCCAGAGAGATGGTGGAATAGCCGCCGACCAGGAGCTTATCGATCTTCTCTCCCTTTTCCAGACGGGCCAGAGCCCCGTGCTGCCAGAGGATCGGCGCAACATCCGAGGGCGTCCCGAGCAGACGATTGTGTCGACACATCAGCGCGCGATAACACAGATCCAGACGCTCATCGAAAATCTGCCAGAACGCGTCCATTTTGCCACCGGAAGAGCAGGCGACGTCCACGAGATTGATCGTGACCACTCCCTGGTTGAACCTGCCGTAATACTTCGGCTGCTTCGTCTCCGGATCGACATAGGGAGTCAGGAAGGAGCGGCAGCCCATGCAGGTATAGCAGTGCCCCTCGCCGTTCTCATCGATCTTATTCTCCAGCATGACTTTCTCGGAAATATAATCCGGCACCATACGCTTCGCTGTGCATCTCGCCGCCAGCTCCGTCAGATACCAGTATTTGCTGTCCTCGTGAATATTGTCCTCCTCCAGGACATAGATCAGCTTCGGAAACGCCGGGGTGATATAGACGCCCTTCTCGTTTTTAATGCCCTGGATCCGCTGTTTTAAAACCTCCTCCGTCACCATGGCGAGATCGTCCCGCATCGGTCCCTCCGGAACCTCGTCCAGATACATGAAGATCGTGATAAACGGCGCCTGCCCGTTCGTGGTCATCAGCGTGATCACCTGATACTGGATCATCTGGACGCCCTGCTTGACCTCCTTGCGTACGCGCATCTCCGCCACGCGGTTGATAGTCTCCTGATCCGCCTGGATATCATTCTCCTCGAATTCGATCGCCACTTCCCTGCGGTACTTGTCCCGGCTGACCTGTACAAATGGAACCAGATGCGCCAGGGAAATACTCTGTCCGCCGTACTGCGAACTCGCGATCTGCGCCACGGCCTGCGTCGCAACATTGCAGGCGGTGGAAAAACTTTTCGGGCGCTCGATCATCGTCTCGCTGATGACCGTACCGTTCTGCAGCATGTCTTCCAGATTCACAAGGCAGCAGTTGTGCATATGCTGCGCGAAGTAATCCGAATCGTGAAAATGGATAATCCCGGCCTCATGGGCCTCCACCACATCCTGCGGAAGCAGGAAACGTTTCGTGATATCCTTGCTGACCTCGCCCGCCATGTAGTCGCGCTGCACGCTGTTGACCGCCGGGTTCTTGTTGGAATTCTCCTGTTTGACCTCCTCATTGTCAAACTCCAGAAGGCTTAAGATCTGCTCATCCGTCGAATTCGCCTTGCGCACCAGGGCGCGTCTGTATCGGTAGGTGATATAGTTGCGCGCCACGGAAAACGCCCGTTGGTTCATGATCTGATTCTCCACAAAATCCTGAATCTCCTCCACGGAAAGCGCGCGGTTCATCCCCTCGCAGATCGTCCGCATATTCGCCGAGATCACAGCAATCTGCTCCGGCGTCATCTTCTCTACATCCGACACGCTGTCATTCGCCTTCACCACGGCAGCCGTGATCTTTTCCAGATCAAAGGGCGCCTCCGTGCCGCTTCTTTTGATGATTTTCATAGAACCTCTCCTTTTATCTGTACACCGGGCATGATTGCAAACCGCATTGCGGGCCGGAACCCGCAGGGTTTTCCTGCCTCGGCAAATTCAGTGTCTGCGAAAATCATTCTACTATATCTTGTGGTTAAATGCAAGAGGTAAATCAATATCTTGTGATTTTCAGCAAATAGTCACAAAGATTTACAGAAATGAAAAAAATATTTTTAAGGAAAAAAACGGCGTCTTCGCGGCAGCTGACTGTCTGCCGGAACGAAGACGCCGTCATCCGGTCGATTCCTACTTTACACTGGCGGAAAACTTCTGCTTCGCCTCGTTGATCTTTTTGCTCTCCGCCGCGGGAGTCTCGTAAAAGCCTCTCGCATGCATCATATTGAACACGTCCTTCTGGATACTGTGCTCCTGCTCCAGGATCTGCAGCATGGTCGTCCTCACCTGGTCATGCACGCACTCGTTCGCAAAATTGTTGAATTTCTCTGTCGTCGCTTTCTGCGTTGATAATCCGTCGCTCAAAATCTCTTTGTCCGTAAATCCCTGCATGTTCGCACCTCCTACCGCAACTGCTCATATAATTCGTTGAAATGTCCCTGATGCTGCTCGGAGATCCGCTCATACTTCTGTTTGATCTCCATGTCGTCCGTCTGTTTCGCGAGCATCGCGAATTTCTTCGTCAGCAGTTCCTCATCCGCAAGCAGATCGTTCAGTGCGGACAATTCTTTTTCCGATAATTGTTCCATGATGTGCCTCCTTGTCTCAGAACAGCGATTTTAAGCGGCGTGATGCAAAGGACATCCGGCCGCCGGACAGGATCGCTGCTTCTTTCTATTACAGGGATAGTATGGCAGAGATTCTTTTTTTTATTCATTTTTCTTTTTCGGCAGTTCCTTACTTCATCCGCCGGGTTTCTCCTGCCGGGCGGACAGTTCCCGCATGTTTCGCTTCCGTCCGTTATTCCTCCTTCCCGGATACTGTCAGCACATAGATCCTGGAGTCAAAGTCCATACTCGGAAGCACCTTCAAAGCCGCAAGAACGGCTTCCATGTTCCCGGCCGATATCAGTTCGGGAATCGTCCGCGCCTCCTTGGCGGTGTACGAACCGACTCCGGCGCTTTCGTCCGTTGTCAGCAGACCGAGATTCATCAGCTCATCGCCGTAAGCCTCCACCCCGCTGACGCTGTTTCGGTAGCAGTAATCCGGGTTTAAGCCGCAAAGCCGCACACGGGAAAAGGAGTTGTTGACCGTATTCAAAATCCGGTACCAGCCCACAATGGCCGTTTTCTGATCCGGGCTCACAACCATCCAGGCCGCCTCATCTCCCTCAAACGGGCTTTTTAAACGATAAAAGGTACCGAACTGCAGCAGCTGCCGCCACTTTTTCATGAAAGCAACCTGCGCTTTCACCTGCGCGATCTCTCCCTCTGACAGACGATTCAGATCCAGCTCATAGCCAAATGTCCCGAAATACGCCACATTGGCTCTGGTATGGAGCGGAGCCATCCGATGAACCTGATGATTCGGCGTCACGGACACATGCGCCCCCATACTGCTGACGGGATAGCACATGGATGTCCCGTACTGAATCTTCAGGCGCTCGATCGCGTCCGTATCGTCGCTGGTCCAGCACTGCGGCGCATAATAAAGCATCCCCGGATCAAACCGCGCGCCTCCGCTGGCGCAGGACTCGAAAAGCACCTCCGGAAATTCCGCGGTCAGCCGCTCATACAGATCATATACACCCAGTATGTACCGATGGAAGATCTCGCCCTGCCGATCCGCCGGATAAGCCCGGGAATAGCATTCCGTAATGTAACGGTTCATATCCCATTTGATATAGGAGACTTTCGCCTCCCGCAGAATCCGGGCGATCATGCCATGGATATGATCCACCACTTCCTTTCTGGAAAAATCCAGGACATACTGATATCTGCCGTGCGTCATGGCACGTCCCGGCACGGAGAGCGCCCAGTCCGGATGCGCACGAAACAGATCGGAGTCCGCGTTCACCATCTCCGGCTCGATCCAGAGGCCGAACTTCATGCCGATCTCCTCGATCCGGTCGGCCACGCCCGCGACCCCGTTCGGCAGGAGCTCCTTCGCCGCCACCCAGTCGCCCAGTCCCGCGTGATCGTCCCTGCGGGCTCCGAACCAGCCGTCGTCCAGCACAAACAGTTCCACGCCGCACTCCTTTGCTTTGGAAGCGATCTTTGCCAGCTTATCCTCGTTAAAGTCATAATAGGTCGCCTCCCAGTTATTGATCAGGATCGGGCGCACACGGTCTCTCCAGTATCCCCGCGCCAGCCGTTTCTGATAAAAAGTATGGAACGTCCGGCTCATGTCATTGATCCCGCGGTCCGTATAGACCATAACCGCCTCCGGCGTCTGAAATACCTCTCCCGCATCCAGCTTCCAGTCAAATCGCTCCGGATGCAAGCCCACCAGAAGCCGGGTGACAGAAAAGCCGTCCACCTCGGCCTGTATCTGGAAATTTCCGCTGTAGATAAAAGAAAACCCGAACACCTCCCCCTGAAACTCATCCGCCGTCGGGCGTTTCAGGATCACGAAAGGATTCTGCTCATGGGAGGAAGCCCCGTGCATACTGTCCACCGCCAGGATTCCCTGCTCCAGGCGCCGCGTCCGGGGCGTCCGCTCCCTGCTCCACGCACCGGAAAACTGGATCCAGTCGTAGTTGTGATCCGGCAGATCCAGGCAGAGGCTCATGGCACGGGTCAGATGAACCGCCGCCGTCCCCTCATTCGTAAAACGCACGCTGCGTGCCAGCAGGCCGCCCTTCTCAAATATCGTATAAAACAGCTCCACACGGATGCCGGTCAGCGCATCCTTAAGCGTCACGGTCAGCGTCTGCGCCTCGTTTTCCTCCTCCGTATAGAGAGCCGGAAGCCCGTCGAGCTTCGGCTTCCCCGGCATGATCCGGTATCCTTCATACCGGAACTCGGAGATCCGGCTGCCGTTTTCCTGCAGAATCTCCACTGCGGGATGCCGGTAATCGCCGTTTCCGTACACCGGATACTCCTGCCGGATACTCGCCATGGAATACACCTTGTCACGGTCAAACACGCAGGAGCTCATCGGGCGCTCCGCCAGCTCAAACAGATGGGAAAAACCCTCCCTGTCACGAATCCGCTTTCCGCAGTACAGCTGCCCGAGCTGATCATTCTCCGTAACCATCATGATGTAGCTGATAAAATCATTATACAAGTGAAATGTCCTGGTTGAGTCATGATACGCAATTTTCATAAATTTCTGTCTCCCATCCGTATAAAAGAACTCCTCAAATCTTCATTACATCTGATTTTGGGAGCACATATGATAACATCAATACATGCTCTCCCATATTAGACATGCCGCCCTGTCCGTTGCAATACCAAAAATCAGATGTACGAAAAAAAATGCACACCGGTATTCCCCGCGGTTATTCTGTATCATTTTTCTACCGCGCCATGTAATTTGTGTCTTTTCTGCCAACTAAAAGAAGAAGGATGGTTTCTTCCCCAGAACACATACAGCAAAATAGAAACGATCGCCGCACAGGACTGGATCAGGAACATATTGTGGTACCCGAAACCGGAAATCAGAAACCCTGCGATCGCGCCGCCCCCGCCGATACCGACGTCATAGGCGCACAGGAAGGTGGAATTAGCGCTCCCCCTCCGCTCCGGCGGTGCAATATGGATCGCCATCGACTGCAGCACGGGTTCGACCCCGCCAAAAGCATAGCCCGCCAGAACCGCCGCCGCGATAAACGTCGCCAGTCCCGGCGAAAACGCCAGCAGCATATAGGCGATAAACATGCTGATATTGCAGGTATAGACAAAAATGCCCTCTCCGAACCGGTCCGCCTGACGTCCGATCGTCACCCTCGTCACGATCAGCATGACCGCCGTGATCGCGAAAAACAGGCCGCCGCTCGGCAGATCGTATTTGATGGCATATTCCGACAGGAAATTTTCCAGAGCTCCCCAGGTCATAAAGGAGACCAGACAGATCACGCTGGCCGGGATGGCCGTTTTTTCCAGAAGGCCTTTCAGCCGAAACGGCTGTTTTTCCGTAATGACAATCTCACGGATATTCATTTTCATCAGAATAATGAGGGAAATCAGAATAAAAACACTTGCCGCCGCAAACAAAAGCCTGAAGCTGATGTTCATGAGCGTCAGACCCAGAGCCGGCGCGCATGCGGTACCCAGCGCGGTCGCCATGCCGAAATATCCCATTCCCTCCGCGAATCTGGTCTCCGGAAGAGAATCGCTCGCCACGGTCGCGGTCGTGGTATTCGCGATCGCAAGCGAAATCCCGTGCAGCATACGGCAGACCACGGTGAGCACGATCGCCGCCGTTGCTGCCAGGCCAACCCCCAGGATCACGATGGAAAAGATATAACCGATCGGCATCAGGAGCATGCCCGCCAGACCGATGACCAGAAACAGCCTCCTCCTCCCCTGATTCAGCAGATGGCCGAAGCCCATACGAAAAAGAACCGATACCACAGAAAACGCCAGGATGACGCCCCCGGCAAAGCCCTCGCCCTGACCCAGCTCCCGCTCCAGAAACAGCGGAAACGTGGACAGAATCATGATGTGATTCATAAAGACCAGAAAATTGATGACAATGATACAGACAAAATCCTTTGTCCATAGTTTTGTTTTCATATACGATTCTCCTTTCCAGCCCCCGCGCAGACCTGTCCGGCCATTATGATACGTCCGTCTTCGCGCAGATATCCTCCAGGCAGCACCGTTCACAATGCGGCTTTGTCCGGGCCGTACAGATCTCGCGCCCATGCAGGACAAGACGATGGCAGAAGTCATTACCCTCCTCCGGAGGCACCAGCTTCCGGAGCGCCATCTCCACCTTCTTCGGGTCCTTTATGCGGTCCACCAGACCCATGCGGTTTGTCAGCCGGATACAGTGGGTATCTGTCACGATCGCAGGCTTCCCGAAAACGTCACCCATGATGAGGTTGGCGCTTTTTCGCCCCACACCCGGAAGTTTTAATAACAGATCAAAATCATCCGGCACTTTTCCGCCGTACTCATCACGGAGCATACGCATACATGCGCTGATGTCCCTCGCCTTGCTCCTGCCAAGTCCGCAGGGCCGTACGATCTCCTCGATCTCCTCCGGCTCCGCCTCCGCGAGAGCCTCCGCGGTCGGGTACTTCGCGAAGAGATCCCTCACGACCACATTCACCCTCGCGTCCGTACACTGTGCCGCCAGACGAACGCTGACCAGCAGCTTCCAGGCATCGTCATAGTCCAGTGTACAGTGCGCATCGGGATACTCTTTTTTTAAACGCTCTATGATCTCAAGAGTCCGTTCCGATCCTGTCATGTCTGTCGTCCGCCTTCCTGTAAAAGGTGCCCGCGGGATTATGAAAACCGGCCGCGATTCGCCCGCAGACATCCATATTCCGCAAAACATTCGTAACGGTTCAGTATCTTCACAGTTACAGGCACTCATACTTTGTTTATCATACCACAAAAGATATCGTGTTACCAGACTGTTACAATCTTTTCTACGGTTTCGTTCCTGGTCAATGTACGAACGAAAGTAACAAAAACGACAGCACAGTCCGTATAGAAAACGAAAAAGACATTTGTCTGACCTGCAGGTTGTTGTTCGGTCTTGCATTTTCAACCGGAAAATATTATAGTAAACGACATAAAAAACAGATATTTATAAAAACAGGAGACATCGTACATATGATACAGGTATTAATCATCGGCGCCGGTTCGATCGGCATCGCTCTGGGCGCGTCCCTGCACTCTCAGGGCATGCGCATCACTTATCTTGCAAGGGAACATACAAAAAAAGCCATTGACTTAAACGGCATAAAAAGAACCGGCCTGTTCGGGGAAATCACCGCCGCAGCCGGAGAGATCACTGCCGTCTCCTCCCTGTCGGAGCTTCCCGCACACAGCGTCGGCTATGCGCTGGTCTGTACCAAGACGACGGCGAATGATGCCGTGGCAGCCACGCTTTCCGAACACCGCGGTTGTCTGTCCGAAAATGCGAAGATCGTCATCCTGCAGAACGGATGGGGAAACGATCAGCCGTTCCTCCCGTATTTTTCAGAGGATCAGATTTATCAGGCGAGAGTGATCACCGGATTTGCACGCACCGCGCCCAACATCAGCAATATTACGGTACATACCGCGCCGATTCTGTTCGGCTCCCTTTACGGAAAGGATACCGCCTGCATGGAACCGCTCGCCCGTGCGATCGCCGCATCCGGCATCCCCAGTGAGACAACCACGCAGCTATCTGAAGCGCTCTGGGCCAAGATGCTGTATAATACGACCCTGAATCCGCTCGGCGCCATCCTGCATGTTCCCTACGGGAAGCTGGCTGACGTCCCGGCTTCCAGACAGATCATGAACCGCCTGATCAATGAAACGTTTTTAGTCATGGAACACTGTGGTTATCGCTCTTTCTGGGATACTCCCGACGAATATCGGGCAGAATTCTACGGCAGGCTGATTCCGGACACCCGGGCGCACCGTTCTTCCACGCTTCAGGATATTGAAAAAAAGCAAAAAACAGAGATTGAAACGCTGAACGGCTGTATCGTCCGCCTGGCCACGCAGCATGGACTGGATGTGCCGACGCACCGGATGATCTGCGAGCTGATCACCGCTCTGGAGGGAAATTATAATCAGTCATAATCCACTTTTATCAGACATAATCCCTTCGCCGGAGCCGTAAAGCCCGCCAGCGCGCGTTTCTTCGCCTCCAGCAGTTCCGCCATGCTCTCCGGCGTCCGTTTCCCGTACCCCACCTCCAGCAGCGTCCCTGTCAGGATGCGTACCATGTGCTGCAGAAATCCGGTGCCGTGATAAGTAAATATCAGATAAGGCGCTTCCTCCGCGATCTCAATCCGATCCACCTTTCGCACGGTGGATTTCTTCATGCGCGGATTGCCGCAAAAACCGGCGAAATCATGCGTGCCGATGAGAAATGCAGCCGCCGCCCTCATCCGATCTGCATCCGGACGTTCCTCCGGAATATAAACATATTTACGGTCAAACACCGGCTTCGCCGCCCCCACGTAACAGGTATAGCGATAGGTCTTTCCGATGGCGTTGTATCGGCTGTGGAAACGGTTCGAGGCACGCCTCACCTCCCGGACGCAGATATCCTCCGGCAGGTACCGGTTCATGTAATCCCGGATCCCGTCTTCCTCCAACTCCGTCTCAAACCTGGCGTTCGCCACCATCGCAAGCGCATGGACGCCCGCGTCGGTACGGCCGGCGCCGATGACCTCCACCGGCTGCCCCGTCATCCGCGAAAGCACCTGTTCCAGCTTCCCCTGTATAGTAAGCGGCGTATTCGGCTGGTGCTCCCAGCCGAAATATTTCGTACCGTCATAAGACAGGATCATCTTATAATTATTCTTCATCTGATTCTCCTTAAAGAGAAATAAGTTCCTACAGCTGCGTCAGAATAAAAATATCATATATCGACTGAATCGCCCGTTCAAAATCCGCGTTGGCAACACCGATGATGATGTTCAGCTCACTGGAGCCCTGATCGATCATGCGGCAGTTAATCTTCGCGTGTGCCAGCGCCGAAAAAATACGTCCCGCGGTCCCCCGCATCTGACGCATCCCGCGCCCCACCACAGCGATGAGCGCCAGGTCCGGCTCCACGCTGATGGAATCGGGGTTGACCGCCCGCTGGATGCCGGAGAGCACGACCTGCTCATGCTCCTGAAACTCATCCTGATGCACCAGGATACACATGGTATCGATCCCGGACGGCATATGCTCGATAGAGATCTGATTCTCCTCAAACACACTTAAGACCTTCCGGCAGAAGCCGATCTCCGAATTCATCAGATCCTTATCTACCGTCACGGCCACAAAACCCTTCTTGCCCGCGATGCCCGTGATCGTAAAACGCGGCTTTTTGCTCGTGGTCGCCACGATCATCGTGCCCGGATCCTCCGGGTGGTTCGTATTTTTGATATTGATCGGAATACCGGCCTTGCGCACGGGGAAGATTGCTTCCTCGTGGAGCACGGTCGCTCCCATGTAGGAGAGTTCGCGCAGTTCGCGGTAAGTGATCATCTCCACGACCTCGGGATCCTCCACGATGCGCGGATCCGTCACCAGAAAACCGGAGACATCCGTCCAGTTTTCATACAGATCCGCCTGCAGCGCGCGCGCGACAATGGAACCTGTGATATCGGATCCGCCTCTGGAAAACGTCCGCACGCTGCCGTCCGCACAGGCGCCGTAGAATCCCGGAATCACCGCGTTCTTGCAGGATTTCAGTCTTTTCGCCATGATCTTATTCGTCTCGTCCGCGGCAAAGGCCCCTTCCTCATCAAAGAGAATCACTTCCGCGGCATCGATAAACTCGTAACCCAGATAATTCGCCAGCACCTTCCCATTTAAATACTCGCCTCTGGAAGCCGCGTACTCCCGGCCTGCCTTCGCCTGAAAACGCTCCTTTATGATCTGAAAGTCCTCGTTCAGGGAAAAATCCAGTCCGAGCCCCGTGATGATATCGCGGTATCTGTCATGGATCGCCTCCAGCTTCTTTTCAAAATCCTCTCCGGCCTCCGCCGCCGCGTAACAGTCATACAGCAGATCCGTCACCTTCGTATCGCCGTCAAAGCGTTTGCCGGGCGCCGACGGAATCACAAACCGACGGTCCGCGTCCGCCCGAATAATATCTCCCACCTTCTGAAACTGCTCCGCGCTGGCCAGAGAGCTTCCTCCGAATTTCACAACTTTTCTCATCCTGTCTTCCTCGCTCGTTTTTATTTTAATAAATTTCCTTACGCGCCCCTGTGCAAATAAATCGCAGCGACCCAGAACTTATAAGCCACATTTCAATCTATTATATATGCTTCCGAAAAGATTCGCAATTAGTTTTTCATAACAGTAACTCATTCCCGGCGGTAACATAAAGGATCTGGCAGCTTTCGGAAACCTCCCGCAGCAGCCGCATCCCGCCCGCCTTCTTCTCCGGATCGAGATTGACAAACGGATCGTCCAGGATCAGAAACGGCTTCTCGTCCGGATACATGGCGTCCACCAGGGAAAGCCTCAGACAAAGTCCGATCAGATCCTGACAGCCCCGGCTGAGATACTGTGTCTCACGCTGCATCCCCGCTTCCTCAACGGTCAGATTCGCATTCGCGTCCATGCGGTATTTTTCCGTCGGCGTTCCGGACGCTCCGGCCAGGATCTGATAATAACGGGTAAAGCTTCTCATCAGAGGCTCCATATATCTGGCCGTCAGAGTCTCCCTGGCCGCGGTCAGATATTCCTGCGCTTTTTGGACCTGTTTGTATTTTTCACGCAAAACGGCTATCCGTTCCTGCGCTTCCCGCAGGCTTTGTTTCGTCTGTGTCCACTCGTCGAATTTCTCACGAAGGGATGGCAGCTGGCTGTTATAATGCTCCAGACGGACCCGGATCTGCTCCTCCTCCGCCTCGAGCTGCCGCTGCCGCAGGTTCAGGGATTCCAGGTCGGGAAGTTTTTGCTCCGCATCTTCCGTCAAAAGACCGTCGGTCTCATTCTGCGACTCAAACTCCTGCTTTTTCAGACGAGCCGCTTCGGCCGCTGTCTTTGCCCTCTGCCAGTCCAGCCGGTGCTGCCGAAGCTCCGCCAGCAGTTCCCCGACAGACCGTCCGGGATCCAGGTCCATCTCAGACAGTCTTTCGTTCAGATAAGCGCGTTTTTTCTCATATTCCTCCTGATAAGAATGATGATCCCTACTCTTTTTCTGTAGCGCTTCGTACAGAAGCTCACTGTCCCGCGTCTGCGCTTCATCTTCTGTATCCGCAGGCTTTTGCCTCAGCACTCCGGCCAGAATCAGGGCAGCGCCCGCCACAAGGAGCACGATTCCTGCAATCAGGATTCCCGGTCCTGCCGCCGCAGCCATGCTGATCGCGCAGCAGGCAATGCCCGCCGCAGCAACTACGGCGCCCGGAACCAAAAGCGCCTGTCCGGCGATCCCCCGGCAATCTCCCCGTTTCTCCCCGGCACGGACAGTCTCCGCTCTCTGATTTTTCAGTTCCTCCAGCTGCCGCAATTCCTCCGGAGACAGCCTGCAGATTCTCTCTCCCTGCGCCGCCCGCTCCATCTCATCGCAGGCAGCCTGCATATCCCGCAGTTCCTCCTCCGTCGGGATTTCTCCGGGAAACCATGCCGCCGCCTCACGGCAGGCTGTCTCGG
Organism: Clostridiales bacterium; assembly: GCA_021202015.1. Lineage (GTDB taxonomy): Bacteria > Bacillota > Clostridia > Lachnospirales > Lachnospiraceae > Eubacterium_I. The sequence continues at coordinate 27,196 of JAJQDV010000067.1, read as the reverse complement.
CCGCGTCGCAGGCTTCACACAGATGCCGCCAGGCAGCCTGCCGCACCCGTCTGTCCTGCACCCGGCTCGCCTGTTTCTGTAGCGCAAACACCTCCTGCTGCTCCCGTTTCTTTTCCCGCAGCTTCTCCCTTTCCTCCGCTGCCCGCTCTTCGCACTGTCGAATGGTCGCTCTTAAGGATTCATTCTGCGAAACCTCCGTTTTCATCCGCGTGATCTGATCATTCATCTGATAAATCATCCCCGTCTTCCTGCGCGGATTCAGCTTATTCAAAACCTCCTGCAGTGCCGCCGACGCCTGATCATAGCTGTCCATATCGTTCATATTGTCCGTAAAATCGCCGATCTTCGCATTGATGCTGTCCGTCGTATGGGTCACGCAGTCATTCTGCCCGAGAAACGCCGTGCGCAGAAAAGACTCGCTGTTGATATGAAACAGTTCCTCTCCCAGACGCTCCGTAAAATCTTCGCAGGGAAGATTTGTCCGCGCGTCGCGCAACTCAAAATTGTCATTCTGCTTTTTGTCGGAGAAGATTCGCGTCACCGTATAGACAGAACCGCCCGCTTCAAACGTCACGGACCCGCCATAACCGCCGCCCTGCCACGGCAGATAACGCTTTCTCTCATTCTCGATACCCTTTCGTTTCGTTTCGCCCTCGAATCCGAAAAACATCACCCGCAGAAAAGCGGTAAGCGTACTTTTCCCCCATCCGTTCGGCTCACACAGGATATGACAGTCACGCTGAAACTCCAAAGTAAGATCATGCAGTTTTCCGAAATTTTCCACATGGCATCGAATCAATCGCATTCCAGAATCTCCTCCCCCGCTATCGCGCGCAGTCCGCAACGGATCACGGCAGTCCTGTCCTCCGGAGAAAGCTCCTCCGCGGACATGACCGTGCGGACAAACTCCCCCTTCAGGGAGGCATCCAGAAGAAACCGCGAAACATCCACTTTCGGCATCGTCTCGTCATCTATTTTCACAAAATAATATTCCGGTTCAAAGCGTTTTCGCAGATAGTCGGCATCAATCTCCTGTTCCACATCCGTCTCACCGTGCAGTACGATCTTCACCAGGTCTTCTTCACAAGGGGCACCGGAATTCGTATCCAACCGCATCTCCCGGATCGCCGTTTCCGTGCGGGCCGCCATCTCCATCGCCGTTTCGCATCCCGTCACATCCACGGGAATTGCAAAGATTCTCCGCTTCGCGAAAGGGACAAACTGTCTCGAGCAGGTTCCGGTCTCCTCATCCACGTCCAGAAGGACAAAACCATGCGCCCCGCATTCGTCGAATCCGCGTCCCTCCAGGCATCCGGAGTAACACCAGACGCCCCGGGTGTCCAGCCCGCCCTCCCGATATGCATGGATATGCCCCAGCGCAAGATAATCAATGCCTTTGTTTTTGAAATCCCGCAGCCGGATGAGACGCATCTTCTCCTTTGCCCCGGCTTCTGCGATCTGTCCGTGAAGCATCACAATATTGAACTTCTCCGGATCCAGAACCAGGCTGTCCGCCGCTCCCGCCGCATTCTTCGACGTCAGCTCCAGAGCGGTGACGGTCACTTTTGCTCCCTGTGAATAGGAAGTCCACTCCGTACCGAACCGTTTTAAATTCCCGGGGATCTCCTCCCGGCTCGCCAGGAAATGATCCGTATCGTGATTCCCTTTCAGATAGTAAAACGTGATGTCGCTGTGCCCGCACACGGCGTCCCAGACCGCATGGCGCGCCGTAGCAGAAATATTGCTGGTATCAAAAAGGTCTCCCGCGATCAGGATCGCGTCCACCCGGTTTTCGGCAGCATAATCTACCATCCGCTCAAAGGTCAGAAGCAGCTCTTTTTTTCGCTCTCTCGCTTTTTCTTTCGTCAGATTCGATGTCATTCTCGAATCCAGATGCATGTCTGCACAGTGAATCAATCGCATGGCAGCGGCTCCTTTCGGATCATCTCATCTCTTTTATAAAACGGCTTCACTTATACACAGCATGGTAACGCAGCGGCAGCACTTTGTCAAAGATAAATCTCCGGCGATCAAAATACACTTCGATCGCCGGAGAACCTTCTGCTCCATATTCCAGCCTTCTCAGCTGCCGTATTTTTCCTGCAGATCACACGAGTTCCATCGGAAAGTTTCTTTCTCCTGCCATTTTGACAGAACCAGCTCCGCCGCTTCCATGAAAAAAACCGTGATCATAACCCCGGTTATGACATCCGTGGCATAATGCATGCCTACGATCATCCTTGCGATCATCACGCAAAAGATAAAAACACCGGACGCGGCCAGAACAGACCACCTGTATCGCTTTGTCCTGCATTTGTCGGCAAACATCGGAACCAGCAGTAAAGTCAGGATGGTCGCTGCCTGCGCGGTATGTCCCGACGGAAAACTGGAATCCGCCGAACGCGGATTATGGGGATGTCTCACAAACCAGTACGTAAACTCCGCGGCCGGATCCTCCAACGTGTAAAAGCGCGGCCTGGACATGATCCCCTTTATGATCATGGGCCCGAATACCGCGGCTGCACATCCGCACACACCTATGAACGCCGCTCTTCGAAGGCCGTCGCCGTTCCCTTTCTCCATAATTTTAAAAACAAGAATCCTGGATACCGGGATCCAGACCAGCAATATGGCCAGCAGCGGAATCCAGCCGCCGGTCACCGCATGGCCGAAACTGAGACATCCATAAAAAATAAAAAATGCCATCAAAATGCCGATAATGATATTGGGAATCTGAGAATCTGTGTCCTTCTGTCCGTCGCTCCCCACGATGAGTGCCACACAGAAAAATACGGCGGCCGCCGGCATCGGCAGCGTTCCGACGATCTCAAAACATCTGGCGAAAAAACTGTCCGCGTTATAAACCCGGATCGCCGCGCCCAGATCGCCAAACGTAAACACAAACATCAATATACAGTAGACGATCAGTGTTGCCCACATGACCGCCTTTCTGTTTTCATACATAATATACCATCTCCCGGTTTTTATCATAACAAAAACGGAGAAAGATATCAACGCGGAAGGAAACATCTGTCAATGCGATTATCGGATGGACTATGCCGGATTTCAGATTGCTATTCACAATCCTGCTCCCACGGCATCACTTCCTCCCAGCCCGTCGTATCGAATCCGTCCCGGATACAGGCGCAGTAATACGCCAGCTTGCTCTGAAGGATGCTGCCTTCCCCAAAATCATTCTCAGAAGAGCCGCCATTCATAAAATCAGACATCGCGTTTCCGAAAATCTCCGCGCGATCCTCCGTCGCAAACGTCATCCCGTAGGCATCGATAAAATAATCCTGCAGAGCAGGCCAGTTCGTGTTCTCCCCGTACCCGTCATAAGTTTCCGAATAGACAAAATCCGTCGGATTATAAGCGGCCCAGCCCTCTTCCGAAAAAAGCGCGTCCTTCCGGTAAAGGCTGCGGAAGGTCAGACTGCGGTCGATCATATGGGAAATCTCATGATTTACGGTATAATCCCAGTTCTCATACTGCTCCGCGTCCAGAGTCATCACCACATAATGATTTATATCCTCCACATAGCCGCCGGGATTTTCGAGCAGCCCTTCACTGTCGCCTGTAAGCGTTCCTGTCAGGTAAATCCGGATCCCGCGCAGGTCGTCGTAGAGCAGCTGGGAAAAGAAATTCTCGGGATAAAGAGACAGGATCCCCTCCAGCAGTTCCAGCGCGTTTTCCAGTGTATCCGCGTCCAGACACTGAGCCGCGCCGTAATTCCCGATATAAGATGGGATCTCCGGTCCGAGATAGATGGAAATCCCGAAGGCTTCTTCCAGGGCGTCCGCATGGCTGCGCGCGTCTGAGAGAGCGCCCCAGTCATAACTGTCCCTGTCCGAAATTCTTGTCACAGTCGTGCCGTCCGCCTCCGGATCGTCGCCCGCATCGGTTTCGGTTTCACCGGATTCCCCCTCATCGGTTTCCGAATCGCCGCCTGCTCCGTCCTCCGTGTCTGAAGATGCGGAATCAGCCGCTTCCGGCACTTCCTCCGCCGATGTGTAAAACGTCAGGCTGTCCGCGCCCTCCCCGGCCGTCCCCAGATCCCAGACCAGCAGACAGGTTCCGTTCTCCTCATTCCATGTCAGCAGCAGCGCACAGTTATATGCCTCAAAATATATCGGATCGGAAAAAACAAAGGTATCGGTCTCCCCGTCGCCGTCCCGGTCTTCCGCGTAACGCATCGAAGATACGCAGTCTCCGTCGCTGTTGTAGAGGCACGCGCTGTAAGCCGAATCCGTCCCGTCGTCGCCAAAAAGGGAGTTCCGCGTCACAAGGATACCGCTTCCCATCAGAGAAACGCTGCCGTCAGCCGGCGCGGCAAAATACACCGGCGTACCGTCAAACCGGTCATACAGATACGGATCCGTACCTTCCGACAACCGGGCCAGAAACGCATCATCTGAAATCTTTTCAGATGAAAAGCTCTCCGTCGAATACGAGCGAATCGTCCCGAGATCCGCTGTATCCAGAACCTGAGATTCGCTGTGGAAATCCTGCGCGTCAATCGTTGAAATCAGCAGCTTCGTTGTGTCCGGCGAAGCCGTCTGTATCGAAGAACAGTAGTAATCTCCTGTCCCACAATCGGTCAGGGACCATTCATCCTCCGCAAAGGAAGCCTTCTGTGTAGCATGCTCTTCATCATTGATCAGATACCAGGAGTCTTCCTCATCCGCCGCATAAAAATAACCGTCAAAATCATCTGCAAAAGAAGAAACATCATAAGTGTCCAGAAGAGAAAGCGTCTCGTCGTAACGATAAACGACGCCCGCCTCCGTATCTGTCAGAAACAGTTCCGAGCCGACGACCTGATAAAAATCAGCAGACAGATCCTCCGTGTTCAGTCCGGCAATAATCGCGTTTTCCTCCGGGGAATACAGGTCAAGCTGATACGCGAAATTTTCCAGCGAGTATATTTCCCCGGCATCCGACTCGTCAGTTTCATCATTATCCGCTCCATCCGAATTATCAGTTTCTTCATTTCCAGCTGCGTCCGAATCATCAGTTTCTTCATCATTATCCGCTGCGTCCGAATCATCAATTCCAGCATCATTATCCACTGCGTCCGACACGTCAGTATTCCCCGTATCTGCCGCCTGATCTTCCGATCCGGCGATACTCATCCGGATCAGCAGCAGATAATCCCCCAGCCTGAGCGCCGCGGAATAGGGCTCGTCCGCCAGAAAATCCGCATGGATCTCCGAGAGATTCTCCGATCCGTCTACCGGTTCCGCGGCGGCGAGAGCGCCCGGCGCCGACATACCGTCGGACTCCGCCTGCCCGGAATCAATCTGACAGCCCGATGCGGTCGCGACCAGCAGAACGGCGATACAAACGGAAAGGATTTTGAGTTTATTCAAAATTTCATCTTGTTTTTTTAACTTCATAATAAAAGCGGTTACTTTCTGTACATGTGCAGGGATGCGAAAGGAATATAACAGCCATGCTTTCCGCAAAAATATCTGTTGTTTTTATACTTTAGCATAAGGCTGTCTGCATATCAAGCCGGGTTATTGAAAATTGGCATAGTCACCCACATTTCCTTCCGGTTCATTTCAACGCAAAAATCCCCCCAGACGGATTCCATTTCCGCCTGAGGGGATTTTCCTGACATTTTACATATCCGGTTTTCTGTCGCCGGACCGGCAGAGAAAGAGATTTCCCTTTTGCCGCATTTCCATGCTCTTACTTCCAGACACCCGCGTATATCTGGTCTGAGGCTTTCCCGTAGGAAGCCGTCTCCGATACCGTATCAGCCTCGATGTCCGCCTGGAAATAATACAGGTTTCCGCGCCTTGCGGCGAGCGTATCCTTCCCGTCGCCATCCCAGTCGCCGACCAGAATCTCATCCGTGCTCTTCCCGAAGGAAACGGTCTGGTCAACGCTGTCGGAACCGATCGTGTTGCTTACATAGAAGACATTGCCGCGTCTCAGCGCCAGGCTGTCTTTTCCGTCGCCGTCCCAGTCGCCGGCCAGAGCGGTGTCGGTATCCTTTCCGAAAGCTGCGGATGTACCCGCCGTTTCATCTTCAATGCTGTCCTGGAAGTAATACACATTTCCTCTGCGCACCGCCAGCGTATCC
>JAJQDV010000067.1:0-21002 GCA_021202015.1 Clostridiales bacterium | reverse complement strand
TTCCTCTGCGCACCGCCAGCGTATCCGCTTCTGTTTCCTGATCTTCTTCCGTGTGGTTGATCGTAAAGGTGTCCACCACACTCATATCTGAGGTGCGATAAGTGGTAATCGTAAAGGAGCTGTCCGTCACATCCACGCGGGAGACATTAGGCACCTGCTCCTGGTTCATCACAGCCGCGTAGGGGAAGTCATAGCTCGTCTGGATCGCGTAATACTTCGAACCGGAAGCAGAGTTCGCGGTAACATACAGTGTACCGTCCGGATCCGTGACAGATGAATAACTGTCGTCGTCGTACGCGGATGCATCGGTCACCTCGTTCAGCCCGTCCATGATATAGGTACGGACATATACATGATCATGTCCCATCAGGACCACATCAATTCCCAGCTCATCGAAGATCGGCACAAGCTCATCCCTGCGGGTGAGGATCGCCTGCTCCACGGCATGGCTTGCCACCGAGTAAATGGAGTGATGGAAGGTCACGATCTTCCAGTCGAAATCCTGATCCGCGGTCTCCTCGATCACCTGATTCATAAACGCCTCATGCTCTGCGGTCGAGGTATTATTGCTGTTGAGCACGATAAACAATACATTGTTATAAACGTAGTAGTAATCCGCGCCCGCACTGCTGGCACCGTACTCGCTCTCATTCGCGATATTAAAATGCTCGCTGTAGGTAGAATCCGTCGCGTTGGTATCATGGTTTCCGATTACGGTCGCCACCGCCAGGGACAGCAGCGTGCTGTGATTCAGATAACCGTCATACAGATCCTCATCGTTTCCGGTCTGTACCTGATCGCCCGCGGAGAGCATAAAGTCAACGCCTTCGAACTCATCCTCTGTCGCGATGATGTTCAGCGTATTTTCCCAGCCCTCGATATCCGTGCTCACGCTTCCCGCGCCGATCTGCGGGTCGCCGACGAAGGCAAAGGAGAAATCGCCTTCTGTTCCGGTAGTAAAGGTCAGCACATCACTTGCGATATCTCCATTGACCACCTGGTATGCGTAGGTCGTGCCGCTCTCCAGATCAGCTGCCGTGGTCTGATAATAATAGTATCCGGTCTTTCCGGCCGACTCACCGGTTACCGTATAGGCTGTCGCGGTCGAAGGCATCGCTCCGTCTTCCAGTTCGCTTTCCTTCGCCACATACAGCGTACCGCTGCCGCTCACCGGCGCGTACCAGGTAAAGTTTCTCTCCGTCTCATCCTGACCCATGGAAATACTGATATCTGTCTGCTCATCCGCCACAACCTCATCTGTAGAGAACACCAGATAGGACATTGCAAAATAAATATCGGAACTGGAGGCGCGTCCCTGATGGATTTCCACCGCCACCTCATTGACACCGGTTATCACTGCGGAGGAGATTACCTCAGCGTCCGCCACATTGATGTCGCCGGTCTTAGGCGTACCGGCATTCGAACCGCCGTACTGCAGGTTTTCCGTGATATCGTCGTCGTCAAAGCCCGCGATCTTCACACCGTTTACATATACAGTCGCAGAGTCGTCATAGATCACGCTGCCGAGAATCTGCGTCACGGCGTCCGCATCTTCCACATAGACCTGTGTGCGGAAGAAATACGCCTCAATGTCCGTGCTTCCGTCCTCTTTGTACTGTGTCAGCAGATTGTCCGGCGTATAATCCACAGAACCGCTGGTTCCGAGACTCGCGATCACACCGTTTTTCGCACCGAAAGAACCGGCAGCACTGTTCCATCCGGACACATCATAGGAAGCCAGCGTCCATGCCGTGCGCTCCTCATACCCCTCCGCGGGATCCGTGCCGTCATCCAGATACGACCATACCGTAGTCTCATTGATCTCGGACGCTACGTCGTTTTCCGCGGAGCTTGTGATCGTCACCGTCACGTCGCCGGTCATCTTGCTGACGCGCCAGACATCCTCCACACCCGTGTCATCCTTGCCCTTCAGCGTCTTATAATTGGATTCCGGCTCCGCCGTCACGGTATATTCATATCCGTCATCCACGTTGACTCTGAAATTGACCTGACCCGTCCCGGAGACATCCGGCTCGCCGGTCTCGCTCTCACGCGCGATTGCCGTGGTCACGTTCGTCTCATCCGGATTGTCCGTATTGTTTTTCGAGGCGTCCTTCGTATAATAGGTGTCCACCGTCACATGCTCATCTGTCACAAATGTCACCGTGTAATACTCAGAATCCTCTGCTGCCACCTCATCCGCGAAAGCGGAAGTCATGCAGAGTCCCAGCGCCATCGTAAGCGCAAGAACCAGGGAGACAACCTTAGCCATAAAGCCTTTTTTCTTTTTCATCTTCCTTTCACCTCACAAAATTCTGAAAAAAATGATATCAATCTATGTAAACGCCCCATCTTAAATGAGACGATTGCTGTCGTAACGGGAAAACAGCAGCGCCGCCACCGCCGTCGTGACGGGAACTGTCAGCACCACCCCCAGGGTGGCGCAGAGTCCCTGCGACAGCTCGATCGCCAGAAAATTGGACGACAATAGCTGGTTTGTCTGGTAACCATAGGCCAACAGACACAGCATCGTATTCAGGGACGTACCCGCGAAAGCCAGAATCAGCGTGTTGCTCATGGTGCCGATCATGTCTTTTCCGATATTAAAACCGGACGTGACCAGTTTTCTCCGCCCCAGATCGGGATGTACCAGAACCAGTTCCTCCAGCGACGCAGCCAGAGAGACCGCCACATCCATGACGGCGCCGAGGCCGGAGATCAGCACGCCAGCCAGCAAAAGCCATCGGATGGAAAGTCCGGTCGAATAACTCGCCGACAACAACGTCTCCGCCTCATCCGTGTTGTATCCGGACAGATGAAGCAGCCGGGAAAAAATCAGAAACAGAACCGCGGTCATCGCCACGCCGGCCAGTGTGGACAGGAAACCCGCCGCCGTCCGGCGGCTGAAACCATTCAGGAGAAGCAGACTGACTCCCGCAATGACCAGCACTGCCAGAAGGGTCACTCCGACCGGGCTGAATCCGTGATAGACCGCCTGCACCAGAAACAGCGTGACGACCAGCAGGGAATAGACCACACCGAGCAGCGCCCGCAGCCCTTTGGTCCGTCCCACCAGAAGCATGGCAAATACAAAAACCGCAATCAGCATCGCCAGCGGGAAAGTCCGGTCATAATTATAGATTGTATAGAAGGCTTCCGCGTTCTCCGGCGTGTCGGCGCAGACAATCACTCTCTGCCCCTCTGTCACATAAATGCTGTGGATCCGTGTCAGATAATTCGTGAACTCCGCTTCCTCGTCCTTTTGGTCGCCTTCCAGGATCCGAACCGTCACATCCTGGCTGCCCAGATAAAGATTTTCATCCGCGGAATCCTTCTCCAGTTCCTCCGCGTCGACGCTGATCACAACGCCGCGAACATAATGAAGGGTTGATGTATTCAGTGATGTGTAACTGTTGACGCTGTCCCAGTCGAACAGGGCCGCTGCCGCCAGAAAGACGACTGCAAGCACAAAAACAGCAAGCGAACATGCATGTTTTTTCATAAAGCTCTCCATTTACTATGAAACTCAGCGAAGAATCGCCATGGGCGATATCTGAGCGCTAAGTTTCATGTATGCATGCGGCGCTTAGCAAGCCCAAGCCATAGGCGCCGGGCGAGCTTAGCAGAGTCGTTTACTATGAAAGTGTCGTCAATAGACAGACAGATGGGGGCGCTAGACGTCCGGGGGACGTCTGTTCAGCGCCGACCGGAGCGGAGCGGAGACGCTTGCACACCCAGATGGCTGGATTTTCGACGACCAGGCCGGTACGAACAAGTAGCACGATAGTGCGGATTGTGAGTACTGGCGGCGATTGCGGGAATGCGAAGCATGGAGCAATCGACTTTCATAGATGTTGCGCGCTGCGACAGCAGCGCATGTGTTTCTCGATACGAAAAGCATTATAAAAAATCATTGTCAAATTTGCTTGCAGGGAGCAGTAAAATGCTGGTAAAAATTGCAAGAAACACTATTGGACAAAAACGCGCGAATCCGCAAAAATGTCCAACAGGAGGTTTTGCGGCCGCGGCGATTAGCGTTTATGTTTTCTTATTAAATCCAAACAGCCTTGAACAGCTTCCTTTATTTTACGAGATTCTTACAGAAAAATGCTATCAGACTTCACAGGCAAAGTGTAGCATAGTCTCGGATAATCAGTAAAAAAAGAAAAGGATGACGGTATGTATGAAGAAAAATAAATTATCTGCAGTTTTATTTGAAATAGCGGCGCTTTTCTGGTTCATTAACGCTGTTGTCAGTAAAGACTGGATGTTTCTGCCGATTGGACTTTGCTTTGTGGCGATTGGAATCGTATACGCCAGAGAGAAAGAAGGAGAGTGACGGGTTGGAAGTGATCATTTTTGATCTTGGCAAGCAGTATGACAATGCGCTTGCATCGAGTTGTGATGCCCAGATCCGTGCAGATGGGAAATATGCGCCGTGTCAGGGCTGCTTTGGCTGTTGGACAAAACATCCGGCAGAGTGCTTTATGAGAGACAGCTTGCAACAGGTGTGCCGTACTGTCGGGAAGGCGGATGTACTTACCATTGTGACGGAAAATTTCTACGGCTCATATAGTCCGAATGTCAAAACTGTTCTTGACAGAAGCATCGGCCTTTCCACACCGTTCTCCACATGGCGGGGAAAGCAGATGCACCATACCCTTCGATATGGAAAACACAGATTGCTTCGGGTGATTGTCTATGGTGATATCACAGAGCAGGAAAGAGAAACCTTCACCTTAATGGCAAAGAAAAATGCGATCAATTATGGTTATGAAGAATCAGAAGTCATCTTTCTGAAATCCCCGGGTGATCTGAAAACTGTTTTATGCGGAAAGCAGCGCTTATCCGGAGAATACCTTAGGAAGAAAGTATTGCCTGATTCGGAGGATGCCTTATGAGGACAATGTTGATCAATGCCAGCCCCAAGCGCAGGTTCAGCGCATCTTCTTATTTCCTTACTTTGCAGCGCCTGTTTGTGAGAGGAACTGTCGTATCGCTAAAACTGCGAAACAAAAGTGATTATAAACGGATTCTGGACGAACTGCCGGATGCCGATGCCGTTGTCTTTTGCCTGCCGTTGTATGTAGACAGCGTACCGTCCCATGTGCTGCCTTTCTTGAAGGAGATGGAGATTTTTTGCAGACAGAATAAGGTTTGCCTTTCTATTTACTGCATTGCCAATAACGGGTTTATTGAGGGCAGACAGAATCAACCGCTGATGCGTGTATTTCAAAATTTCTGTGTGAGAAGTAGTTTGAAATGGTGCGGAGGGATAGGGATTGGCGGAGGAGTCATGCTAAATATCACGCAGATTCTTTTCGCGGTGAATGTGATTATATTTTGCTTAAATGCTGTACTGAATGGCATACAGAGCGGAATTTTTATGGATGCAGGAATAATAAGCGGATTTTTGCTGAGGGTTCTTATCCTCGTTTTTCTTAATCTGGGAGTGTTGATTTGCATTTTTAAGATGGGTCGTGCAATTAACAGGGGGAATGGCTATTATTTTGGAGAAAAATATACACGTATTTTATTACCCTCGTTCGTTTTTATTATCATTGCCGATGTTTTTTTTACTCTTACCTCAATATTCCAGGGTGGAATTTTTAAAGGATGGCTTTTAAAAAAGTAGAAAGATATGAGGAGCAGTGATATGAATTGGATAGATATATTGTTGGAGATAGTAATTTTTGCAGCTGGAATAGTGCTGGTGGCATCTATTATCCTTCGTTGCATATATGGAAATAATAAAGAATAATATGAAGCGGCTTCCCTGGCATCCGAAACGACAACCGTCAATTTAGTATGCACGCTTGATGGCGAGGAATACTGTTATAGTATTACATACGATGGCCAGTATAATGTGGTGGAGGCCGGAGGTGATGAGTGGGTTTATGACCATGTAAATCTTTCGGAATACGATTTTGACGCGAACGTCATGATCGCCCAGATTGAAGATTATTTTGAGGAAAGGGGAGGGAAAGTTGAGATATCCGATTGACAGTCTTCATGCTGTAAATAGAATGAATTACAAAGGAGAAGCAGGTTATGTTTATAAACGCATTGACTGATGCTGTGGTGCAGGTGATACTTTTCAGTATCGTTCCTCTGATCTGGTGGCTTGTTACTGCAAGAAAACAAGAAAACTTTTTTCACTGGCTGGGATTTCATAAATTCAGGACGGAGAACAGACGCCGGTACCTGATCTGGTTTTTCGGTATCCTTGTCGGCAGCTTTGTGGTGGGCGAATTTGCGATTCTGATCCGGGGTGATCTTGAAATTGCGGACTCCGCGTACAAAGGGCTAGGCCTGGCAGCAGTTCCGAGTGCGGTGATGTTTTCGTTTATTCAGACTGCCCTGTCAGAAGAAATATTCTTCCGGGGATTTTTGCTGAAAAGCTTCTGGGATATATCAACGAAAAGAAATCGGACGGTTCCATATATCCGAGCTGGCTCATACACGGAACGCTGAATACGGCCGAAAATATATTGCTGGCGATAATGTGAGTTGGGGGCTTTTCGGAGTTTGAAAGTGCGTCCGACGAAAATCGAAGAGACTGTAATAAATTTTATCCTTCGCATGAAAAGGCAGATTCCCTGTGAAAGGAATCTGCCGGTCTTTTTTTATTATCTGTTTGTCATGGTATGATTCAGCTTGCCCGCCCGCAGCAGTTCTTGTACTTCTTCCCGCTGCCGCACGGACACGGATCATTCGGGTAGACCTTCTTCTGCGCGCGCTTCTTCGGAGCCTTCTGTACCGACTCATCCTTGTTGGTGCCGGTCACCTTCGCGACCTCCTCGCGCTCCACCTTCTGCTCCACCTGTACATGATAAAGCAGCCGGACGGTCTCCTCCTGCATATTGGCGATCATATCGTCAAACATGTCAAAGCCCGTCATCTTATACTCCACGAGCGGGTCGCGCTGGCCGTAGGCCTGCAGGCCGATGCCCTCGCGGAGAATCTCCATATCGTCGATATGGTCCATCCACTTGCGGTCGATGCTCTTTAAGAGGATGACGCGCTCCAGCTCACGGATCATATCCTCCTCCGGGAATTCCGCTTCTTTCGCCTCGTACAGCTTGACAGCCTTCTCCTTCAGCATATGCTTGAGCTCGTTTTTGCTCATCCCGGCGACGTCCTCCCCGTCCAGAGGTTCAATCGGGATGATCGGGATCAGGAGTTCATTGATCTCGGCCACATCCCAGATCTTCTGGCCGTCCTCATCCTCCGCCATGCAGTTATCCACGGTATTCTCCACACGATCCGTGATCATCTTGTAGATGACACTGCGCATATTCTCCCCGTCGAGTACACGGCGGCGCTCGGCGTAAATGATCTCCCTCTGGTCATTCATGACCTGATCGTACTCCAGCAGATTCTTACGAATGCCGAAGTTGTTGCCCTCGATCTTTTCCTGCGCCTTCTGGATGGCGCCGGACAGCATCTTGTGCTCGATCTGCTCGCCCTCCGGAACACCCAGTGCGTTGAACATGGTGATCAGCTTCTCGGAACCGAACAGCCGCATCAGATCGTCCTCAAGGGAAATGTAAAATCTGGACTCGCCCGGGTCTCCCTGACGGCCGGAACGTCCGCGCAGCTGATTGTCGATACGTCTGGACTCATGACGCTCGGTACCGATGATCTTTAATCCTCCTGCTGCCCTCGCCTCATCGTCCAGCTTGATATCCGTACCACGGCCGGCCATATTGGTTGCGATGGTGACCGCCCCGTGCACGCCGGCCTGCGCAACGATCTCCGCCTCCAGCTCATGGAACTTCGCGTTCAGCACATTGTGCTGAATGCCTTCCTTCCGGAGCATTTTGCTCAAAAGCTCAGAAGTCTCGATTGTGATCGTACCCACCAGGATCGGCTGCCCCGACGCGTGCGTCTCTACAATGTCCTTCACAACCGCACGAAACTTCTCATCCTTCGTCTTGTAAACGGCGTCCTGCATGTCGTCGCGGATCACCGGACGGTTCGTCGGAATCTCGATAACGTCCATCCCGTAAATGTCGCGGAACTCCTTCTCCTCCGTCAGCGCCGTACCGGTCATGCCGGCCTTTTTCGTAAATTTATTAAAGAAATTCTGGAAGGTGATGGTCGCCAGCGTCTTGCTCTCGCGCTTTACCTTCACATGCTCCTTCGCCTCGATCGCCTGATGCAGACCGTCCGAATAGCGCCGTCCCGGCATGATACGTCCGGTAAACTCATCGACGATCAGGATCTGGTCGTCCGCCACCACATAGTCCTGGTCACGATGCATAAGGTTATGCGCACGCAGAGCCAGAATGATGTTGTGCTGAATCTCCAGGTTCTCCGGATCCGCCAGGTTTTTGATCTTGAAAAAGCGCTCTACCTTCGCCACGCCGTCCTGCGTCAGGTTGACGACCTTATCCTTCTCATTGACGATGAAATCGCCGGTCTCCTCGATCTCAATGCCCATGATGGCGTCCATCTTGGAGAACTCCTGGCTCGCCTCGCCGCGCTGCAGCTGCCGCGCCAGAATGTCGCAGGCCTCATACAGCTTCGTCGACTTCCCACTCTGGCCGGAAATGATCAGCGGCGTGCGGGCCTCGTCGATCAGCACCGAGTCAACCTCGTCGATGATGGCATAGCGCAGTTCCCGCTGCACCAGCTGCTCCTTGTAGATCACCATATTGTCACGCAGGTAATCAAATCCCAGTTCATTGTTCGTCACATAGGTGATATCACAGTTATACTGTTTCCTGCGCTCATCATTTTCCATTTCATTTAACACAACGCCGACGGTCAGGCCGAGAAACTCGTGCACCTTACCCATCCACTCCGCGTCACGCTTCGCCAGATAGTCATTGACCGTGACGATATGGACGCCTCTGCCCTCCAGAGCGTTCAGATAAGCCGGGCAGGTGGAAACGAGCGTCTTTCCTTCACCGGTCTTCATCTCGGAGATGCGTCCCTGATGGAGAACGATGCCGCCGATCAGCTGCACCCGGTAATGCTCCATCCCGAGTACGCGCCGCGAAGCCTCGCGGACAACCGCGAACGCCTCCGGAAGAATGTCGTCCAGCGTATCGCCGTTCGCCAGACGCTCCTTAAACTCCGGCGTCTTCGCGCGAAGCTCCTCGTCTGACAGTTCCATCATCTGCGGCCTCAGGGCCTCGATCTTATTCACGATCGGCTCAATCCGTTTTATCTCCCGCGCACTGTGCGTGCCGAATAATTTTTCCGCAAAACTCATAAGTCTGTCTCCTGCAAAGATATTTGGTTTATTGAAAGCAGGTAATTCTGTATACCTTGTTATTTCCGCGCGAAGCGCATGAATTAAGGGGTGCCTGGAAGGTATAAGATCATGACAGAATACCTGTTTCATTCGTATACAAACATAAAAGGTATTTTACCACTTTCTTTACAGGGAAACAATACTTAAATCCGTAAACGAATTATGAACATTCTGTAACATCTTACAATTCCTTGCAAACACAGACTTTTCTATTTATAATAGAGCCAGGATCGTTTCACAACAAAACGGTATTCGAAATCCGGGGAACGGCATACATCAATTTTCACAAGGAGGACTGCCCCATGCAAAAAGAAGCTGTCAGAAAAGAAACTCTCTTAAACGAGGAACAGATGAACGGAAAGATCAACCTGTTCGCGAAGGTGACCATTCTCCCCGGCGAAGCCCTGGGACATCACGAGCACCACGAAGAGACAGAGACCTACTATATCCTGTCCGGCACCGGCGTCTATGAGGAGGACGGTGCGGAGACTCCCGCGAATCCGGGCGATGTGTTTTTCTGCAAAGACGGCAGCGGACACGGGATTACCTGCACCAGCGAGGAGCCGCTCGTATTCATGGCGCTGATCATCCGAAGTTGAGCCCTCTTTGTATACACAGAGCTGCGTATGGAATTTTTCTTTCCTGCTCGACTGCGCACTTTAACATATTAAAGTGCGCATTTCTTGACCATCGATATCTATTCTGTTTATAATAATAAAATCCGTTCACATACTCTCAGAACCGCCTTTGCCCGGTTTTGAGAGTGTATTTTTGTGTGCTGTTTTCACAGTACGCCTGCATCCATGAAACAAGGAGGTTCTCACATGCACACAGACCAACACAATAAAATGGCTTCCATGCCGATGAACCGGCTGATGATCACGATGGGGCTTCCCATGGTCCTGTCCATGATGCTGCAGGCCTTTTACAATATTGTAGACAGCGCCTTCGTCTCCAACATGAGTGAAAACGGAGAAGAGGCCTTAAATGCGCTGACCCTGGCCTTTCCGATTCAGACACTGATGCTCGCCATCGGTGTGGGCGCGGGAATCGGCTCCGGCGCGCTGCTGTCCAAATGTCTGGGCGAGCAGGATACGGAACAGGCAAGCCGGACAGCGGGGAATGTCCTTTTTATAGGAATCATCGCCTATATCGTCTTTCTTTTCTTCGGTTTCTTCGGCACGCGCGCATACATCGGAACCCAGACATCAAATCCCGTCATCACGGAACTGGCGGTCAGCTATCTGCGTATCTGCTGTACCTGTTCGGTCGGGATCATCTGCTTCGCGATCGTCGAAAAGCTGCTGCAGGCGACCGGCCGTTCCATGCTCTCTACCATCGCGCAGGTCACCGGAGCAGTCATCAATATCGTTCTGGATCCGATCCTGATCTACGGCCTGTTCGGCCTGCCGGAACTCGGCGTACGGGGCGCCGCGTGGGCCACCGTGATCGGTCAGATTTTCTCTCTGGTCCTCGCCCTGATCTTTCATCTGAAATACAACGTTGAAATTCATCACGGACTGCGATACATAAAGCCTTCCTTCCGGCTGATCAGACGCATCTACGCGATTGCCCTGCCGGCAACGATCGGGACGGCACTGATGGCCGTGATGACCTACGGATTAAATATCATATTTGTAAAAATCGATGAGTCCGTCGTGACCGCCTACGGTCTCTACTACAAAATCCAGCAGTTTCTGATGTTCGCGAGCTTCGGCATCCAGAATACCATCACGCCGATCGTTTCCTTTAATTACGGCCGGAGGAATCGCGAGCGCATCAATCAGGGAATCCGCTGCGGGGTCCTCTATGACGTCGCTCTGATGGCGGCCGGACTGGTGATTCTTGAGATCTTCGCCGTCCCGTTTTCCAATGTATTCGGTCTGTCCGGACAGACACAGGCGCTCTGCATCAGCGCCCTGCGCATCGTCACGGTCAGCTTTCTGTTCGCCGGCGCAAGCATTGCGCTGCAGGGAGTGTTCCAGGCTCTGGACGGAGGTATGTACACGCTGCTGCTCTGCCTGTTCCGCTACCTGCTCTTCGTTCTTCCGACTGCGGGGATTTTCACCGCCCTCGTCGGACAGTCGATCGACCGGGCCTGGCTGGTATGGTTTACGTTTCTCATCTCCGAGGGGCTCTCCCTGGTCTTTGCCTGCCTGTTCCTGAGACAGACGCGGAAGAGAAAGATCGATGTTCTGTGAGAAAATTCACGTTTTACTTTACATTATCGACAAAAAAGGATAAAATACGCTCCGCGGGAATGTACAGCCCGCGGAAGGGAAATTTACCATTATGTTACTGTTCCTGCAGATTCTCGGCACCATGTTTATCGCCGAAATGGGAGACAAAACACAGCTTCTGATGGTAGCCATGACGTCCCGCTACAAACTGCGGGATATTATCTGCGGCGCCGGGCTTTCCATCCTGGCGCTGAACGCCATCGCGGTGGGCGCGGGCGCCGTGATCAACCGGCTGGTTCCCGACTGGCTGATCAAGATCATCGCTGCCGTCGCGTTTTTTTACTTCGCCTGGTCCACCCTGAAAAAAGAAGAGGAGGATGAGGACGAAGGCAAAAAAGAGAAAAAGGGGAACCCCATGTGGATCGTCTTCGCCACGTTTTTCGTTGCGGAGCTGGGGGACAAGACGCAGCTGACCGCCATCACCTTTGCCGCAAACACAGGTGTTCAGCAGGCTCTCCTCGTCTGGCTTGCCTGCTGTATCGGACTGTTCGCCGCGGATGTGATCGGCATGATGGTCGGTTATCTTTTAAAGAGCCGGACGCCGGACGGATTTTTAAACACGCTGTCCTTTTTTATCTTCGCCGTGTTCGGCTTTACGACCATGTCGACGGCCGCAGGCCTTCTGATCGGAGAAGGAGGGCTGCAATGGGGGATCGCGGGTCTCGCCGCAGCGATCTTTGCAGTGATCTGCCTGATCACAAAATGTCGGACACAAAAATAATTGTATCCTTCCTTATCCTGTGATATGATACTGGATATCAAACAGGCAGGAGGTGTTTCCCATGGGATTACCCAAAGAAGAGCTGTACACAACGGATTATATCTACGATCTGCCGGAAGGCCGGCGCGCAGAACTGATCGACGGACGAGTATATGATATGGCGCCGCCCAGTACACTGCATCAGCGCATTTCCGTCAGACTCTCCACGGAAATCGTACATTATATCAGCAGAAACGGAGGATCCTGTGAGGCGTTCTCTGCCCCCTTCGCTGTCTTCCTGAACGAAGATGACAGGACCTACGTTGAGCCGGATATTTCCGTCATCTGCGATCCGAAAAAGCTGAACAGCAAGGGCTGCAGCGGTGCGCCGGACTGGATCGTGGAGATCGTTTCTCCCGCCAGCATCCAGATGGACTACATGACGAAGCTGTTTAAATACCGGACAGCCGGAGTGAGGGAATACTGGATCGTGGATCCGATCAAGCACCGCATCGTAGTATATGATTTTGATCATAACAAAACGGAAGAATACACCTTTTCCGACACAGTCAAAGTCGGCATCTATGACGACCTTGCCATTGATTTTTCGCAGCTTCTTCCGTTTTTATAAGACAGGCGTACCACTGAACTTTAAAAGGGACGTACCAACCATAAAATGGTACGTCCCTTTTTCATTTTTATGTGCGGAGTTTTATGTGCAGAAAATTTATCTGCCGCCGCCCATGCCGCCTCCGCCGCCGAACAGCGACTCAAGCGCGCTTCCCGAGCCCGTCGAGCTTCCGGAAGACGATGAAGCGGAACTGTAATTTACCACATCCAGATAACTGTAGCAGTACTCTCCTCCCTCTTCCAGTCCGGAGAGGATCTCCACGTTCTCACCGTCAGAGACGCCGGTTGTCACCTCCGTCAGGCCGCCGAACGTATCGCTGCTCTCATCGTAGGTTGTGTATACATATACCGCATTATCCTGCTCTACCAGAGCCGCTTCCGGAATGATAAGCACATCCTCCGAAGTATCCAGGGTAATCACCGCGGATGCATTCATCCCGGCCAGCATCCCCTCCTCGCGGCTGATCGTCACCTCCGCCGTGTATTTACTGCTGCCGCCGGAATTCGTGCCGCTCTCATCAATGGAAGTCACCTCGCCGTCAAAGGACTGCCCGGGGAAAGCGTCCAGCGTAACGGTCGCCTCCTGTCCCACCTCTATGGAGAGGATATCCATCTCATCCACCGTGATGGTAAGGGTCATGGTATCCTGCGGCGTGATGGAAAGCCAGGTGGTCTCGCTCACCCCGTAGGTACTTGATATCTCCTCCTCCAGAGCCTCCGTCGCGGCATCGGATGCCTCTGTGGAATCCGTATCCGTACTGCCGCTCATTGCGGAGGATGCGTCACTCATCGACGAACCGTCGGATGAATCCTGCATGCTGCCGCTCCCATCCGTGACCGTGCCGTACACATTCTGGCTGCCGCTCTGACTGCCCGAGGCATCTCCGCTCCCGGATGTCCCGCCGCTGCCGGAGCTATCGGTCCGGCTGTCGGAGGATCCGCTCTGGCTCGAGGTGTCCGTACTCGAATCAGTCGTTTCGGAGGAACTGTCGCTGTCCTCCTCGTCAGAGCTGCTGTTCATGGAAATACACACGATCTGAGACAATGTACCGTCCGAATCATAGGACAGAATCAGAATATCTCCCACCGCCACATCGCTCACCGAGCCGGTTTCCAGGCTGCCGTCCGCATAGATGGTAACTTCGACCGATGTCTCCAGATCCAGGGACAGGCTGTCAGTTCCTGTCAGAGATGTCAGTTCCGCCGTCTCCGACGTAATCTCGCTCACTACGCCGATCCAGGTCGTCACGGAATCCGTATCATCGTCGCTTCCGGATGTCGCGGAAGACAACGTCGTGATCTGTGTGCTTTCTCCGTCCCCTGCGGACAGCGTTGTCATCTGTACACTCAAAACATCCGTTGCGGACACTGCCGCTGTCTGTACGGTCCGACCACTCCCCGTCGTCTGACAAACCGCAGAACCGGAAACGCCGCTTCCTAAGGACAGGTTCTGTATACTGTATCCCAAACTCCCGCTCACAGACGAGTCATTTGAACTGCTGTCCGTATAACCTGTTGCGTCAGCGGAATCCGAGGAACTCTCACTCGTTGAATCTGAGGAACTGTCATCTGAAGAATCTTCGCCGGAGGAAGAATCCTCATCAGAACCCGAATCGCTCAGGCCGGAGATCACGCCGGACTCAGAGGCATAGATATATCCGTCCTCATACAGCTGAAACAGGGTCTCCATCTGGCTTTCCAGTTCAGAACGCTGCTCCAGCAAAAGCTCATACTGCCCCGTATAATCGGTATCCGTCAGTGTCAGGAGCGTATCGCCGCTGCTGACCGTACTTCCCTCGGAGACAGAAATTGAAGAAACCGTTCCGGTAAAACCGGTCACCTTCAGCTCGCTGTGGATATAAAGCGTTCCCTCGCCCACATAAGTGCCGTCCTCCGTCTCTACCGAAACCAGATCGCCCAGATCGGGACCGTTGTCTGAGACCGTGATCACCGCGGTCGTACTCGCCATACTTTCCACTTTTCCGCTGACCACCGTGCCGTCCGACAGGGTTACATTCACCGAATCACCGGCAGAGATGTCCGCGCTCGTATCTATGGACACCGCCATATATCCGTCCAGCGACAACAGCATCAACGCCTCGTTTTCATACATGGTATCCACCACGTCGGTTCCGGACTCCGCGTATATGGCGATCACACGGCCGTCCGCCGCTGCCGTAATGGTACCGGAGACCGCGTCGTCCTCGCAGTCCTCCAGCGCCTCATCCAGAGAAGTCATCGTAGACTGTACCGTAGCGATGGCCGTCATGACGGATACCTGATCCACGGACGCCAGCACGTCGCCTTCCTCGACGGTATCCCCGTCAGAGACATACCATTTTGTAATCTCCACTTCATCCGGAAGGGACAGCTCATAAGCGTCCTCCTCTTCCAGAGTTCCCGTTCCGGGCAGGACCGTACTGATATCGCCGAGCTCCGCCGTGCCGGAATAAACCGTGGCCTCAGTTTCCGCTGTACTCGAATCCGTCTGCCGGGTAAAAAGCTTCACCATAATTATCAGCAGAACGATCACGATCACCGCGATGATCCACAGATAATGAGAATGTCTGCTTTCCTTCTTCACAGGCCGGGCAATGTGAATGTCGCCGGTTTTCGCCGCCTCCTCGCGGAGCGCTTTCTCCTGTGCCGCAATGCGTTCCTTCTCCTTACGGGAAAGGCGGATCAGCATAAAGATACTGCCGGCATCAAGAATCGCCAGAATGATCAGGATCAGCAGCCAGTGAGAGCGAATCGCCTGCAGAACAGACAGCGCCGAAGAGGCATTGCCGGACTGCGCGTCCACAAAGTCGCTCATGTCAGGATAACTGCCGGTCTCCTCATCGGCGGAGGAATCCGTTCCGTCATCCGAAGCCTCGAAATCAAAATCTCCGCCGTTTCCGTAGCCGTCAAAGTCCTCACTGTCAAAATCCGGCATCTCACCGTCGCTCATATCCGAAGGCGGCGTGCCGCTCCCGTTGTCCGGCGTACCCTGCATCTCAAACCCGGAGCTGTCCGAACTGTCTGAATCACCGTCCGCGGTTTCCGTGTCCGAATCACCCCTGCCGCCCCCACGCATTGCGCTGTCGGCGTCTCCGCTTTCATCCGTACTGTCCGTATCATCGGCGTTCTCACTGCCGTCCCCGACACTGTCCGTATCGTCAGAGTTCTCACTGTCCTCCCATGCGCTGTCCGTATCCCCGAAAGAACCCGACATCTGCATGTTCTGAAAATCTCCCCGGGCCGAGGTGTCCGGAATCATCCGCGCCATACCGATGTCCGCCAGCAGCAGCACGGAAAATACGATCGTCAGGATCACATACAGCCGTCTTTTATGTAAAAAAGAGTTATTATGCAATTTTTCATATATTTTCTGAACTGTTTTTTTCATCGTATCCTCCTTTTACCGTCAGCCGCCGTAATGAAGCGCGTCGATCGGTTTCATTTTTGCGGCCTTATTGGCCGGGTATAATCCGAATACGATGCCGATCAGAAAACAGAAAACAATGGCGATCACCACAACGGTCCCGTTCAGGGCAAAGCTCATACTCAGGCTGGACGCAACCACAGAAGCCAGCTGCAGCACGATCCACGAAAGGAAGATGCCGATGGCGCAGCCGATCATACACAGAACTACGGCCTCCATCAGAAACTGCCGCAGAATCACGCCTCTTGTAGCTCCGATCGCCTTACGGATACCGATCTCGCGGGTTCTTTCCGTAACGGTCACCATCATAATGTTCATAATACCGATGCCGCCGACAACCAGGGAAATCGCCGCAATGGCGCCCAGCAGCATGGTCAGAACGGAGGTGATGCTGCTCACCGTATCCTCCAGTATGCTCTGACTGGAAACCGTAAAGGCATCCTCATCCTCCTCAAACCGATCCATCAGCAGCGCCGTGACGGCGGTCTCCGCCGCATCCGTGTCGCTGTCATCCTCCGCGCTGACATAGAACTCCGTGATATCCGTACTCACGGAGGAGGAAAGCCGAAGAAGCGTCGTATAAGGGATATAGGCCACCATGGATCCGGAACTGAACACGGAGGTCAGAGAGCTGTCGTCATCCTCCAGCACACCCACCACCGTAAACTTCATGCCGTCCAGAGAAATCTCCTCCCCCACGCAGTCCAGATAGCCGATCATATCTGTCGCCGTCGTCTCATTGATGACACAGATGTAATTGTTATTATCAACGTCCGTCGTCTTTAAAAAGCGGCCAAGGACAAGATTCAGCCCCTCCACATCGTAATAAGAAGGAGTCGTGCCGTATACGGTAATACTGTCGCTGTCGGAACCGTATTTTAAGGTCGCGGATGTGGAGGCGCTGGGAGCGATCTCCCCGATTCCCTCCTCATCCGACCACTCAGTCAGAGTATCCAGTTTGATCGGATCCCCCTTGTCGTCGGAGATCGTGACCGTCAGAAGATTGCTGCCGAGGCTGGAGACCGAATCGGTCACCGAGGACGTCGCCCCGTTTACCAGGCTGACCAGAACAACCAGAGCCAGCACGCCGATGATAATGCCCAGCATGGTCAGGAACGCCCGGAGTTTATTTCCCGCCAGGGATTTTACCGCCATTTTCAGCGATTGTGTCATAACGTCACCTCCGATACTTTTCCGTCAAGGATATGAATGCTGCGGGAGGCCTGCCGCGCCACCTCGTCGTCATGGGTGATCAGCACAATCGTATTTCCCTGCCTGTGCAGCTCATGAAAAATGTCCATAATCTCCTCGCTCGTTTTCGAATCCAGGTTTCCGGTCGGCTCATCCGCCAGAATCAGCGACGGCCGCATCACGATCGCCCTCGCGATCGCCACACGCTGCTGCTGCCCGCCGGAAAGCTCGGTCGGCAGATGCTTTGCCCTCTTTTCCAGCCCGACGCGGGCCATGGCCTCCTTCACGCGATCCTGGCGCTCCGCCTTTTTTACACCCTGGTAGATCAGGGGAAGCTCCACGTTTTCCTCCGCCGTCAGCTTCGCGATCAGGTTGAAGCTCTGAAACACGAAGCCGATTTTCTTATTGCGGATATGGGCCAGCTCGTTTTCCGTATAATCCTCGATGGGTACCTTATCCAGCAGATAGGTGCCCGCGTCCGCGGTGTCCAGGCAGCCGATGATATTCATCAGCGTTGATTTTCCACTGCCGGACGGTCCGATGATCGAGACAAATTCTCCCTGATATATGTGCATGCTGGCATGATCCAGGGCGCGGACCTCCTCATCTCCGACCAGATATACTTTTGAAATATTATTCAGATCAATCATTTTTTCAGTTTCCTCCGCCGGGCATACCGCCGCCGTCCGAACCGCCGCCCATATTGCTGAAGTCCGAACCGCCGCCCATATCGCTGAAGTCCATACCGCCGCCCATATTGCCAAATTCTGTATCGGAGCTGTCGTCAGAGGACTCTGTATAGTACACCGTATCACCCTCGCTGAGGCCGTCCGTGATCTCCACGTAGGAGCTGTTGGATAATCCCGTGGTCACCTCCACCATGCCGCTGTACTCCCCGCTGCTCTCATCATACTCCGTATATACATAGGCCGTTGAGCTGGTCTGGTGCAGCGCATCTACGGGGATCAGCAATGCGTCGTCGACACCCTCGATCGTAACCACCACCGACGCGGACATGCCGGAAAGCATATCATCTGTCTTTTCGATCGTGATCTCCGCCGAGTAGGAAGTCACGCCGGAGCTGCTCTCCGCCGAGGTACTGATGCTCGTCACGGTTCCCGTGTAAGTATCTTCCCCGATGGAATCAATCGTCACGGCAGCCTCCTGCCCCTCCGAGAGGGAAAGGATATCTGACTCATCGACGCTGATGGTAATCGTCATATTTTCATCCAGAGAAATCGTCGCCACGGTGGTCGTGCCGCTCGTCGAAGAGCTGCCGGATGAAGAACTGCTCGTTGAGGAGCTGTCGGACGAGGAACTGCTCGTTGAAGAACTGTCGGAGGTCGTGTATACTGCAGATACACTATCCGACGAAGTACTGTCGGAGGTTGTATATACCGCAGATACGCTGTCCGACGAAGTACTGTCAGAATAAGTCATCGCGCTCGCGTCGGACGAACCGGAGGACGACGTCGAATTCAGCGTCGAGATCGTCCCGGAAGCGGTCGCGCAGATGCCGCCCTCCTTGTAAATCCGGATCAGCGTCTCCAGCTGCTCCTCCGTATCTTCCCGTTCCTTTAAAATCGCGTCATAGTTCGCCGAGGTCTCCGTATCCGTCAGCGTCAGCAGCGTTGTCCCCGAGGAAACCGACGCATTCTCTGAAACATTCACGGCAGAGACTGTCCCGGCGTAGCCGGTGATTGCCATCTGACTGTGTATATAAAGCTCTCCCGTCCCCAGTTCTGTGCCGCCTGTAGTGCTCACGGTAACCGTATCGCCGTATGTAGTTTCGTCATCCGTGAGAATAATCGTCGCCGTTCCGTCTGTCACAGACTCTACGGTTCCGCTGTAGGATGTTCCGCTGCTCGAAATCACCGTGACAGAATCATTCGCCGTCAGGCTGTCCGTAGTGATATCCACCGCCATATAACCATCCAGGGAGAGCAGCATCAGAGAACCGCTGTCATACATCACCGTCGCCACGTCGTCTCCGGCGGAAACCGCGATGTATTTCACACGGCCGGCAACACTGGAGGTGATCGTACTGCTGACCTCGTCGCTCGCTGCGTCCTCCAGCTCCTCATCCAGCTCATCCAGCGCGTCCTGCGTATCAGACAACGCAGTGAGCAGGGAGGCATTCGTCACCGTTGCGATCAGATCCCCTTCGCTGACCGTATCGCCGGCCTCCACATAATAATCCACAATTTCCAGAGAGCTCGGGACATCAATACTCTCCACCTCCTCGTCCGCCAGCGTCCCGGAACCGGACACCGTCGTACTGATACTGCCGGTCGTCACTTCCGCGGACAACACCTCACTGTCGGAGCTGCTCACCGACTGCGAAACCCGGTTCCGTAGCGCAAGAATCGCGATCGTGCCTGCCACAAGGACGACAACAACAACGATCACGATCGTGAGAATCAGTCGGTTTTTCTTTTTTTTCTTCGCCTGTCTGTGCATTTCCACAAGATCTTCATCGGTCATGGGAATGTCATTTTTTTTGCTCATGCTCGGATCTCCTTACTGAAAAATATCTCTAAACTTCCTGTGTAGCATTTTACTGACATCCTATGAGCGATATGTGATGCAAATGTGTTTATTTTGTGTTGTGCCGGGTCAGCAGGCTGTAAGTTTAAATCCAATAAAAAAATGCCCAGTTCCGGAATCGAACCAGAGACACGAGGATTTTCAGTCCTCTGCTCTACCAACTGAGCTAACTGGGCGTGAGTTGCGGGAGTAGGATTTGAACCTACGACCTTCGGGTTATGAGCCCGACGAGCTTCCAGACTGCTCCATCCCGCGATATGAAATTAATAACAAATAAAAGATTGTGGTAGTGGGCGGAGAAGGATTCGAACCGTTTTGTTTTCATACCAACAGTTAACCTTTCTGCCTCTACACTTTTAGTGGGCGGAGAAGGATTCGAACCTTCGAAGTCGTCGACAACAGATTTACAGTCTGCCCCCTTTGGCCGCTCGGGAACCCACCCATAATAATTTTTAATTGTATAACACTCAAAGCTTTTAGCTAAAATGATATCAGCGATTATCAGATTGAAAGCCGCCAAAAAGCCGATGATCGGACTCGAACCGATAACCTGCTGATTACAAATCAGCTGCTCTGCCAATTGAGCCACATCGGCATATATAGCATACTCCGATCCGGTTTTTCACGCCGATTTCGTATGAAATCGTGTGCATCCGCCGTCAGGCGGTGTCACATTTTACTGCTTGAAAACCTGTGCTTAAAATCAGGTAGATGCTGTAAAATGGGACCTATAGGGCTCGAACCTATGACCCTCTGCTTGTAAGGCAGATGCTCTCCCAGCTGAGCTAAGATCCCTGATACGACCCAGAAGGGACTCGAACCCTCGACCTCCGCCGTGACAGGGCGGCGCTCTAACCAACTGAGCTACTAGGCCATGAAATACAAGCCATCTGATAGTTTCTTATATTCCCTGAAAACTTCATACAGATTATGATTTAGACAAACCAAGTTTCATACGAAAAGCGGTCACCTCAGGAGCTTACGCTCTTTCGGTGTGTTTGCTCC
>JAJQDV010000002.1 GCA_021202015.1 Clostridiales bacterium | reverse complement strand
CAACTACCACTCCGCGGACGAGCCGCCCAGCGGGCTGCAGCAGAACGCCGGCGTGGAGCCGGAATCCGCTCTTTATGAGAACCCGGACGAAGAAGAGGAAACCGCATTTTATGAGAAGGCGGCGGAAGAGGAGGAAACTGCACTTTATGAGAAGGCGGACGACGAAGACCAGGCCGGACCTGCGGTTGCCTTTTTTTACATAACGACAAACGGGGCGGTGAATGTCCGAAAGACATCGAACTACCTGCCGAAAATGATCGAACAGGCGGGCGGCGTATATATTTTTGATGATCTGGGGGAGGAGGACGACAGCGCGTCTTCCGCTGTGACGATGCAGATGGAGGAGTTTTACGCTGCGGCGAAGGACGCCGATTATCTGATTTACAACAGTACGATCGAGGGTGAGCTGGACAGTCTGGAGGATTTTCTCGCGCAGAGCGAATTGCTGGAGAATTTTAAGGCCGTTTCGGAGGATCATGTATACTGTACGACGAAAAATCTCTATCAGTCGTCCATGGAACTGGGGACGATCACTTCCGATATCCGAAAAATGCTGCAGGGAGATACGGAAAATCTGAAATACCTGTATAAACTTTCATGAGCCGCAGCCTGATTTGTAGATATTCGTAAATTTCATTCTGATTCGGGGAGATATCCGAAGTTGCGGTCGGAAATTGAGAGATATCTGAAACAGAGCTGAATTGACCGTATTTCGATGTATCCACAGGCGGTATATTATTATCCGGTGAAAATAATGAAACGTAGATATTTTATAACTTATGTATTCCTGGCAATACTGGTGCTTTTGTTTTTTATCCTGAATATCTGTATCGGAAGCGTAAATATTCCGCTTCGGGAGATCCTCCGCATTCTTACTGGAGAAAGCGGAAATGATACCTGGGCGGATATTGTGCTGCAGCTCCGGTTCCCGCGGGCGATGGCGGCGTTGATTCTGGGCGGCGGGCTTTCGCTGTCCGGATATCTGCTGCAGACCTTTTTCCATAATCCGATCGCGGGTCCGTTCGTGCTGGGGATTTCCTCCGGCGCGAAGCTGATCGTCGCCCTTTTTATGGTGTTCTGTCTGAGTCATGCCATGGTTATTTCCTCCATTGGAATGGTCGCCGCGGCCTTTCTCGGTTCCATGATCTCGATGGGATTTGTCCTGCTGATTTCAAAGGCGGTGGACCGCATGTCCATGCTGATCGTCGGCGGTGTAATGATCGGATACATCTGCAACGCGGTCACGGAGTTTGTGGTGACCTTTGCGGACGATTCGAATATTGTGAACCTGCACAACTGGTCCATGGGCAGCTTTTCCGGGATTACCTGGGGGAATGTTGCCGTGATGGCTGTGGTGATCTTCGCGGCGACATTCTGTGTGTTTCTGATGTCCAAGCCGATCAGCGCCTATCAGTTCGGGGAGGCTTATGCGTCGAACATGGGCGTTCGCATCCCGCTGTTTCGCGCGGCTCTTGTGCTGCTTTCAAGTGTCCTGTCCGCCTGTGTGACGGCCTTTGCGGGTCCTGTTTCTTTTGTGGGAGTCGCGGTTCCCCATCTGGTGAAAAACCTGTTTCGGACGGCGAAGCCGGTTCTGATGATTCCGGCATGTTTTCTGGGAGGATCGGTGTTCTGCCTGTTCTGTGATCTCCTGGCGCGGGTGGTATTCGCGCCGACGGAACTCTCGATCAGCGCAGTTACCGCGGTGTTCGGCGCGCCGGTCGTTATCGCGGTTATGATAAGCAGAGGACGGTAGAGTCATGAATCATACAGAAAGATTCGATATTCATACAGAAAAAAAATACTTTCATACGGAAAACCTTACGGTCGGCTACAACGGCGTTCCTTTGATCAGAGATATTTGCATTCAGATCCGCCGGGGGGAGTTCCTGACCCTGATCGGCCCGAACGGAGCCGGAAAAACGACGATTTTAAAGAGTATGATCCGGCAGCTGACTCCCATCGCGGGCGTGGTGTATCTGGACGGACAGTCTATGGAGGAGATCACGCCCGCCGCGCTTTCTCAGAAACTGTCAGTGGTGCTGACCGATCGGCCGCGGCCGGAGCTGATGAGCTGCGGGGACGTCGTGGCATCGGGGCGCTATCCCTACACCGGAAAATTCGGCGTATTAAGCGGGCGTGACAGGGAAATCGTCCGCGCGTCGATGGAGCTGGTGCATATTTCAGAACTGGCGGACTGTGATTTTGAGAAAACCAGCGACGGGCAGAAACAGCGCGTCATGCTGGCGCGCGCTCTCTGCCAGGAGCCGGATATCATCGTTCTGGACGAGCCAACCTCTTTCCTGGATATCCGATACAAGCTGGAGTTTTTGTCTGTTCTGCAGAAAATGACGCGGGAAAAAAATCTGTCCGTCATCCTGTCCCTGCACGAACTGGACCTGGCAGAGCGCATCTCTGATAAAATCGCGTGTATCCGCGGCGATCGGGTGGACCGCGTCGGGACGCCGGAGGAGGTTTTTACAGGCGGTTATATACGGGAACTGTATGGTATGACGGCAGGTTCTTTCGAGGAGAGAACCGGATGTGTGGAGCTTGAGGCGGTGCGCGGAAAGCCGGAGGTCTTCGTGATCGCCGGCTGCGGGACGGGCACGGCAGTGTTTCGCCGGCTGCAGCGGGAGGCCGTTCCTTTTGCGGTTGGAATACTGTATGAGAACGATCTGGACTATCCCGCCGCACAGGCGCTGGCGTCGGAGGTGATCAGCGTAAAGCCGTTCGCATCGATGGATGAGGGCGCTTATAAGCGTGCGCGAAAGGTGATGGACGGCTGCTCGGAGGTGATCTGCACGCTGGCTATGGCCGCCGGGAAAAAACAGGATTATACCGGGAATCTGAACAGACTTTACCAGGACGCTTTATCGCAGGGAAAAATCAAAAACCGGTTATGAAAGTGTTATACATTCACTCTTGCGGCATCCCTGCCGCTGTGCTAAGATTACAGGAAATGGGACGGGAGGTTGTGGTTCTCATGAAGAAAAAGGTGGCGCTGGGGATCACCGCGTTTGAGGATATCATCAGCAGAAATGTTTTTTATGTAGACAAGACATATTTTATCAGAGACTGGTACAATGGCGCGGATCAGGTGACGCTGATTACCAGACCAAGACGTTTCGGCAAGACATTGACGCTGAATATGGTGGAGACTTTTTTTTCAAATCAGTATAAGGATCGGGGAGCGCTTTTTGCCGGCCTGCAGATTTCAGAAGATAAAGAACTGTGCGCGAAGCAGGGGACGATTCCCGTCATCAGCCTCAGTCTGGCGGATGTCAAACAGGACAGTTATGAAAGCATGACGGCGAAGATGAAGCGTCTCATGTCGGATCTGTATCTGCGCCACAGGTATCTGTTACGATCGGAAAAGCTGGAGGAGGCGGAGCGAAAAGGATTTTCAAAAGTGATCGATCAGGATATCACGGATGAAGAATGTATGGAGGCTGTTTTTAAGCTGTCCGGTTTTATGTACCGCCATTTTGAAAAAAAGGTTCTGATCCTGATCGATGAATATGATACGCCGATGCTGGAGGCCTATACGGCCGGCTATTGGGAAGAGGCGATCGCATATGCCCGCCGAATGTTTCACGCCGCGTTCAAGGATAATCCTTACCTGAACCGCGGATTGATGACGGGTATTACGAGGATTACGCAGGAGTCGGTTTTTTCGGATTTGAATAATCTGCGTGTTGTGACGACCCTGTCGCCGGTTTATGAGACCTGTTTTGGATTTACCGATCAGGAAGTATATGAATCATTGGCACTTTACGGATTGTCGGATCAGAAGAAAGAAGTCGATTACTGGTATGATGGATTTCAGTTCGGAGAGCATAAGGCTATCTATAATCCATGGTCTATTTTAAATTATCTGCGGGATGGGAAGCTCGCGCCGTACTGGGTCAACACCAGCAGCAACGCGCTGGTCGGCAGGCTGGTGCGCGAAGGTTCCCTCAAGGTAAAAGATGAGTTTGAAATGTTATTAAAAGGGGAGTCTGTTGTCACGGAGATCGATGAGGCTATTACATATGCCGAGCTTGCAGGAGACTCAAAAACAATCTGGAGCTGGTTCCTTACTACCGGTTATGTGAAGATTGTACAGCCGCAGGAAGACAGGTATGAGATCAGATTGACAAACCGCGAAGTACAGGAGGCTTTTTATAAGCTTGTAAAAAAATGGTTTGCGAAGTCTTATGATGAGTATACGGATTTTATCCGTATGCTGCTGAACGGAAATCTTGAAGGCATGCAGCGGTATATGGAAAAGGTGACGATGCAGACCTTCAGTTATTTTGATGTGGGAAATGTCTCGACGGAAAATGATAAAGCAGAACAATTTTATCATGGATTTACGCTGGGGCTGATCGCGGATCTGAACCGCACGCATATCCTGACTTCAAACAGGGAGAGCGGCTTCGGACGATATGATGTTTCCATTGAGCCGATGGATAAAACGAAGAACGGGATAATCATCGAATTCAAGGTGTTTGATCCAAAGAAGGAAGAAAGTCTTGCGGATACCGCACAGCGGGCGTTGGAACAGATCGATCACATGAACTACGAGGCGGATCTGAAAGCGCGGGGCGTCAGAAATATTCGCAAATATGGCTTTGCATTTCGGGGGAAAGAGGTTTTGATTGAGGTAAATAAGAGTGAACGTTGATGTTGAAGTAACAGGGAAATATTATGATGAACTTAAGGATGAGGATCTCTGCAGCTGCGGCTATTGCAAAGAGTACCGCAGGCAGGTGAGGGCAGCATATCCGGAGGTTTCCGTTTATCTGGACGGTATTGGAATTGATATCGGGAAACCGTCTGAATCCATGTACTGGGATGTCGATCCGGATGGGCTGGTTGATTTTACGGCATATTACTGGGTTTTCGGAGAAATCGGCAATTTTGAGCATAAGATCGGTGATGTTCATATTTATACAGACCATAATATACATTTTAATGTACCTGCTCTTGTGGCTGCGGTGGATCGGTCGCAGCATTTTATGCTGGCAGTTTCAACGATACGGATCAACACCGGTATACGAAGAGAATAATCTTGCATGATTGAACAGGCATAGAGTTCCGCTACAATAGCGAAAATATTTGATTTAAAAGGTGAAAAAATGGCAAAACAGGCAGCTTACGATGAAAAAAGCATCTCCGTCCTGGAGGGACTGGAGGCGGTCCGCAAACGCCCAGGTATGTATATCGGGAGCGTTTCGCGAAAGGGTTTAAACCATCTGATCTATGAGATCGTGGACAACGCGGTGGACGAGCATCTGGCGGGTTTCTGCGACCGGATTTATGTGACGCTGGAGGCGGACGGCTCCTGTACGGTGGAAGACAACGGGCGCGGCATCCCGGTGGGGATGCATGAGAAGGGCGTTCCCGCGGCGCGGCTGGTATTTTCCACGCTGCATGCCGGAGGGAAGTTTGACGATTCGGTATACAAGACCAGCGGCGGCCTGCACGGCGTGGGATCTTCCGTGGTGAACGCGCTGTCCACATATCTGGATGTGGAGATCAGCAGGGACGGCGCCGTCCATCATGACCGCTACGAGCGCGGCGTTCCCACGGAGAAGCTGGTGAACGGTCTGCTGCCGGTGATCGGGAAGACAAAAGAGACCGGGACGAAGGTAAATTTTCTCCCCGACCCGACGATCTTTGAGAAGACCCGCTTCAAGGAGGATGAGGTCAAAAGCCGGCTGCATGAGACGGCTTATCTGAATCCGGGACTGACGATTTTTTATGATGATCTGCGCCTGAAGGAGCCGGAGCACATTGAGTTTCACGAGGAGGAGGGCATCGTCGGTTTTGTCCGGGATATCAACAAAAAATCCGAGGCGCTCCATGAGCCGGTTTTTTTTAAGGGAGAATGCGACGGCATTACTGTGGAGGCCGCCATCCAGTACACGGGGGAGTTCCACGAAAATATTCTCGGATTCTGTAATAATATCTATAATGCCGAGGGCGGCACGCACATCACGGGTTTTAAGACGGCGCTCACGACCGTGATGAACCAGTACGCGCGCCAGATCGGCGTGCTGAAGGAGAAGGACGCGAATTTTACCGGAGCCGATGTGCGCAACGGCATGACCGCCGTGGTCTCGGTCAAGCACCCGGCGCCCCGCTTTGAGGGACAGACGAAGACAAAGCTGGATAATCAGGACGCCTCCAGGGTGACGGCGAAGGTGACGACCGAGGAAATTCAGCTCTATTTTGATAAGAATCTGGACACGCTGAAAACGGTCCTCTCCTGCGCGGAGAAGGCGGCGAAGATCCGAAAGACCGAGGAACGGGCGAAAACAAACCTTCTGACAAAGCAGAAGTTCTCTTTTGACTCGAACGGAAAGCTGGCGAACTGCGAAAGCAGGGACGCCTCGAAGTGTGAGATCTTCATTGTCGAGGGAGATTCCGCGGGAGGCTCCGCGAAGACGGCCCGCGACCGGAATTTCCAGGCTATCCTGCCGATCCGGGGGAAGATTCTGAACGTTGAGAAGGCGAGCATCGACAAGGTGCTGGCGAACGCGGAGATCAAGACGATGATCAACGCCTTCGGCTGCGGATTTTCGGAAGGGTACGGCAATGACTTTGACATTTCGAAGCTGCGCTACGACAAGATCGTGATTATGGCGGACGCCGATGTGGACGGCGCGCACATCGCGACGCTGCTGCTGACGCTGTTTTACCGTTTCATGCCGGAACTGATCTTCGAGGGACATGTCTACATCGCCATGCCGCCGCTGTACAAGGTCATCCCGTCGAAGGGTGAGGAGGAGTATCTCTACGACGACGAGGCGCTGGCGCGTTACCGGAAGAGCCATAAGGGCAGTTTTACTTTGCAGCGCTATAAGGGCCTGGGCGAGATGGACGCGGAGCAGCTCTGGGAGACGACGCTGGATCCCGCGCGGCGGATTTTAAAGCGTGTCGGCATCGAGGACGGGCGCATGGCGTCCGACGTCACGGAGATGCTGATGGGGACGGATGTGCCGCCGCGGAAGGCTTTTATATATGAGCACGCGAATGAGGCGGAGCTGGATGTGTGATAAAAAGAATTTTACATTATATACAGATTAACAGGAGGACAGAACATGGCTGCAGCAGGGGAACAGATTCTCCACACCGAATACTCCGAGATCATGCAGAAATCATACATTGACTACGCCATGAGCGTAATCATCGCGCGGGCGCTCCCGGATGTGCGGGACGGCTTAAAGCCGGTGCAGCGGCGGACGCTGTACGATATGTATGAGCTGGGGATCCGTTACGACCGGCCGTACCGGAAGTGCGCGCGTATCGTGGGCGATACCATGGGAAAATATCATCCGCACGGGGACAGTTCCATCTACGGCGCGCTGGTCGTGATGGCGCAGGAGTTTAAATACGGGATGCCCCTGGTGGACGGGCACGGCAACTTCGGTTCCATCGAGGGGGACGGCGCGGCGGCGATGCGCTACACGGAGGCGCGGCTTCAGAAGATCACGCAGGAGGCGTATCTGGCCGATCTGGATAAAAATGTGGTGGATTTTATCCCGAATTTTGACGCCACGGAGAAGGAACCGTCGGTGCTCCCGGTGAGGGTGCCGAACATCCTGGTCAACGGCGCCGAGGGCATCGCGGTCGGCATGGCGACCAGCATCCCGCCACACAATCTGGGCGAGGTGATCGACGGGATGATCGCCTTTATGAAGAATCCCGATATCACGACGGAGGAGATGCTCGACATCATCCCGGGACCGGATTTTCCGACCGGCGGCATTGTGATCAACCGGGACGAGCTTCCCGCGATCTACGAGAGCGGAAACGGAAAGATCCGCCTGCGCGGGAGGGTGGAGATCGAGCCGGTGAAGGGCGGGAAGGAACGCATCGTCATCACGGAGATCCCCTACACGATGATCGGGGCGAACATCGGCAAGTTTTTAAATGACGTGTACAGCCTGGTCGAGACGAAGAAGACGACGGATATCACGGATATCTCCAATCAATCCTCAAAGGAAGGCATCCGCATCGTGATCGAGCTGAAAAAGGGCGCGGACGCGGAGAATATCTGCAATCTGTTATATAAGAAGACACGGCTGGAGGATACGTTCGGCGTGAATATGCTGGCGGTCGCGGACGGCAGGCCGGAGACGATGGGCATCGTGAACATCATCCGCCATAACGTCCGGTTTCAGTTTGAGCTGGCGACCCGCAAATATACGACGCTATTAAATAAGGAACGGGAAAAACAGGAGATCCAGGAGGGTCTGATCCGGGCCTGCGACGTGATCGACCTGATCATCGAGATCCTGCGGGGCAGCAAGAACGTCAAACAGGCGAAGGCCTGCCTGGTGGACGGCGTGACGGACGGGATCAAATTCAAATCAAAGCTTTCGCAGAAGACCGCTTCCCTGCTCCGGTTCACGGAACGCCAGGCAACGGCGATCCTCGAGATGCGCCTGTATAAGCTGATCGGGCTTGAAATCGAGGCGCTGATCCGGGAGCATGAGGAGACGATGAAAAACATCGGTTTTTATGAGAAGGTGCTCGGCAGCCGCGCGGAGATGGCAAAGGTTCTGATGCGGGAGTTGAAAGCCCTGAAGCAGGAATTTGCCGTCCCGCGAAAAACCGTGATCGAGAACGCGGCGGAGGCGGTTTACGAGGAGAAAAAGCAGGATGCCGTTCCGGCGGTGCTTCTGATGGACCGTTTCGGGTATGTCAAGTCCGTGGATGAGTCCGTCTATGAGAGAAACCGTGAGGCGGCGGACGCCGAGAGCCGGTTTGTCGTATCCTGCATGAGCGACGACAGGCTGTGCCTGTTTACGGATGCCGGACGGATGCATCTGGTGAAGATGGAGGATGTTCCCGCAGGGAAGTTCCGGGACAGGGGGATCCCGGCGGATAACATCTGCAACTACTCCAGCGACACCGAAAATGTCATATCTGTTCTGCCGCTGGCCGGGATCCGCGGGAAGAGCATCCTGTTTGTCACAAAATCCTCCATGATCAAGCGCGTGGACGGAGCGGAATTCGACGTGGCCAAGCGCACCACTGCGGCAACGAAGCTCGCGGACGGCGACTCCCTGATCTGCGCGGGGGAGGCGGCGGATGACGACACGCTGGTCATGCGGTCGGAAAAGAATTATTTTCTGCGCGTCGCGGTGGCGGAGATTCCGGAGAAAAAGAAGGGCGCGATCGGCGTCCGCGGGATGCGGCTGTCCGCCGGGGAGTCTCTGGAGGCGGCGTGGATCCTGCGCGGAGATGAGAGCCCGTCGGTGAGTTTGAACGGAAAGGAAGTGGTTCTGAACCGCCTGCACATCGGAAACCGCGATACCAGGGGCGTAAAGCGCTGAAACAGAGCGCCTTTATACTTGACTTACCTGTTTGGATTGTGTTACTATACTTT
The DNA here is from genome assembly GCA_021202015.1 of Clostridiales bacterium. Classification (GTDB taxonomy): domain Bacteria; phylum Bacillota; class Clostridia; order Lachnospirales; family Lachnospiraceae; genus Eubacterium_I. Next base: position 3,487 of record JAJQDV010000002.1, on the reverse strand, counting down.
ATAGAAATTTTATTTTTGAAGGGAGCAATTTAAAATGATTACCTGGACTTTGATCATTCCAATCATCGGCGTCATCGCACTGATCGTCGCCGCCGGTCTGGCCGCGAGCGTGCGAAAGCAGCCGGAGGGAACAGACCGGATGAAGGAAATCGCCGCGGCGATCCATGAGGGCGCGCGGGCGTTTCTTTTTTCGGAATACAAGATTCTGATCATCTTCATTATCGTTGTATTCCTGGTTGTGGGATTTGCCATCGGCTGGCCCACGGCACTCTGCTTTGTGATCGGAGCGGTTTTATCCATCCTGGCCGGCTTCTTCGGCATGAGCGTGGCGACCAGGGCGAATGTCCGGACCGCGAACGCCGCGAAGGAGAAGGGCATGTCCGCGGCGCTTCCGGTTGCGTTCCGCGGCGGCGCCGTTATGGGTCTCTGCGTGGTAGGCCTCGGACTTGCCGGTGTGAGCCTGATTTACATAATCACGGGCAACACCTCGATTCTGTTCGGTTTCAGCCTCGGAGCCTCCTCGGTAGCGTTGTTTGCCCGTGTGGGCGGCGGTATCTACACGAAGGCCGCCGATGTCGGCGCGGACCTCGTCGGCAAGGTGGAGGCGGGCATCCCGGAGGATGATCCCCGTAACCCGGCCGTTATCGCGGACAATGTCGGTGATAACGTCGGTGATGTCGCCGGTATGGGCGCCGACCTGTTCGAGTCCTATGTAGGTTCTATTATTTCCGCGATTACACTGGGTCTGATCGCTTCCGGTATCTCCGGTTCGTTCGGTCAGATCGGAGGAGCGCTGTATCCGCTGTGCCTGGCGGCGGTCGGTATCGTTGCCTCGATCATCGGTATCTTCTTTGTTCGCGGCAAGGAGGGCGGCGATCCGCAGAAGTCTCTGAATATGGGCAGCAATGTGGCGGATATCATCACGGTTGTCCTGGCGATCGTACTCAGCAAGCCGATGCTCGGCTCCTTCCGGTACTGCGGACCGATCATTGCCGGTCTGATTGTCGGCATCGCGATCGGACGGATTACCGAATACTATACCTCTGACAAGCATAAACCGGTTCAGAAGATTGCGGAGCAGTCCGAGACAGGTTCCGCGACGAATATCATCAGCGGTCTTGCCGTCGGCATGAACTCCTGTACATGGCCGATCATCCTGATCGCGGCCGGTATCTTTGTCGCTTATCGTTTCTGCGGCGTTTACGGGATCGCGCTTGCGGCCGTCGGCATGCTGGCGACCACCGGCAGCACCGTCGCGGTAGACGCTTACGGCCCCATCGCGGACAATGCCGGCGGTATCGCCGAGATGTCCGGCCTGGATGAGGACGTACGCGAGATTACCGATTCCCTGGATTCGGTCGGCAATACGACCGCGGCCATCGGCAAGGGCTTTGCCATCGGTTCCGCGGCTCTGACAGCCTTATCTCTGTTCGTATCCTACGCGGAGGCGGTGGATCTCACCACGATCGACCTGCTGGTACCGACCGTTATCGTCGGACTGCTGATCGGCGCGATGCTTCCTTTCCTGTTCTCGGCCATCACGATGGAGGCGGTATCCAAGGCCGCTTACAAGATGATCGAGGAGGTGCGGCGCCAGTTCCACGCGGATCCCGGTATCCTTGCGGGGACGAGCAAGCCGGATTACAAGACCTGTATCGGCATCTCCACACAGGCGTCGCTGAAGCAGATGATCGTTCCCGGTATCATCGCGATCGTCGTTCCGATCTTCGTCGGTATCCTTCTGGGACCTGCGGCTCTCGGCGGACTGCTCGCGGGCGCTCTGGTCACCGGCGTTATGATGGCGATCTTCATGGCGAACGCCGGCGGCGCGTGGGATAATGCGAAGAAATACATTGAGAGCGGCCAGCACGGCGGCAAGGGCAGCGAGCCTCATAAGGCTGCGGTTGTCGGCGATACCGTCGGCGATCCGTTCAAGGATACGTCAGGACCGTCCATCAACATTCTGATCAAGCTGATGACGATCGTATCTCTCGTATTTGCGCCGATCTTTATCATGGTGGGCGGCATACTGTAGGATTTATAACGATTCAGGATCGTTCTTTGCACTTGTTGCGAAGTATGTATGAGTATTTATTTTTCTATAAGATACAAGGGACTATAAGTCAGAAATACGGGTGCTTGCATCCGTATTTCTGACTTTGAGAACAGCAAAACAGAATCGGGCAGGAGGCAAGCTGCGAAATGGGAAATCCTTACTCGCCTGCAGCTGCAGATACAGACGCGAAAAACACAGAGACAGAAGAACCGCAGGACATGGAGATTTCCAATCTCATGCCGCTGCTGAACTGCGCGTTTCAGCCCGGGCATTGTCTTGAAACCGTGCGCTCGATCAAGGACAGCCGGGTGCGGGAGATCGCCATGGGGGAGTATTATTACTTCCGCGGTCTACCGGAGGAGGCCATGAAGACCGTGAAACCGTTTTTGTCAAACGCGGATCCGGCTCTGCGCATGACCGCCTGTTTTGTTTACACTTTTGCCAGCCTCTCGGTGGCTAATACGCACCATACCCGTCAGATACTGGCAGGGTTCGAAGAGTTTCTCGTTGATCTCCATACGAAGAATGAAGCATCACCCCGGATTCAGGCCGTTTCTGCGTTTGGATCCTGTTTCTACGCCGTACTTTTTCATTTTCCGTTAAAAGAAGAGTTTTTTTTAAAACCGGATAATGTTCTGTTTTTTTCTCCGGGACTTCGCTCCATGATCTGTTATTTACAGGCACATGCCGTCTTTCTGCAGAGGGATTTCAGCAGGAGCATCGGCATCGCGCAGACCGCTCTGGCATTTCAGCCGGAAATCTATCCCATTCCCACCATTTATCTGCACATGATCGCTGCCATGGATTACATGGGACTGAAAGATTCAGAAAACGCGAAGCGGCAGATCCTGCTCGCCCGGGAACTCGCCGGACCGGACGGCCTGATCGAGATTTTCGCCGAACATCACAATCTGCTCGGCGGTACGCTGGAAGTGGCGCTGAAAAAAGACTGGCCGGAGGATCTCAGGAGAATCATAAACGTCGCCTGCGATTTTTCCAGGGGCTGGCGCAAAATCCACTGTTCCGTCACAGGGGAGGAAATTGCGGATAATCTGACGACGACGGAGTTTTCCATCGCCGTGCTCGCGGCGGGCGGCTGGACCAACCAGGAGATTGGCGATCATCTGGGCATCAGGGTAAGCACCGTAAAATGGCATATTTCTATTATCTTTAATAAGCTCGGTATTAAAAAGAGGAGCGATCTTGCAAGATATATTTTGCATTAAAAAACCATCCTTTTTTGATTAAAAAAGGATGGTTTCAACCCGTAAAACAGGTGTTATAATGATTGTAAATTCCAGGTAATATCAATGTGATTATAATGTAATTATAATGTAGAAAAGGGTTGACATGCCGATGGAAATCAAATATGCTTTAACAAACAAACAAACAAACAAACAAACAAACAAACAAACAAACAAACAAACAAAC
>JAJQDV010000019.1 GCA_021202015.1 Clostridiales bacterium | reverse complement strand
TCTCGTGCATCCAGCCGCCGGCAAACCCGTCCCCCATAAAATACACGCAGGAGATCACTTTTTTCAGAAAAGCCTCCCGCACGATATTCGCGAAAAACTCATCCTTCTGCGCGTCCGCCTCTCTCAGCTGCTCCGGAATCACCCATTCCCTGCGCTCGGATGTAACGCGTTTCACCGTTCCGTATCCGTCGGTATGAAGCAGTACAAAGGAAATCCGCTCACCCTGACAGGTAAACTCGGCGACGTCATGCTGACAGACGGAGGCCTCCTGATGATAAGCATAAGCAAAAAAGCTCTCGCCGTAATCCATCAGCTGAAAACTGTCCGGGGAAATCTCCAGTTCGCCGCGGATAGAATCAAACAGCCGGACGGCCTCCCCCGTAATCTCCGGTATCGTAACCGCCAGATAAATGTCCGGATCATCGATCCCGTACTTTTCCCGGAACCGGATCAGCCGGCGAAACAGCTGAACGAGCATCCCGCGGGTGACCACATGCTCCGGGTCCAGCGAGTCGTGATACAGATCCGTAAAAAAACTGCCGTCCGTGCGGTTCTGCCTTTTCAGCGCTTCCTCCCCGTAAAAATAATTGCCGTTTTCACTGCAGAAGACAGCCGCCGGTATCCGGAAGCGCTCCTCGCCGGAAACCGTGGATACGGTCTCCGGCAGATTCATTTTCGCGGAAAAGAAGCTGACCATCACCCGCTCATTATTCAGATCAATACCGATAAAAAGTCTTTCCCCTGCCACTTTCTCACTCCCTGACTGGTGTAAATAATATATTCACCATATCATCCCGCTCCGCGTACGCGTACTGCGCGTCCGGATCCGCCGTCCCGGTATTCAGCTGTCCCAGCAGCCCGTACCGGGTATCCGAAACGGAGGCGTCCGCCTCTCCCTCCTGAATCGTCTCGCTCATCATCGTCCTGCCGTACACATCCGCGACCGTACAGGTGCGGGTCTCGCCAGGCAGAATCCTAAGCGGCCAGGTGTACAGCCCCGGCAGAGCTTCCGTCATGGATTCCCTGGTTCCGTCTGAAAATTCCACAAAAAACGCTTCGCCCGGCCTGTCCTGAAAGGAAAGCACCCGGACGCCCGTGAGAAAATATTCCCTCTTTTTCGCGGATGACAGTTCCGCGAAAAACGGAAAACAGATGCCCCTGAACAGGTATTCCCGGAGGATTTTCTCCGCCGCGTCTTCATATTGCCCGTCACCGTATGTCAGATGCAGCCGCAGAAAGGCGGCACGTTCAAACACATTCATTTTCCGATTCTTAAGAATCCGTTCCCCCAGATAACGGTATATGGATTCCGGGAGAGGATAATCGTGAAACATCAGATTCCTGCAAAGAATGGTGACATAGGCCAGAACCAGCTCTTCGGAGTCCGGATCTTTTGCGAGAATCTGAAAGACCTCCCCGTGTTTTTCCGCAAAATAACCGGTAAATAACATACGGATCATGATCTGCTGCGCATAGGAAATCACCGGGAGATTTCTGCCGCGCATGTCCAGAAGGAGTTCTGTCATCTCATCGATGGATCCCTCCATCCGATCCAGTCGTTCCTTCGTGCGCTTCGTCTCAGGCGCGGCGGGAGACCGGTCGCTCCCGGACGCCGTCCCGTTTTCCGTCCTGTCTGCCGAAAGACCCGGCAGCATCCTGCTGACGCGATACCTGTCTTTCGCGCTATATAGAAGTCCGGCCGGATCCTCAAAAAGGACAATATACGGATTTTTCCGGATAATGACATATGTCCCCTCTTCGGACAGAGGAACTCTCCGGACGTTCAGATCTGCCGGATCCTGGCAGATTCGGACAATCGGAAAATCCGCCTTTTCCGTATAAATACGGTAACAGTCTTCCGCGTCCCCTCTGACCCGGACCCAGTCCGAGCGCTTCATCGTCCGGCGAAGCTCCTCATAGATGATCGCCAGATCCTCGTTCATATGCCCTTTTTCAAGCTCGCTTACAGCAAAATTGCGGACGATGACCATATAGGAGGGCCAGTCCTGCTTCAGCCTGTGCCTGTTGCGGACAATGTAGGCGAAAAGCATGGCCTTTTTTCGGGCGGGCAGCGTACTGTTCATGGAAAAGTACCGCACAATCTCCGGGGGGAGTTCCCCCATTGAACGGCTCCAGGAAAGCATATACGCTTCATACAGTCCGGCAATCTTCAGGTGCTGCTCCACGCCCCTCCCGAACCAGGGGAAGTATGCCGCTCCGTAACGGTTCGTCTTGATCAGATATGTACAGATGGCCTTCACAAAACTGTCGTCGCCGACCAGTTTATGGCATTTGCAGAGCACGCGGTAAAAGCTTCCCGAAAACTCCCGTTTCCCCTGCGCCATCTCCTGAATCCGCCAGGCCAGGTCCTCCGTGAGAAGGTTTTTCCGCGCCATCCACCCGATCAGGCGCTGATCAAACTCCTCCCTGCTGTTTAACAGCTCGGGGTATTTCTGCAGAAGCCGCGCGGCCTCCAGATAAAAGATCGGGTTCGCGCTGTCTGTCGGGGACATGTAATCACGAATCATTTCATATCTGCGTTGTGGGTTCCTCGTGAGGGAATCATCCATCTGCAGAAGAATCCAGTTCAGGGCCGGATGACGCTTAAACTTCGCGTAAATCTCCCGAATACGTGTCAGAGCGGCTGTCCGGTCGGCGTCCGCATCCTTTAAAACCGTCAGATAGAGATAAAACGCGCCCAGAGGCGTCCGCGCATTCTTCGTGCTGCGCGGCGTTGTCTCCAGAACCTCCTCCATCCGAACCGTTTCGTCCGCCTTCCAGTAGAGATAGGCCAGGAACAGATGCAGCCAGCGGCTCTGCAGATCCTTTTTTGCCGCCTGCTGCAGGATTTCGATGGATTCCAGAATCCACTCGGTCTCGGATTTTTTTTCAAGCCCGTATGCCAGAAAGCTCTTCTCAAGCTGAAAAAAGCACCGGCTTTTCTCCCATGCCGCGGAATGAACCTTCTCCTCGTCCGGATGAATGAAATCAAACGTCAGCTGCTCCGACTGCGGATTCCCGCGGACACAGGTGAGAACCATCCGTTCCGTCTGAAAACCGTTTTGCAGACACAGGACCGCCTGGTTTTTCCCCTCGCGCATCCGCTCAGGAAATATCTGAACATCGAACTCTGCGTGTTTTCCGGAAAAATCATACATCTGCAGACGTTTTTTCCCGAGGCTGACAAAAGGCGCTTCACTGGAAACGCGGATATCGCAGTATCCCCACTCGGACTTCCGGACTTCCACCGACACATGTACCGGCCGCTCCCTGACAAAATACGTGCGCTTCGGCTGCGAGACTGTAAATACGCTGCGCTTTTTCCTGCCGGCGGCGATCAGAAACTCCTCCATCTCATGCGAGGTACACTTCTGCTGTGTGAGCGATCGGTATAAAAGGGTATAAAAGTCCGCGTCTTTATGAAAAATATTGCAGAAGAAAGGAGACCGGAAAACCTCCAGAGCCTCCTCCCAGTTTAAATTGCAGAGATTTGTAAAGTCATTTAAGGTCTTGATCCTGCCGATGGAGGTGGCGACATAATGGCGCGTAATCCGCGCGGTAAAGGGAAACAGATACTCGCCGGAGCTGCTCGTCACGACAAAAACGCCGGACTCCTCCTCGCCCTCCGTCACGAGATCACCGGAGAATGTAAAATCGATTTCCGCCCTGACAGCGTCAAACTCCGAAACCCGAATCTGTATGTTCGGATGTTCACAGGTCACAATACCGCGAACCGGCTCCTGCGTGCTGCTCTCCAGATGAAAGCTGCCGCTGTAAGTTTCATGCTCGACCACGGAAAACAGCAGTTCCTTCTCCGAAAGAAGCAAAGACGGCCTGTCATATTCAAATTCACCCCGGATAATCTCCTGTATCTTGCGTCTCATGGAACCCCCTTGTCTGTCGGATTTCCTTTTCTCAGGTTAGTATATACGATTTCGCGGATTCTTGCAACGAACAACGGACGAAAAATGCCGACTTTCACCGGAATTTATGAAAAACAATCAGAAATAAGTGCTTTTTCATTGGCAAACAGCGCTGAACTATTGTATAATATGGACGTTTTGAGATATTACAATTCTACGATTGGGAAACCGCCATGTTTGAATCGATAAAAAGCTTTGTAAACAATTACTCCTATCAGTTAAAAACATCCCTGAAATGGATCGTCTTTGCCGTCCTGTCCGGCATCCTCATCGGTTTTGTCGGAATCGCCTTCTACTATGGAATGGACCTGGTGACGGGCTGGCGGGAGCAGCTTCCGTGGCTGATCTTTCTGCTTCCGGGAGGCGGGCTGGCCATCGTCGGCCTGTATCATCTGCTTCACAATGAAAAGGATACCGGGACCAACCTCGTGCTTTCCGCCATCCACTCGAATGAAAACATCCCCCTGCGAATGGCTCCGCTGATCTTCGTCTCCACCCTGATCACCCATCTGTTCGGAGGCTCCGCGGGGCGCGAGGGCGCGGCCCTGCAGCTGGGCGGAAGCATCGGGAACGCGCTGGGCAGGCTGTTCCGTTTTGATGAAAAGGATAAACACACCATGATCATGTGCGGCATGAGCGCCGCCTTCTCGGCGCTGTTCGGAACGCCGCTGGCCGCCGCTTTTTTTTCGATGGAAGTGGTCAGCGTCGGCATCATGCACTACTCGGCGCTCGTCCCCTGCGTGATCGCGGCCCTGGTCGCGCACGGCATCGCCGTTTCCTGCGGCGCCGTCCCGGAGAGCTTTGTACTCGGCGACGTCCCTTCGTTTACGCCGCAGACCGCGGTACTGATCGGGATTCTTGCCGTATTGTGCGCTTTGGTCAGCATCCTGTTCTGTGTGATCCTGCATACGGCAGAGCGATTTTATCAGCATTTTTTCAAAAACACATACCTTCGCGCGGCTGTCGGCGGCTGTATCGTTATCGCGCTGACGCTGCTGGCCGGCAGTCAGAATTATAACGGCACATTTTTCAGTCTGATCAGCAGCCAGGACTACAACGGAACCGGCTTCAGCATTATCTCGCAGTGCTTTACGACGGGGGAAGTGTTTCCGCTCGCCTTTCTGCTGAAAATGATCTTTACCGCGGCCACGCTCGCCGCGGGCTACAAGGGCGGCGAGATTGTCCCGACCTTCTGCGTCGGTGCGGCTTTCGGCTGCCTCTTCGGCAATCTCATCGGCCTCTCCCCGTCGCTGTGTGCGGCCGTCGGCATGGGCGCCGTCTTCTGCGGCGTCACCAACAGCCCGGTCACGGCGCTGCTGATCTGCTTTGAGCTGTTCGGATTTGAGGGGATGCCCTACTATCTCATCGCCATCGCGCTGAGCTATATGATGTCCGGGTACTACGGACTGTACAGCAGCCAGAAGATCATTTATTCCAAATATAAGACGGAGTACATCAACCGGAAAACAAATTGAAATATATGTAAATGGCAACACTCGTCAAGTGTTGCCATTCTCGCCATTTGCTTCCTGCAATTGTTGTTCACAAAAAGTTCTTAGTGCAGGAATATCATTCATTACAGTTTCCCATATAATTTCCCGGCTCATATTTCCATAATTATGTGCGACCAGATTTCCCATCCCCCGGATCGCTTTCCACGGCATACTTCCGGCTGTTGTATTTCTATACTCAGAAGATAAACCTGTACTGAGTTCCACTATCTGGAGAATACAATATGAGACAGACCTCTGATAATCGACATCGCGATCGAAAGCCTCAAAAGAACTTCCGTAACGTTTTATCGTTTTTTCTATCTCAAGGCAATACTCAAAAATATGATTCAACCTCTGTATATCAGGCGACTGCATATAAATCTACCTTCTCTTTCCAGATAGAATCTCTGAACCGGATATCACTGATCATCTGCGGATTCTGTTTCAGAGACTGAACTGTAATTACGTCAATCTTCTTTTCTAATACGATTTCCAGATCATGATATAAAGCTCCCAGAGTAAATAAACTCTTAACAGAAGTCCCTGTAGTGTCAACAATCAAATCGACATCACTTACTTCTGTTGCATTGCCATTCGCATAGGAACCAAACAAGTATACAGCAGGCAAATGATATTTTCTTGCTACAGGAATAGTTCTTCCTGCAATCTCCTCAATTGTATAAATCATGAAAATCCCCACCCTGCATACATTCTACATCTATATTTTTATTGTATCGGAATCCCGAAAAGATTACAACTATTGATTTGATATCTTAACTACTTTTTCAAGCGTTTCCAACGCTTTCCCGCTGTCGATCAGTTCCGCAGCCAGTTTGACGCCCTCCGCAAGTGTGGCGGCCTTCTCTCCGACATAAAGAGATGCGCCTGCGTTCAGCAACACTGTCGTCCGCTTCGGGCCGCGATCTGTTCCGCTTAAGATTTCACGGGTGATGCGGGCGTTCTCCTCCCCCGTGCCGCCGCGCAGATCCTCCGCTTTGCAGGAGACCAGGCCGAAGTCCTCCGGGCTGATATCATAAGTTTTATAGGTTCCGTCACGGAATTCGCAAACGAAGGTCGGACCGCAGGCGGAGATCTCGTCAAGCTTTTCTCTGCCGTGAACGATCATGCCGTTTCGCACGCCGAGACCGTAGAGAACGTGAGCGATCGGCTCTACGAGGGCAATGTCATACACGCCGGTCAACTGCCGTTTCGGATGGATCGGATTGGTCAGGGGACCGAGAATATTAAATACCGTGCGGAATCCGAGCTCTTTTCGGATCGCGCCTACATACTTCATGGACGCGTGGTATTTCTGCGCGAAAAAGAAGCAGAATCCCGTTTTGTCCAGAAGCTCCAGGCATTTCTCCGGCTCCTGATTCAGATTTACGCCGAGCGCCTCCAGACATTCCGCGGCGCCGGATTTGGATGAAGCCGCCCGGTTCCCGTGCTTTGCGACCTTCATGCCGCCCGATGCGGCGACAAACGCGGCGGTCGTGGAGATGTTGAAACTCTGCGCGCCGTCTCCGCCGGTTCCGACGATCTCAAAGGTATCCATATCTCCGCCGTCGATTGCCAGCGCGTGATCCCGCATGGCCGCCGCGCAGCCCGCGATCTCATACTGCGTCTCCATCGTGGTGCTCTTGGTGGAGAGAGCCGCCAGAAAGGCCGCGTTCTGAGTCTGGGTCGTCTCCCCGCTCATGATCTCGTTCATGACGGCGTAAGCCTCGTCATACGTAAGATCCTCTTTGTTTACAATTTTGATGATTGCTTCCTTAATCATAATTCCTTCGCCTCCCTGAATGAAACAGGCAGGCCATTCCCGCCCGTTTACAGAATGTTCATACTTTGTTTACAGAATGTTCCCGTGGTCTGACCCCATTATGTTAATTAACTCCCGTTAAGTTAATTTAACTCTCTTTTGAATTTTGATACATACTCCCGGGCGACATCCAGGTCATAATCATGGGCTTCCATCAGTTTGATAAAATGGGAACCCACGATCGCGCCGTCAATAATCTCCCGCATGGGCGATACATCCTGCGCGGATGTAATGCCGAATCCCATCATGACCGGGATCGGGGACTGTTCCTTCACATTCCTTAAATAGGAATGAATTTCCCGGTGGTACTGACCGCTCTGTCCGGTAACGCCCATGGCGGATACGCAGTAAACAAAGCCTCTGGCGCCGTTCAGGATCTGCGGAATCCGCTTCGCGGATACAGGCGCCACAAGCTGCAGAAGGATGGTCTCATCGCGATCGCCGAGAAGCTCTTTCACCGTGCTCTGCTCTTCCATGGGAAGATCCGGTATGATCAGGCCGTCCACGCCGACCTCGGCGCATTTTTCGACAAACGCTTCCACGCCGTAGTAAGTGATGGTATTGTAATACATCATAAAGACAATCGGCAGGGAAACGCCCTCGCCGCGCACCTGCTCAACCAGGTCAAATGTCTTTTTTAATGTCGTGCCCTTTTGAATGGAACGATAGGAGGCGTCCTGGATGACGGGGCCGTCCGCGATCGGATCCGAAAAAGGAACACCCAGCTCCAGAATGTCAAGCCCCGCCTCCTCCAGCGCGTGAATCAGCTTTCCGCAGCGCGGCATGTCCGGAAGCCCGGCAGTGATATAGGTGATAAATGCTTTTTCGTTTTTTTCTTTTAACTGCGCTAATTTTTCTTCAATTCGATTCATCACGTTTCCTCCTAATTCAGATAACCCTTTCCGGCCAGATAGTCGGAAATCGTGTTTACGTCCTTGTCGCCCCGTCCGGACAGGCAGATGATCATGGACTGATCCGGCGTCATCTCCTTTGCCTTTTTAAACGCATAGGCCATGGCGTGCGCACTCTCAATCGCGGGGATGATTCCCTCCATCTGCGTCAGCTCCATCAGGGCGTCCATCGCCTCCTTATCGGTGATCGGAACATACTTCGCCCGACCCGTATCATGCAGATACGCATGCTCCGGGCCGACGCCCGGATAATCCAGTCCGGCGGAGATAGAGTGTGCCAGACAGATATTTCCGTCCTCATCCTGCAGCAGATAGGAGCGGCTGCCGTGAAGGACGCCGGGGATGCCCATGGCCATGGACGCCGCGTGCTCTTTTGTGTCGATGCCCTTTCCGGCGGCCTCCACACCGATCAGTTCCACATCCTTCTCATCAATAAAGTCCGCAAACATGCCGATCGCGTTGGAACCGCCGCCGACACAGGCCATCACGACATCCGGCAGCCTGCCTTCCGCCTCCATATGCTGTTTCTTCGCCTCGCGGCTGATCACGGCCTGAAATTCCTTAACCATCTTCGGATAGGGATGGGGTCCGACCGCGGAACCGATGATATAGAACGTATCCTCCGCTGTCTTCGCCCAGGTACGGATGGCCTCGTTCGTCGCGTCCTTTAAGGTATTGCTGCCGGATACGACGGGAACCACCTTCGTGCCGAGCATCTCCATGCGCATCACGTTCAGCGCCTGCCGTTTCACGTCCTCCTGCCCCATATAGACCGTACACTCCATGCCGAACAGCGCCGCGCCGGTCGCGGCCGCAACGCCGTGCTGCCCCGCACCGGTCTCGGCGATGATCTTTTTCTTGCCCATGCGCCGCGCCAGCAGAATCTGACCGAGCACGTTGTTGATCTTATGTGCGCCGGTGTGATTTAAATCCTCCCGTTTCAGGTAGATCTTCGTGCCGTATTTCTCACTGAGACGTTCCGCAAAATAAAGCGGCGTCTCGCGGCCCACATACTGTTTTAAATAATAGTGATATTCCTCCACGAACTTCGGATCGCGGATCGCCGCCTCAAACTCGCGGTCGATCTCCTCCAGCGTAGACATGAGGGATTCGGCGACAAACTGTCCGCCGTATTCACCGTAATATGCTTTCTCATTCTTCATTATACTCTCACCTTTCTGATAACTTTCTTCGTAACTGTTCGCCGCCTTCACAGTTACCTTTCTTCTGTCCTGCTCTCTACGGTACAGAAATGCGCAAATGCTGAAAAATCATCTGTCAGACGCAGCCCTTGCCTTCCGGATAAACTGCTCCATGAGCACTCTGTCCTTGTAATTGTCCTTCTCCACACCGCTGCTGACATCCACCACATCGGGGTGAAACAGACGGATGCCGGTCTGTATATTCCCGGCGTTCAGCCCGCCCGCCAGAATAAACAGCTTCCCGTGCAGGGCGTCACGGATCGCATCGGCCGCGGAAGCGGCAAAAGCATTTTCCGTCTCCCAGCCGAATGTTTTCCCTCCGCCGTAATCTGCGCCGTCGATGACATAACCGCAGATATTCGGATGCTGTATGAACAAATCCGAAAACAGATGATCTTTTGGGAGGGCGCATAAATTCTCCGAACTGCCGGAGCTTCCGTTCCGATAACCGGAATATCTTTCATCAGACTGCCCGCCCTGCTTCAGATTCACTGCCTGCCAGGCCGGCGTCTGTATCTGATCCAGGATCTCCGGCGTAATCTCGCCGTGAATCTGAATCCGGTCAAAACCGAACCCGGAAAGCTCACGGATAAATTCGATGGTCGGGCTCACGCAGACCGCGACAGATTTAATTCGCGGATCAAGAAGCCCAAGCAGCTCCTGCGCCGTCATAAAACGAATATTCCGTTTACTCTTTTTATAAAAGACAAATCCGGCGTAATCAGGTTTCAGGTCATTGACAGCCCGAATGTCTTCCGGGCGGCTTAACCCGCATATTTTTATCTGAACTGACATGGCAATCTCCATTCCGCGCCGCAAGCGCTGCGGCGCAATATAGTTTATTTCTTCCGATCATACACTTCCTTCCAGTGCTGCGCGAGCGCCTTCGGATTCTCCGACTCCATAAACGCCCGTCCGATCAGAAAGGCGTCTACCCGGCACTCCGCAAGAAATCCCACATCCTTATCCTCCACAATGCCGCTCTCCGCAACAAAGACGCGGTCGTCCGGCACCATTTTTGACAGATTCCTGGTCGTCTCCAGATGAATGGTAAAATCCCGAAGGTCACGGTTGTTCACCCCGACGATCTTCGCGCCGCAGTTCAAAGCGCGATCCATCTGCTCCTCATCGTGCGCCTCAAAAAGGGCGTTCAGCCCGAGTTCCGCGGTCAGCTGATAAAAATCCTTAAGCTGCTTATCATCCAAAATCCCGGTGATCAGCAGGATCGCATTCGCGCCGATCGCCTTTGCCTCGTAAAACTGATACTCGTCGATCATAAAATCTTTCCGCAGGATCGGCAGCGGGGAAATCTCCCGAATCTGCTTTAGGAAATCGACGTTTCCGAGGAAATGATCCTCCTCCGTCAGGCAGGAGATACAGTCCACGGACGCGTTGTACTCGTCAATCCGGTCCGTCAGATCGATCTTGCTGTCAATGTTTCCGAGACTCGGCGATGCCTTTTTAAACTCACCGATGATGGAAATCCCGGGTTTGCGAAGCGCTTCCAGAAAATCAGGCGACGGCCCGTCATACGACTCTGCAAGCCTTCGCATTTCCGTCGGAGAAATCCGGGCCTTGTGCTGCGGCAGCCGGATTTTCTTATCTTCTACAATTTTATCAAGTATCATTTTTCGTACTCTCCCTGTTCATTTAACTCAAATGCGCTGCTGATGCAGCGCGCCGACATCTATGAAAGCCCATCTGTCTGTCTATTCACGACACTTTCATAGTAAATGTCTCCAGTATCTTCTTCCCGTGCTCCGTATAGATCGACTCCGGGTGAAACTGCATCCCGTACACCGGATAATCCCTGTGTTTGATCGCCATGATCTCACCGTCGTCCGTCTCCGCCAGAATCTCCAGGCAGTCCGGAAGCCCTTCCTTCTGCACAGCCAGAGAATGATACCTCGCCACTTTCAACGGAGAGGGAACCCCCTCAAAAATCCCCGTGCCGGAATGCCGGATCACGGACTGTTTTCCGTGAAAAATCTTCTTTGCGTAGGAAACCGTTCCGCCAAGCGCCTCCCCGATACTCTGATGGCCGAGACAGATGCCGAGAATCGGCAGCTTATCGTAAAACTCCCGGATTACATCCAGACAGATCCCGGCCTCTTTCGGGCTTTTCGGTCCCGGCGAGAGGACAATCCGCTCCGGGTTCAGCTGCCTTATCTCCTCCACGGTGATCTTATCATTTCTTACCACCGTGATATCATCGGTAAAAATCCCCATGAACTGATAGAGATTATACGTAAATGAGTCGTAATTATCAATCAGTAAGATCATAAATTTTCCTCCGTCACCAGTGTTTTTGCCAGCGCCATCACCTTATTGCAGCACTCCTGATATTCCTTTTCCGGAACAGAATCCGCAACAATACCGGCACCCGCCTGCAGATAAACCTTCTTTCCCTGTTTGACCATCGTTCGTATGGTGATACAGAAATCCATATCTCCGGAAAAATCCACATAGCCGGTCGCCCCGCCGTACAGTCCGCGCCGGGTCGTCTCCAGCTCGTCGATGATCTCCATCGCACGGATCTTAGGTGCCCCGCTCAATGTCCCGGCCGGCAGGAAGGATGCCACCAGATCCAGCGGATGATACACGCCCTTTTTTCGTCCCTCCACCAGAGAGACGATGTGCATCACATGGGAATAATACTGCACCTTCATGAATTCCATGAGCTTCACGGTGCCGAACTCCGAAATACGCCCCATATCATTTCGTGCCAGGTCGACGAGCATCACATGTTCCGCCAGCTCCTTCTCATCCGCCAGAAGCTCTTCAGTCAGCGCCAGATCCTCCTCCTTTGACTTACCGCGCGGACGGCTCCCCGCGATCGGACAGGTAAACACGCGGTCTCCCTGCTGTTTCACGATCATTTCCGGCGAGCTGCCGATCACTTCAAAATCGCCGTAATTATAATAATAAAGATAAGGCGACGGATTGATCTCCCGCAGATGCTTATACAGGGTAAACCCGTCCTGACCGGTCTCAATCGTCCAGCGCTGCGACAGCACCGTCTGAAAAATATGTCCCTCGCGGATATAATGCCGGATCCGCTCGACCTTTTCACCGTATTCCTGCAGCGTGTCCGTTTTGTGAATAATCTTCCCGTCCCGGACAAACGCGCCGTCCCTGTGGTTCTCCGGCACATCCGTCCGCGCCGCGTCGAGCATCCGCTCGGCTTCAGCCATTGCCCGATCTTTCCCTTCCTCAGAATCCTCCTCCAACACAACCGCTGTCATCGTCTCCGACAGATGATCCACCACGATAAACCGTGTCATCAGCATCATCTGGATCGTCTCGATCCCGATGTCGTCCGGATTCTCATCCGGCAGCTCCTCCGTATAACGGATATAGTCATAGCCCAGATTCCCGACCAGCCCGCCGGTAAAAGAGAGCTCGTGATTGTCCTGACGGATCTCAAACTCATCATAATACTCCTTCAGCCGCTCGTGGGGATTCCCCTCCCGGATTTCCTCGGAGCCGTCCGACCCTGTTATGACAAGCGCCTGCCCCCGTGAAGTGATGATCTCCTCCGGATCCGCACCGAAAATCGTAAAAGTATCATAATTTTTGTCGTAGCTCTCCAGAAGAAAACCTTTTCGGTTGCCGACCAAGTTCTCATACATCCGGATGGGAGTCTCATCTATGATACTGACCGTCTTTTTATAAACCTTTCGAATTCGTTTCATAATAGAAGTCCTTTCCTATATGATGAAAAAAGCCCTGACTGTGATCGAATCACAGCCAGGGACGAATCATCGTGGTGCCACCCTTGTTCATTGCAGGATAAACCAACGGAATATCCATACAACCTCATCCGATACAAAAGGGAGAATACCCTGTGCAATATATCTGCTGTCTGCTCAAAGCCGACAGATCCGATTCTGTAACTTCCTCTGTAATACGAGGACACAGTACCCGCTTCTATATCTTTCCTCTGTAACGTGAGGACACGGCATCCGCTACTCTCCTGTACGCGTTTCGCGGAAGCATCTCACAAACCCATTCCTCTTATACTTGCGTGCCGGAATCTCAGCAGCTCCGGCTCTCTGTATCGCAGCTCATAAAAGTACTCTTTTTGCTCAACGATTTTGTCTTATGACGTTCCTTATACTAACACTATCAATTTCGAATGTCAACAGGATTTTCTTTACAAACCTGTTTCTGTTAGCCCCCGTCTTCCGTCGTAGTACCAGGAAAGTTCCGACGTTTATCAAATACAACGTTCTGACTTTTTCCACTTTGAAGCCCGAAACCCTTTTATTTACTGAAAAATTTATTGTTTTATAAAGTCTCGTTCATGCTCCCCGTCCGGTATCCCATCAGATCCATGGTCACATAAGAAAACCCGAACGATTTCAGCTGATTATAAACCTGTTCCCGAATCTCGCCGGCCAGCAGCTTATCAAACTCCGCCGGTTCAATCTCAATCCGCGCGATCGTCCCGTGAATCCGGACGCGCACCTGATGAAAACCCAGATCAAGCAGAAGCTGCTCCGCCCGGTCCACCATACGCAGCTTTTCCTCAGTGATCGTTTCACCGTAAACAAAGCGGGAGGAAAGGCAGGCGAAGGACTGTTTGTTCCAGGTGGGCAGGCCCAGCTCCGCTGAAATCTCACGGATCTCCGCTTTTGACAGTCCGACATCACGCAGGGGACTCAGGACTCCCAGTTCCTTTACAGCCTGCAGACCCGGACGGTAGTCGCCGTTATCATCCAGATTAGAGCCCTCCATTACAGCGAGAAGATTCCGGTCTTCCGCGATCTGCCGTATTTTTTCAAACAGCTCATGCTTGCGTTTATCAAATACAACGTTCTGACTTTTTCCACTTTGAAGCCCGAAACCCTTTT
>JAJQDV010000024.1 GCA_021202015.1 Clostridiales bacterium | reverse complement strand
CCGTCCCAGTCGCCCACAAGCACTTCATCCGTATCTTTGCCGAATTTAATATAGTAATCTGTCGTGCCGCCGAGTGTATTGCTGAAATAATAGATATTCCCGCGGCGCAGGCAGATGGTATCGAGGCCGTCGCCGTCCCAGTCGCCGACCAGGATTTCATCCGAGGCCTTGCCGAAAGTAAATGACAGATCGGTTCCGCCGCCGAGCGTATAACTGATAAAGAATGTACTGTTTCTGCGAAGGGCAAGCGTATCTGCATGTACCACGGTCGATCCGAGTGTGAGTATATCGGAACCGTATAACGCTATGGTATCATCATCATAAGTATAGTTTATCTCATTTCCTCTAATCGTGAATGTGTAAGCCTCACCCGGCGTATACCCGGTCGCATCATCCGCAGTTGCCAGGAAAAGCTCGCCGTTCTGGCCGATCGTTCCCTCATCCGAATCGGTCACATCCACCAGGTAGTTTACCCCGTCCATGACGACAATATTCCACATGTGCGCGCCTGCCCCCGTACCGCCGGCCATCGTTCCGGACACCGAATAACAGCTTACGTCGCCGGAAAAATCACTCAGCTCACACAGATACTGGAACGCTTTGGAATATCCTTCGCAGACGACATTGGTATCCTCGTCCTGATCAAAAACATATACCAGCTCCCACGGATCATCGTAGGTACTGCCGCCGGCCGCAGCACTCTCATTATAAGACACGAGGCTGCAGATCTCGTCTTTGTAGGCTTCCAGTTTCTCCGTATCCGTCGCGGAAGCGTAATTCTGCACAATCTCAGCCGCATACGCAGCCGCAGCCTTCGCGGTATTCACTTTTGACGCATTCACCTTATTATAGGCTCCGTCCCGGTAGCTTGGCTCTACATAAAACGTAAATGTCATATCAGTGATCCAGACACTGCTGCCGTTTGCCGCCATATTCCAGGTGCAGCTGATTCCCTGGGTTTTATCAAACCAGTACAGCTCATACGGGCAGTCCGCCATCAGGCACTGCAGGATCAGATCAATATCCATCATGCTGTTGCACTTCTCATTCATCGCACTGGTCAGTTCTGAAACAATCGCATTTAATTCCGCCTGAGTGGAAACATTCTCAAATCCGAGCTCTGAAAACGTCCAGGACAGAGATGCAGTCGTATCGTCAGACAGCACCATCACGGTAGAAGCGACCGTTCCGTCCGCGATGTCCGACACCCCTGCCTTCAGCTCACTGTATACCTGGTAATTAAAATCATCCAGAACATTCGAGGCATAGTCCGAGCTGAGCAGCTCCATCTCCGAACTCCCGTAAAAAATGTCCTCCGCGTATCCCGCAAACAGTTCATCATTGTCCGCCAGAGCAGAAGCGTCCGGAACCACCGTAACAGACGACCCTTCGACGGTCACTGTTCCCTCTGAGTCCGCGGCCTGCGCCGTCTCGGTTCCGATCGACCCGTAACCCAGACAGCTTCCCGCCAGCGCGACTGCCAGCGCTGCTGCAAATACTTTCCTGCAGGTTTCTTTTCTTCTTTTCATGTAGGTTTCTCTCCTTTTCATTTTATGTCCGTTTTCCGGAACACGATAATATTTATCAGAAAACCGAAGCCTGAAATCCCGGGCTCCCGTTTTACTGCCGTTTCTGTCAGACAGCCTGTGCGATCTTCGTTTATATCGCACTCCCCGCTGTCCCCCGCGCTACGAACGATCCCACTTGTCGCAGAGCGCGTTGATCTGATCCGCGAACTTCGCGAGATCCCTGTTCGCTCCCTCTTTGTTTTTCTGGATCACAGTGATCAGCCGCTGTCCCGCCGCGAGTAGGCGCTCAAATACAGAGGAGGTACTCCGCTTCTTCACTCTCTTCTCCGCCCGCTTCCGGCTGCCGAGTACCACACAGGCGTCCTGTGCCAGATCGTAAATATCGCCGCTGTAGGGCGCGATAGCCGGAATGCCGGTCTCTTCGGCCAGATGCGCGGCAAACTCATCCGTCACCTTATCCTCCCCGTGAACGACAAAGATACGCTTCGGCTTCTCCTTCATGCCCTGCACCCAGGCCGTGAGATGATCCCGGTCGGCATGACCGCTGATGCCCGGCAGATTCAGAATCTGCGCCTGCACCTGGATCGTCTCGCCAAACAGCTTCACCTCACCCGCTCCGTTTAACAGGCTGTAGCCCAGCGTGCCCGGCACCTGATAGCCGACAAACACGACGGTACACTCCGGCCGCCAGAGATTATGCTTTAAATGGTGCCGGATCCGGCCCGCCTCGCACATCCCGGACGCGGAGATGATCACCTTCGGCTTTTTGTCGAAATTGATCGCCTGCGAGTCCGCGCTGGTCACGGACTTGATCAGTCCGGGAAACTGAATCGGATTGATGCCCTGCCGGATCATTTCCAGATCCTTCTCCCGAAAACATTCGCTGACATTTTCGTTAAAAATACCGGTCGCCTCCACGGAAAGCGGGCTGTCCACATAGACTTCAAAATCCGGAAACGTCGGGAGCATATTGCTCTGCCTGATCTGGCGCAGATAATACAGCATCTCCTGCGTGCGTCCCACGGAAAAAGCCGGGATCACGACATTGCCGCCTCTGGAGAACGTCGCGGAGAGAACCCTCGCCAGCTCCGTGGCATAATCCGGCGGAATCGTATGCAGCCGGTCGCCGTAGGTGGATTCCAGAATCAGATAATCCGCCGACTCCGGAATCTCCGGATCCCGGATCAGCGCACGGTTGCCGTTTCCCAGATCCCCGGAAAATATCAGCTTGCAGCTCTCCTCCCCCTCCGTGATCCACATCTCGATAAAGGAGGAGCCGAGCAGATGTCCGGCATCCCGAAAGCATACCTTCAGATCATCACTGACTTCCGTCTCCGTATCATACGGGCAGGGTACAAAATGCTTCAGCACACCCTCCGCGTCCGCGAGGGAATACATCGGAACCACCTCCGGCTGCCCCGCGCGCCGTGCCTTGCGGTTCTTCCACTCCGCCTCCGACTCCTGAATGTGCGCGCTGTCCTTCAGCATGATTCCGCACAGCTGCGTCGTCGCATTCGTCGCATAGATCCTGCCGCGAAACCCTCTCGCATACAAAAGCGGAAGCAGGCCGGAATGATCAATGTGGGCGTGTGTGATAAACACGTAATTGATCGCGGCCGCATTGACCGGGATCTCCTGATTCTCATAGATATCCGCGCCCTGTTCCATACCGCAGTCCACCAGGATATGCTTCCCTCCGAACTCCAGATAATGGCAGCTCCCGGTCACCTCGTGAGCCGCGCCGATAAACTCTAACCTCATGCGTTTCTTCTCCCTTTTCTTCTGCGAATCTGTTTCTCTCCTTCATTTTGGCGAATCCGTATCCGTCTCCGCCCTGACGGTGTGTCCGCAGCCTTATCACTCTCCGGCTGCCGCGCCCTGTCAGCAGCAGTATGTACCCTCCAGATAATTGACAAACTGCTGCGCGGTACGCCCCGAGATCCCTCCGTGGGACAACTCCCATTTATTCGCCTCAGCCGTAAGCTCCTCCTCCGGCAGTGAGATACCGGCACGGCGCGCCAGCTCGATCACGATCTCAAAATATTCCTTCTGCGAAGGTCTGGAATAATTGATCGTGACGCCGAAACGATTGACGAGGGACAGCTTCTCCTGCATGGTATCCGAGCGATGCAGGCCGTTCTCCCGCTCCATGTCGTTCCGGTCGTTCCAGGTCTCCTTAATGAGATGCCGGCGGTTTGACGTCGCGTAGATCAGGATATTATCCGGCTTCGTCTCCACACCGCCCTCGATGACCGCCTTTAAAAACTTATACTCAATCTCAAACTCCTCAAAGGAAAGATCATCCATATAGATGATAAACTTATAATTGCGGTTTTTTACGGCGGCGATCACATTCGACAGATCCTGAAACTGGTGCTTGTAAATCTCGATCATGCGCAGGCCGTCTTTATAAAATTCATTGACAATGGCCTTGATGCTTGTGGACTTTCCGGTGCCGCTGTCGCCGAAGAGCAGCACGTTGTTCGCCTTTCGGTCCTCCACAAACGCGCGGGTATTATCCACGAGCTTCTTTTTCTGGATCTCATAGCCGATCAGGTCGTCCAGCATGACCTTTTCCATATTATTGATCGGAAGGAACCGGAGCGCTCCGGCGCCGTTCCCGGCAATGCGGAACGCCTTGTTCAGGCCGAACATGCCCACGCCGTAATCCCTGTAAAATCCGGTCACGGCATCAAAGAATCCCCGTACATCGGCGGCCTCCTCCAGCCTGCCGCTCAGCTCCCGCACCTTCTCACTGACGTTTTTATTATACATCAGTTCCTTTTTCTCGATCGCCTGATAATGTGAAATCTGCGTAAAACAGTCAACCCCGAGCGCCGCCTCGATATCTGAAAAATCATAGTCAAACAGAGCCTTCATCGCCCGGAAGTCATTATATGCGAAATGATTGACGCTCCCCTCGTTCGCGCCCACCTTCTCACAGGTGAGGCTGAACGGATTCTCATTCGTGATCAGAAAATAAGCCAGATAATTGTGCCAGAGGTTCCTGTCAAATCCGTAATCCGTCGCCACCGTCAGCAGACGTTTGATCAGGGTGTAAACGCGCCGCGTCAGAACCGCCCGGTCCTGCGAGCCCGTCTCAAAATCACGGAAGAGCTCTCCGAACTGATACAGCAGACAGTCCTCTTCCATATCCCCATACATAATTAATTTTGCGATCTCACGGTACATGATGCACTTCCATTTCTTTTTCTGTCATATTGTCACTCACTTTCCGTCACCACCCTGAGTTTCATTATAGTAGTTTTTTTTTTCTGTGTAAAGCCTGATATCCTGTTTTTTCTTTTTCTTTTTTTGTATAACGGATGCTCCGCGGTCAATACTATTTCTGTACAGATTTGTCTGTTGACGCAGATTTACCGTATACAGGAGGAAACTGACATGTATATTGTTTTTATCACCCCGGCCGCAGCGCTGCGCCGTTTTCCCATATACCGTCTTGCGAGCCGATTCTACGGTCACTCGAACGCCATCACCGGGCCGCTCATCCTGGGAGGCATCCTGAAAAAAGCCGGTCACACCGTGGAGGTTTACGAAGAATTAAACGGGCGGCTGCCCCTGGAGAAATGCCTGAAAAAAGCAGACCTGTTCTGTATCTATACCATGACCTCGACCGCCCCGAGAGCCTATGAGCTCGCGGACATCATCCACGCCTGCTCCGACGCCAGAGTCATCATCGGCGGCATCCATGCCTCCGCCCTCCCGGAGGAAGCCGCCGGGCACGCAGACCAGGTCATAGCGGGGGAGGGAGAATCCGTCATCCTGGATGTCGCGGAAGGACGCCTCACGGACCGGATCATCCGCACAGAGCCGCCGCAGGACCTCGATGCCCTCCCCCTGCCCGACTACAGCATCTTAAAAACCCCCTGTGAATGCGCGAATATCATGACCACAAGAGGCTGCACCTGCCGCTGTACCTTCTGCACCACCTCCCGGATGTTTGCGCCTTATCGGCAGCGCAGCGTGGAAAGCGTACTGGATGAAATAAGAACATATAAAACCATGGGATTCCGTTATATAAATTTTGAGGACGACAACTTTACCGCCGACAAAGAACGGGCAAAAGAAATCTGCCGCAGGATGATCGCGGAGGATCTTGTGTTTAAAGAAACATTTTTCTTCGGCCGTACCGATATGGCCGAAGACGCGGAACTGCTGACTCTGCTGGAGAAAGCGCACTTAAACCGCGTACTCATCGGCATCGAATCTCTGAACGAAGAAGCGCTGGATGAAATTCACAAGGGACAGCGCCGGGAGGACATCATCCGGGCCGCCGAAGCCTGCCGGAAATATAAGATCCGCCTGATCGCGAGCATCGTCCTCGGCATCGACGCGGACAGCCGCGACGATATCCGGAAGGCCGTGCAGTTTGCGAAAGATCTCGACGCCTACCAGCTGCAGCCCGCCGTCCTGACCCCCTACCCCGGCACGCCGGTATGGCGGCAGTTTCAGGAGGAAGGCCGCATGCTCGTCCCCAACTGGGAACAGTATGATATGATGAACGTCACCTTTCAGCCCAAAAACATGAGCGCCTGGGAACTGCAGAATGAGTTTTATCACGCAGTCAAAAGCTTTTATGACCTTCCCTCGTCCTTCCGCATCGGGAAAATCTTCGGCGCCGGCTACACGGTCCGCCGCCTCGGGCTCGCCTTTTTCTCCCACATCGGCGCTTTCGGCGCTCAATTCGCCGCGGATCACGCGCCCGGCACGCACTACTATAAACTGAAACAGGGAATTTACGAGAAAGAAAAGACCCTTATCTGCGGATCTGAAGAAGCTTCTCCTTCAATTCGCTCTCGATCCGGATCATCTCCTGCTCCGCAGCCCGTCTCTTCT
This sequence comes from Clostridiales bacterium, assembly GCA_021202015.1. Classification (GTDB taxonomy): domain Bacteria; phylum Bacillota; class Clostridia; order Lachnospirales; family Lachnospiraceae; genus Eubacterium_I. The sequence goes on along the minus strand of JAJQDV010000024.1, from coordinate 56,522 downwards.
CACGTCCTTCGCTCTGAATCTGCATTACTTCATCAAACGTCGAGATCAGGGACTCATTCGTCGCTTTGAGCGTCTCGATATCAACGATTCCGCGCTCGGACTCCTTCGCCGTCTCGATGGTCGCCGTCTTCAGAACCTCGGCGTTCTTCTTCAGCAGCTCGTTGGTCATATCCGTGACCTCGCGCTGCGCCTTCGCCGCCTGGTTCGAATGCTCGATGCCCAGAGCCAGTACCATCTGGCTCTTCCACAGAGGAATGGTGTTGACAATCGTCGACTGAATCTTTTCCGCCATCAGCGTATCGTTATTCTGTACCAGACGGATCTGCGGAGCCGTCTGGATGCTGATGATACGGGTCAGCTCCAGATCATGCAGCTTTTTCTCAAAGCGTTCGCATTTGCTCTCCAGATCCTTCGCCGCCTGCGCGTCCTCCGGCAGATTCGAACGCTTTGCCTTCTCTACCGCCTCCGCAAGCTCGCCGGCCCGTATCTCGGCCAGTTTCTTTTTCCCGGCCATAATATACATGGACAGCTCCTTGAAATAGGTCAGGTTCACCTCATACAGCTTATCCATCATCGCGATATCCTTTAACAGCTGCTGCTGATGCTTCTCCAGAGCCTGGCACACCTCGGAAATATTCGTCTCCGCCTTCGCGTACTTCGCCCGCATGGCGGTCGCCTTGTTCGACGATTTCTTGAAAAGTCCCCGGACGCCCTTTTCGTTTTCCTCGATCTCAAAGCTCTTCAGCTCCGTCACCAGAGAGGTCAGCATGCCGCCCACCTCTCCGAGATCCTTCGTGCGAACCGTTTTCAGCGCGTTCTCGGAAAAATCCGCCATTTTTTTCTGGGTCCCCACACCGTACTGCAGGATCGCCTGGGAATTGTGGATATCGATTTTCTTTGAAAACTCATCCACCATCTTCAGCTCCTCCGGCGTCAGGCTGCTCTCCTGAAAATCTTCAGCCGGCTCCGCCTGTATCGCGGAAGAAACCTCCGGCGCGGCCGGAAGCTCCTGTGTATCCGGACCCGCGTCAAACGTCAGCGTTGGTGTCGTTGTGAAATCTTTTAATTCTACGCTCATAAGAACCCCCTTATATATGATATACTCCCGTAATTCGTTGTACCTGATACCGAAAATCCGTTAATGATTCGATTCTGTCTTTTTTTCGAAGGCGCCCTCCTTCAGTCCGTCCTGCGCCAGAACCGTGTGCAGCACAGAGATATCGGAAGAGATATCCCAGACCCTGTCCTCAAACAGGCTGTCCAGAAGCTTTTCAAACGCCTGGTTCAGCGTGTCGACCGCTTCCTCAATCTCCCGCTTGGAAGAGGCAATGTTCTGCCCCGCCACCGGCTGTCGATCCAACTCCTGATAAGCGTCCAGGAGCTTTTTCGTAGTCGGAAGGTAATAGCTCATCAGCTTATCGAGATCCGACGCCACCTCCGGATGAGCCCGCACCACCTCAAAGATACGCGCCACCACGCGCTCCAGCTGATCCAGCTTCGCTGAAAACTCCTCCCCGGGGATCCGCTCATTGCTCTCGTGGATATGCCGGATATACTCCTCTCCCTTTTCTATCAGGCTGCGGCATTCCGGCGAAAGGCCGTCGTTCTTTTTCTGCGACTCCGCGGCACGGCGCTCCCGGTCCGTGTAATCTCTCTTCGCGGAAAGATAGTCCTGATACGCCGCATCCGACAGGATCAGATAATGCGTCTCCTCATCCACATGCGCCTGGCGGAACCAGTGCAGATCGATCATCCGGAGCAGATCGTTCGTTGTGTACTCCAGAGACTTCCCCGTGCGTTCCGCGAGCTCCCGGATCGGAATATTGACGCTTTGCCGGATCGCTCTTAGATAACGCCGGTAACGCCGGATCCGTCTCCAGTGAAAGCTGCCGCGTACCGCCGGCACGAGCGCGATCACAGTCAGAACGGCAAAAAAAATCATACCGGCCAGCGCGGGAAATCCGCCCGCGAGAACCACGATCAGAAACACGATAAAACAGATCCCGAACACAACGGTTAAAACAGAACCGATCACGCACATCAAAACAGAAGATACCTGCCCGTCCGGCTGCCTCTCATACAGAGAAGCAGGCGAATCCCCGGCTCCCGAAGCGCTGTGCGCCTGTCCCGACGCGTCCTGACGGCTCGTCCGGCTCTGACGCTTCTCGCGGGAACCGCCTTTCACCGTGTCTATCGTATCATTGATGACATTTCCGATCGATCTGCTCAGATTCGTAAAATCCCCGTAATAGATCGCGTCATCCACCGCATCCCGGATCTGCTGTCCGGCATTGTCCCATCTGTTCTCGCTCATTTTCGCTCCATCATTCTTCATCATCCGCAACAGCGGGCGGCACTAAATTTCCATGCTGTCATTCTATCACTTTTCCATACAAAAAGGAAGATATATTTTATTATAAAGGTACTGAACAATTACGCCTGTTTTATAAGGCTCCCTCAGATCGTGATCTTCTGCGCATCCGCGATATTTCTCTTGGAATATACAAAAACGGCGTCTTTCTCCTGCAGCACGGTACTGCCCGTCGGAATGATGGCCTTCCCCTCCCGGCGAATCATGACAATCAGCGTCTGTCTGGAAATATCCAGATCCCGGATCGCGCAGTTGACCCAGGGATGGCGATCGCGGAGCACGATCTCCTTCAGGGTGATGCCGATATCCCCCGATCCGCCCTCCGCGCCGAGGACGATCACGTCTCCGGAACAGATGACCGTATCTCCTCTCGGAACGATCGTCTCTTTGTCCCGCTGAATCACGGCGAGGATCAGCCCCGGCGGAAGCGGGAGATCCATGACTTTTTTCTCCGCCCACGGATGCCCTTCCCCCACTTTCAGGCGGATGAACTTCAGTTCCTCCTCCATCAGGTAATCCACGGAATTTTTCAGTATCGTATACTGCTCCACGAAACCGGCGGATAAGATACCGGTGGGGATCGCCACCATGCCGACGCCGAGGAATGTGATGACAATGCCGAAAAACCGCCCCGCCATCGTCACCGGATAGATATCTCCGTATCCGACCGTCAGCAGCGTGGACACCGACCACCAGAAAGCCGAAAAGGCATTCTGAAACACCTCCGGCTGCGCCTCATGCTCCAGCCCGTACATGCACAGGGAGGAAGCGACCATAAGAACCAGAATGATAAATACGGAAGACAGGATCTGATCCCGCTTCCGCTTGAGGACGTCCGCGATCACATTCAGGGCGTCATAGTACGCGTTGATGCGGAACAGGCGCAGGATTCGGATAATACGGAACATACGAAACGCCACGATTCCGCCGGGAAACATAACAGGCAGGTAAAAAGGCAGAAAAGACAGGAGATCGATGATCGCGTTGAACGAGACCATATATCTCCCCCTGGCCTTCCACAGGCCGCGATCCGGATACAGGTATTCCGCCGTCCAGAAGCGCAGCGCGTACTCCACGGTGAAACCGACGACCGTGATCGTTTCGATCACATTCAATGTATCTGCGTAACTCTCTGATACATCAAAGGTATCAAATACGGCAATAAACAGATTCAGCAATATCGCGATCGTGATCAGCGCATCGCAGAGCCTGCTCAGGAAATCACCGGCATAGCCGATCTGTATGATGTCAAAAATTCTTTTTTTCTTTTCCGCAATCATATCCTGAATCTCCTCCCGCACCCCTGCGCAAAATAAAGTGCCGTTTGCGACAGGTCTGACCAGTTGGTACTTCGCGCGATATAGGACGAACAAAACCCTCTCATCAGCCTGATCCGGACTGACAAGAGGGTTTTCCGTCACACGGGAGCATGCACTTCCGTGTGGTATAAACGCTCCGCAAAGGCGCAAGCGACACAATGTTTCAAATGTCCCGGAATACAGATCAGGCCTTTACCAGCGCAACCGTATCTCTGGCAATGGCAAGCTCCTCATCCGTCGGGATGATGCAGACCTTCACCTTCGAATCCGGTGTGGAAATGATCAGATCCTCGCCGCGATGTCCGTTCGCCTCCTGATCCAGCGTAACGCCGAGATAACCCAGATACTCACAGACCTTTGCGCGCACGGTCGGCGCGTTCTCGCCGATCCCCGCGGTAAACGCGATGGCGTCCACGCCGTTCAGCGCCGCCACATAGGAACCGATATACTTCGCTACCCGATAGCTGAACACCTCGATCGCAGCCGCGCAGAGCGGATTGCCGTTGTTCATGCCCTCCTCAAGGTCGCGGAAATCGCTGGACACTTTGGAGATCCCCTGTACGCCGGACTTCTTATTCAGGACGTTCATCACGCCCGCGATGTCCAGGTTCTCCTTCTTCGCGATAAACTCCATGATGGCCGGATCGATATCGCCGGAACGGGTGCCCATCACAAGACCCTCCAGCGGGGTAAGACCCATGGAAGTATCGACGCATTTCCCGTCCTTCACCGCGCTGATGGAAGCGCCGTTGCCGAGATGCGCCACAATAATTTTAGAGTTATTGATATCCATCCCGAGGAACTCGGCCATATGCTTCGAAACGAAGCTGTGGCTCGTGCCGTGGAAACCGTATCTGCGAACCTTATACTTCTCATAATACTCATACGGAAGACCGTAGAGGTAAGCCTTCTCCGGCATCGTCTGATGGAAAGCCGTGTCAAACACGCCGACCATCGGCACGCCCGGCATCAGATCCTTGCAGGCGTTGATCCCGATGAGATTCGCCGGATTGTGCAGCGGAGCCAGATCATTGCACTCCTCCACCGCCGCGAGCATCTCGTCCGTGATCAGCGCGGAGGATGCGAACTTCTCACCGCCGTGTACGATACGGTGTCCGACCGCGCCGACCTCGCTCAGATCTTTGATCGCGCCTGTCTTTTCATTGACCAGGGCGTCGAGTACCAGCTGAATCGCCTCCTTATGCGTCGGCATCGCAGGCTCGGAAGTCTCCTTCGCGAGACCGGCCTTCTGGTATGTAAGCTTCCCGTCGATCCCGATCCTCTCGCAAAGTCCCTTTGCCAGCACAGTCTCTGTGTCAGAGTCAATTAACTGATACTTCAGCGACGAGCTGCCGCAGTTAATCACTAAAACATTCATGGCATATTTTCTCCCTTCGATTTTCTGTCTTTGCACATGTTTTATGCTTCGGGACTGCCGCGTTTACCGACAGTCCTTTTTTTATTATAGACGAAAAACGCAGATTATCAAGTAATTTCTGCCAGATTATACCGTAATTTTATGAATTTTTTGTCAAATTTCACACTTTGAGGCCGCGATGCACAACGCGCTAAACAAGCTGCCCCTCCAGAATCTCCTGCGCCGCGGCAAGAACGTCCGGAATCCCGGCCGGGTTCTTTCCGCCGGCCTGCGCCATGTTCGGACGTCCGCCTCCGCCTCCGCCGACCTTCGCGGCCGCCGCTTTGATCAGATTCCCCGCGTGGGCGCCCTGTTTCATGGCCCCCTCCGTCGCCATCGCCACCAGGCTGACCTTTCCGCCCTTCGCGCTCGCCAGCAGGATCACGCCCTCGCCGAGCTTCTCCTTCAGCTGATCGCCCAGGTCGCGAAGGCCGTTCATATCCGCCTCCGGCACTTGCGCGGCCAGGAGCTTCACGCCCTTAACCTCGACTACGTTTTCCATGACGTCTCCCATGGAGGACTGGGCGAGCTTGTTCTTCAGAGATTCATTTTCGGACTGCAGCGCCTTTATCTGCTCATGCATATGGCCGATCTTCTCCGCAACGCCGGCGGGCGTGGACTTTGCCGCGCGCGCCGCGGCGAGAAGCTCCTCCTCGATCTCCCTGTAATAAGCAAACACATTCGCGCCGGTCAGAGCCTCAATTCTCCGGACCCCCGCGGCGACGCCGTTCTCCGACAGGATCTTGAACGCCGAAATGTCCGCGGTATTGGCCACATGCGTACCCCCGCAGAATTCTTTGGAAAAATCACCGATGGAGACCACGCGGACCGTCTCGCCGTACTTTTCTCCGAACAGAGCCATGGCGCCGGTCTTCTTCGCTTCCTCGACCGTCATTACATCGGTCTCAACCGGAATGCCCCCGGCAATCTTCTCATTGACGATCTGCTCGACCTTTCGCAGCTCCTCCTGCGTCATCGCCTGAAAATGAGAGAAGTCAAACCGGGTCCGGTCGGCGTCCTGATAAGAACCGGCCTGCTCCACATGGGTGCCGAGCACCTCGCGCAGCGCACTCTGCAGCAGATGTGTCGCCGAGTGGTTCCGGCAGGTCGCCGCGCGGCGCTGCCTGTCCACGGACAGAGAAACCGCATCGCCCGTTTTGATCAGGCCGGAAACCATCCGCCCCACATGTCCCACGCGTCCGCCCGCCAGATGAACGGTATCGCGCACCTCGAAGACTCCGTCCGCCGCGGAGATCGTCCCGCGGTCTCCGCTCTGGCCTCCCATTGTCGCGTAAAACGGGGTGGCGTCGGTCACGATCGTGCCCTCGTCCCCGTCCGTCAGAGCCTCCGCAATCGCGTCGTCCTCCATATCAGAGCCCGCGGTTTTCACCAGAGCCAGCACCGAGCCCTCACCGTCCGTGCTGTCATATCCGGTAAACGCCGTCGTGATCGAGGGATCGATCTCATCATAAACGCTTGCCTCATGCCCCGCGTAGTTCGTCGCCTTCCGGCTGCTCCGGGCCATCTGCCTCTGATTCTCCATCGCGGCCGCAAAACCGGCTTCATCGTAGGTAAATCCCTTTTCCTCCAGAATCTCCTCCGTCAGGTCAACCGGAAATCCGTAGGTATCATATAATTTGAACGCGTTCTCGCCGGAGAGGATTCTATCCCCGTCCCGCGCCATCTGCGCCTCCATCTCATTTAAGATCGCCAGGCCCTGATCCAGTGTCTTCGCGAACCGCTCCTCCTCCTGCGTCAGCACCTTCAGGATGAAGTCTCTCTTCTCCTCCAGCTCCGGATAGCCGTCCCGGCTCTCGCGGATCACGGTCTTTGCCATCTCAGCGAGAAAAGCGCCCTCTATCCCGATCCTTTTCCCATGGCGCGCGGCCCGGCGTATGATACGGCGGAGCACATAACCCCTGCCCTCGTTGGAGGGCATAATGCCGTCGGAAACCATAAAGGTCGCCGAACGGATATGATCCGTGATCAGGCGGATGGAAACATCATCCAGCGCGTCGGTCTGATACGTCTTTCCCGCAAGCGCGCATACCCTGTCGCGGATGGCCTTCATGGTATCCACATCAAAGACACTGTCCACATCCTGCATCACGACTGCCAGCCGCTCCAGCCCCATGCCGGTATCGATATTCTTGCTTTCCAGCTCCTCGTAGCCGCCCTTCCCGTCGCCGTTAAACTGGGTGAAAACGTTGTTCCAGACCTCCATATAGCGGTCGCAGTCGCAGCCGACCTTACAGTCGGGGGACCCGCAGCCGTATTTTTCTCCCCTGTCATAGTAGATCTCGGAGCAGGGGCCGCAGGGGCCCGCGCCGTGCTCCCAGAAATTATCGCACTCTCCGGTCTTTGGATCCCGGTAAAACCGCGTGATCTTCTCCGCGGGGATGCCGATCTCCTTCGTCCAGATCTCAAAAGCCTCCTCATCCTCGCCGTAGATGGAGGGATACAGGCGCTCCGGATCGAGCCCGAGCGTTTCCGTCAGGAACTCCCAGGACCAGGCGATCGCCTCGCGTTTAAAATAATCCCCGAAAGAAAAATTGCCCAGCATCTCAAAAAAAGTCAGATGACGCGCCGTTCGGCCGACATTCTCGATGTCGCCGGTCCGGATGCATTTCTGACAGGTCGCCACACGTCTGCGCGGCGGTATCTCCGCGCCCGTGAAATAAGGCTTTAAAGGCGCCATGCCCGCGTTGATCAGCAGAAGACTGTTGTCATTATGCGGGATCAGGGAAAAGCTCTTCATCACAAGATGCTCCTTGCTCTGAAAAAAATCCAGAAACATCCTGCGCAGTTCATTTACACCGTATGAATTCAATTTTCATTCCTCCGTTTTTTGTTTTGCAACAGTTATTTATCATACCACACGCGCCCGCACATGTAAACGGGCGTTTTTGCTCACGGATCGTCCCCGCTGACCGGTAATTTTTTCCCGTCCTTTCTATGTAGCAGCCCGTAGATAAATCCTCTGTTCTGCGGATCCACGCGCAGCGCGACAGGTATCGGGATACAGCCCGCGACGAAGCTGACGAGAACCATCCAGCCCAGTTCCTCGATCGGGAAAAATATAACCATCAGGGCGAGCGCCCCCAGCGGCTGCTGCAGGATCGTTCCCAGAAGCGCCGCCGTCACCACAACCACACTCAGAATCTGGCTGGTTCCGAGAATGGTGGACAGCCCGTATCCGATACTCAGCCCGGAAAAAACGACCGGGAAGAAATGTCCGCCGCGCCAGCCGGACTCGATACACACATTCGTCAGAAACAGTTTGACCACCCCGATCAGGACCAGCAGATACGGGGTATACTGAAGATATTCATACTGGATCACCTGGATATCACTGCCGCCCGAAAACATGGTCATGGGAAGAGCCGTGCCGATGAGGCCGAGAATGAGGCCGCCGAGAACGGCGTTGATAATGTGCAGGTTTTTTTCTCGAAGCTTCCCGAAAAATACGGCGCTCAGCTTCCGGGAGATCAGATACAGATATCCGGCGCCGATTCCGGCCGCGACAAGAAGGATCACCGAAAAACGATCCCTCATGTAAATCTCCCCGGAATCCAGATGCGGAATCGTAAAAGCGCTGCCGAACGCCCGGTTCATCAGCAGATAGACCGCCAGGGCGGCGATCCCGGTGACAATGCCTGTCGAGACCGTCTCGCCGCGCTTCCATCTCATCAGTTCGCTGTCGTACACGATCTTTCCCGGAGCCATCACCAGCCCTTTTAACATCTGGCCGAAAAGATAGCGTCCGGAAAGAAAAGGATTTTCGTCCAGAAGCGTCTGCACCTTCACACGCGCCATCCCAAACTGTGAGATCGCCCAGAAGCAAAGTCCCAGCAGCAGACACACCAGACCGGACTCCGGTCCCACAGACCCGCCGAAAAACAGCGACAGGAAAGCAGCGATAATCGTGATGGGCAGATGCTGAAACGGATAGGAACCGGTATCTCTCACACGCCGGACCGCATCCGCCATACTCTCCGGATAAGGACCGTAAACCTTGTGAAAAATGCCGACGACCAGCCCGCCGGCCAGACAGACGATCAGCGTATAGTGCTCTATATTCAGATATTCCGGAAGGATCTCCCAGATAATCGTGATGCCCACATTTGAGATTTTCAGATACAGCCATACGAGAACCGCGATCAAAACTCCTGTCACGGCCGCGAACCCGATCTCGAGCATCCGTGTATTTCTTCGTGTTTTCATTTTTCTGCCGTGTCCCTGCAATGCCGCAGAATTACAATAAAGTATCGCTTGCGACAGGTCTGTCCTGTGGGTACTTTGCGCGCGAGCGGCTGCATCGCAAAACTTCCTGTCCGCGAGCTGTGCATCCTCCTTTGCGCGGTGGAACCGGAAATCAACTCTCCACTCCGTCCGCCGCCGCAGTCGCCAGCCGGTCGCAGCGCTCGTTTAAAGGATGTCCCGCATGCCCTTTCACCCACTCAAACCGCACCTCATGCGGTTCCATGGCCGCCAGAAGCCGTTTCCAGAGATCAATGTTCTTCACCGGCGTTCTGTCCGCTTTCGTCCAGCCGCGCTTCTGCCAGCTCTCGACCCAGTGCAGGTTGAAAGCGTCCGTCAGATACTTTGAATCCGAGTACAGCTCCACCCGGCAGGGTCTCGCCAGCGCCTCCAGGCCGGCAATGGCAGCCATCAGTTCCATACGGTTATTCGTCGTTTTTTTATATCCGGCGCTGAGTTCCTTCTCGTGAAGGACGCCCGCGGCGTCCGTGAACTGTAAAACCGCGCCGTATCCGCCCGGCCCCTCCGGATTCCCCCGGGCGGCGCCGTCGGTATAAATCTTCACCTTCATGCGGAAATCCCGTCCTCCCATCAGCAAATAATCCCTGCGCTGCGTTGAATTCACTTCCATATCCCCGGCGGATTTGCGCAAAGAAAACAATTCATAAGCAGACACTCCCTGTTGCTGCGTTGAATTCGTTTTCTTTGGGCAAATCCTCAATACCATATGGTGGCCTCATCCCGTTTCAGCGCATACCGCGCACAATTTCATTTACATCGCGGTACACATCCTCCGGTTCCACGCCGATATGAAACCTCCGGTCCTCGTACAGGATATTCCCGTTCACCATCGTCATCCGGACATTCTGTTTGCTTCCGCTGTAAACCAGATTCTTTACTATATTATGCTCCGGCTGCATGTTCGGCTGCTTTAAATCGATCAGGATCAGGTCAGCCTTTTTTCCGGCCGCCAGACGGTCGCAGTCCGAAAGCCCCATCGCCCGGGCACCGCCCGCGGTCGCCATGTACAGGATCCGATCCGCGCTGATACAGGCCGCGTCCATCTCCGACACCTTCGTCAGCGCGGACGCGAGAAACATCTCCTTGAACATATCGAGACTGTTATTGCTCGCCGCTCCATCCGTACCGATCGCCAGGTTGATCCCGGCGTCATAGAATCTCTTCAGCGGAGCGATGCCGCTGGCGAGCTTTATATTTGAAGCCGGACAGGTCACCGCTGTCAGTCCGCGTTTCCGAAAGATCTCAATATCCTCATCCTCAAACCAGACGCAGTGGAAACCGCCGCCGCCGTATTCATACATGCCAAGGTCGTCCGTCAGCCGGGTGGGCGACTTTCCGTATCTCTCCACGCATTCCCGGACTTCTTTTTCCGTCTCGGAATTATGCATGTAGAGAGGGGATCTGTATTTGCGTACAAGTCCCGCGATGCCCTCCATCAGTTCCGGTTTCGTCGTGTACTCCGCATGGAAACCGATCAGGAATGAGGTCAGATCGCTCGTCTCATTGACTCTGTGATAATTCTCCTCCACCACCTCGAGCTTCCCGCCGAAGCTGTTGACGCCGGATACCTGCACGGCACGGAATCCGCAGTCCGCCGCCACCCGCGCGTAAACCGGAGGAAAATAGCACATGTCAAAGCTGGTGGTAATCCCGGCGGTCAGATACTCCATGATGCCGAGGATCTCAAAAGGACGGATATTCTCCTCCGTCAGCTGCTCCTCCATCGGAAAACACCGCTCGTACAACCACTCCTGCAGCGGGAGATCGTCCGCGAAGGAGCGCAAAAATGTCATATACGTGTGCGCGTGCGCATTCTTAAATCCGGGCATCAGCAGGTTGCCGCCGCAGTCCGTCTCCCTCTCCCAGAGGATCGCCGGAATACCCAGAGACTCCAGGATCCGATCCGGACGGCGGCCGTCCCCCACATAAAGAATCCGGTCGCCAAAGACCCAGAGCTCTCCGTCCAGGATCTCAAACTCTTCATTTTCCTTCAATGTCAGTATTTTTGCATTATAAAATCTGATATTCATATTTTACAATATCCCTGCGATCTTCGTTATGCTCTCCGTCACCAGCCGCCGGAACATCGGCGCGGCCCGGTCCGCCGACGCCTGTACCTCCGCATGGCTCAGAGGCCTCTCCGAAATACCTGCCGCCAGATTCGAGATACACGAGATGCCGCACACCTTCATTCCCATATGATTTGCCGCGATCGCCTCGCAGGCCGTGCTCATCCCCACCGCATCCGCACCGATCGCGCGGCACATGCGGATCTCCGCCGGAGACTCGTAGTTCGGCCCGGTCAGCTGGATGTAGACGCCCTCCTTTAAAGGAATTTCCATCCGGGCTGCCGCCCTGCGCACCGCGTCCCGCAACTCCTCCGCGTAAATATGGCTCATATCCGGAAAACGCGTACCCAGCTCGTCAGGATTCGGTCCGATCAGGGGCGAGGGGACAAAATCGGAGATCTGATCCGTGATCAGCATAAAATCTCCCGGACGCATGCCTTCCTGAATCCCGCCGGAAGCGTTCGTAAGGAACAGAGCCTCCGCTCCGAGCATCCTCATCAGCCGGATGGGAAGTACCACATCCGACATGGGATATCCTTCATAATAGTGAATCCTCCCCTGCATGATCACAACCGGGACATCCCGCACATAACCAAACAAAAAACGCCCCTTATGTCCCGGCGCCGTGGAAACCGGAAATCCCGCTATATCATGGTAATCCAGAATCTGCTCCACCCGGACGCCATCCGCGTAATCCCCCAGTCCCGATCCGAGTACCAGAGCGATCTTCGGCGTAAAGCGAACCTTCTCCCGAACGCTGCGGAAACATCGAAGCAGCTTTTCATATTCATTATTCATAGCATTCACTCCCGGTTCTCATAAATTATTATAAGAATCATATCACAAAACGTACTTATTCACAAATATTTTTTTCATCAGTTGATTTTACCAGATATATTTGTTATAATCTAAATATCTTTATAACGTTTTTTATCATACATTCTAACTTTACTCTACTCATTCGATAAAAAACGAAAAAGTATAATAGGAGGATACTAAAATGCAGGTTACAAAATGGACCAAAGAACAGAAAAATCATTTGGGTGAAGCGATTCATGTTGACCATCACCGTGATCTGGAGCGCGCCGTGATCAACGAATACGGTCAGGTTATCATCGAGGGTGAGCTCGGCAAGAAGGCTGCCGCGAATTATGACAGGAAATATTATGAGGAAGGAATCACCGCGACGGATGACTGGACGAACACTCCCACCCCCAACGTGATCAACGACCACCAGAACATCTTTTATGTTCTGAGTCCTCTCATCCCTGGTTTCAACCTGACCAGATACTATTTCAGAGAGTATGAGGATACCAAAGAGGGGGACACCATCGTACTTACGCACAAGAGGAATCAGCTGTAAATCCGGAAATCAAATTCCCGCGGAGCCAGACGCCCCGCGGGATTCTTTTATTGTACAGGGCTGCGTATGGAAATTATGCGGCAGAGCCGCACGCAGCCCGCACGGCGGGCAGGAGGCAAAAACCGCCTCCTGCCCGATCTTCAGATAATAATACACACCAGGCCTCCGCTGCTGTCATTCACGATCTTCTGCATCGTGTCCTGAAGCTTCATCTGACTCTCTTCATCCATCATCGTGATCTTGCGCCGGATGCCGTCCTCCACCAGCTCCCCGATCGACTTTCCGAAAATATTTGTCTTCCAGAGCCCGTCGGCGTCGTCCTGATTTTCCTTTATGTAATCGATCAGATCCTGAGCCTGCTCCTCGCTCCCGATGATCGGCGCGATCTCGGTTTCAATATTCGCGCGGATCATGTGGATGGACGGCGAGGTAGCCTTTACTCTCACCCCGTACTTATTCCCGTGCTTCATCAGTACGGGCTCTTCGACAGAAATATCGCCGGCGGAGGGCGAAACAACGCCGTAACCCGTGCTCTGAACGCTGTCTACGGCTGCCCCGACCTTTTCATACTTCTGCCGCTGCTTCGCCATCTCGCGAAAAAGCGTGATCATCTCATACTCATCCCGCACCGGCACCCCTGTCAGTTCACTCAGATTCTGATAGTAAAGCTCCTCTCCCACCTGAATCCGGAACCGGGCCGTTCCCTCCGCGGGATCGATCCGCTCCGAATCAACCGCCGCAATCTCCGCGTGTTCCGGCTCCCATGTCAGATCGATGAGATCCCGGATCTTTCCCGCGGATTCCAGTATTTTTGCCGCCTCGGATACTGCGGCCGCCTTCACGGGATGATCCGGGTCCAGCATTTCCACCCACCGCGGCAGGAAAAATTCCATGCGCGCCACCGGAAATTCATACAGCACCAGCTGCAAAACATTTCGGATATCCTCGATTTTCATCTGTTCACAGTTCACCGGCAGGACCGTCACCCGGTATTTTTCAGACAGCTCCCGTGCGAGATCGACGGCCGGACTCCCGTACGGTTTTGGCGTATTCAGCAGCACCACAAACGGCTTTCCGATCTTTTTCAGCTCCTGTACCGTCCGTTCCTCCGCCGGCAGATAATTTTCTCTCGGGATATCCGTAAAGCTGCCGTCCGTCGTCACAACAACACCGATCGTTGAATGCTCCCGGATTACCTTCTCCGTGCCGATCATGGCAGCCTTCTCAAAGGGAATCTCCCGGTCAAACCAGGGCGTTTTTACCATCCGCTCCCTGCCGTCCTCCAGATGCCCGCTCACACCGTCGATCAGATAACCCACACAGTCGATCAGGCGAATCCGGACCGGCAGGTTCTCCGCCAGCTGCACCGTAACGGCTTCCTTAGGAATAAATTTCGGTTCCGTCGTCATGATCGTCTTTCCCTGAGCAGACTGAGGAAGCTCATCAACCGTCCGGCTTTTTTCATCGGAATCCCCAATCCGCGGAAGAACCATCAGATCCATAAAACGTTTGATAAAGGTGGACTTTCCGGTTCGGACCGGTCCGACCACGCCCAGATAGATGTCTCCGCCTGTACGAACAGCAATGTTTTGATAAATATCGGTATTTCGCATACTTCCTCCAATCCTGAAACGAGTCACTTCTTCTAACCGGCGGTTTTTACTCTGTATGAATTCACGCAGAGATTACCCGCGTTCCTTTCTATATCCATATGAAATCTGCCCGTTTTCCAGAACCGGTTCCTGTCACGAAGTGAAAATTTTATAAAATTTTTAAAAAATATCATGCGAAACATTGAAAAAGTGAAAACAAACTGCTACAATGAAGCATAATCAGTTACCACAATGATACTTAATGACTTTTAAGTTAGTGTGATTCAAAAATGGGGAGGTGTCAAACACCATGGAAACTGTAAATCCGTATCATTTTGTAACAAACTGTATATCCGGAAAATGGAAGATGACCATCCTGCATCACATCCATCACTACGGAAAGATTCGATTTAACGAGACAAAGAAGACGCTCGGCGTCAGTGAAAAGGTCTTAAGCCAGCAGCTGAAGGAACTGACGAAGGACGGTCTTGTGGAGCGTATCCAGTATAATACGATCCCTCTGAAAGTAGAATATATCCTCACGCCTCTGGGGAAGGATCTGATCCCCGCACTGGACATCCTGTACGTATGGAGCATTCGCCGGCTGAATGAGCTGAACCTGCCCATCGACCCGGATGCCTTCAAGGTCCACGATGAAATGAAATACCAGGATCAGCTGATGGACATCATGGACACCTATATGCAGACACAGAAAAAGGAAAACGAAGCGTAGCGCCGCTCACGCTTCGTTTTCCTTCACAAAAGGTATACCCCTTCCAGGCACCCCTTAATTCATGCGCTTCGCGCGGAAATAACAAGGTATCTCAGCCCGCTGTCACAGCGGAGGCGAGAACCAGCGAGAGATATTTTTCCTTCGCGGAGGATCCTCTGGACGTCAACACGATCGGCACCTTCGCGCCGACGATAAACCCGGCCATGTTTCCGCGCGCGATCACGGTAATGGATTTCCCTAAAATATTTCCGACCTGGATATTCGGAACCAGGACGACATCGGCGTCGCCTGCCACCGGGCTGTCAAACCCTTTGAGTTCGGCGATCTCTCTGCTCAGCGCGATATCCAGGGAGATCGGTCCCTCAACGATACAGCCGGTCAGCTCGCCGTTTGCGTTCATCTGCTTCAGCGCGTCCGCCTCAACGGTCTCCGGCATCTTCGGATTCACCTTCTCCACGGCAGCGACACAGGCGATCTTCGGATTTTCATAACCAAGAGCCCGCAGCGTCTCCACGGTATTCACGATGATATCCTTTTTCTGCTCCAGGGTCGGATAGGTCATCATGCCGCCGTCAGTGGTGACCAGCAGTTTGTGATAGTAGGGAAGCTCATCAAATACAAAATGGGACATCACGCGTCCCGTGCCCAGACCGGTCTCCTTATTTACAACCGGTTTTAAGATCTGCGAGGTCTCCAGCTTGCCCTTCATGATGAAATCGCCCTTTCCCTCATGGATCAGTGCAACGGATTTCTGCGCGGCTGCGACCGCATCCGGCTCGTCATAGATATCCTCCTGCGCGACGGCCAGTCCGATCTCATCGGCAATCTCTGTGATCTTCGCCCTGTCCCCCACCAGAACCGGCTTCACTATGCCCTCGTCAACGGCCTCTTTGATCGCCTCCAGCGTGTGCGCGTCGCCGGCCGCAGCAACGACTACCCTCTTCGGTTCGGGAAAGCTCTTCACTCTCTCGATCAGCTCATCAAAATTTTTCAATACCATTATGTTTCCTCCTCTTTTCATATTTGGGTCTCATCAGATCATAAACTCTTCCGGTTTCCCTTCACGATCTGATATAGACGGCTCATGCATGCATTATAGCATCATTTCTGTTTCAAGACAATAAAAAAAGAAGCAAATCATATATTATGTATGATTTGCCTCATTTTTTACTGTTTCGAGATTTTTTAAAATGTATTCCCGGGACCATAGCTGATGTCCCTCCAGCGCGTCGCAGATCTTCGTAAAGTCACGCTCCGACACCGCTTCCTGAATCTGTTCAAAATAAATGATGCCGGAATGATACTGACCGCCGCTGCCTCCCCGCTCTCTGGGGATGGAAAACAGGGAATGTAAAATACCATCCATACTGTTAAGGGAAGTCACTTTGGCCATCAGCATGTCATTATTCGCATTCTCATAAAAAACATTCAGAATACTTTTGATGCATCTGCAGCTTTCGACCACATTTGTGGACTGACGATATTCCTCGATATACCGCTCGATCTCCTCCGACATCGCAAGGCTGTCGCCGTTTCGCAGCGCATTCCGCGCCGCAACAATCTGATAGGCATAGGACAGCTCCTGCACCTGCCTCACATCATCCTCGTTAAAATCGATCACCCGAGCGCCGACGTTATTTTCGAACTCAATCAGACCGTCATTCCGCAGACGATTCAGCGCCTCGCGCACCGGGGTGGAACTCACACCGTACTCCTCCTGCAGCCTGCTGACGTTCAGCTTGCTTCCGAATGGTATCTCCAGAGAAACGATACGATCTCTGATCTTCTCATACACCTGATCCACAAGGGATAGTCTCTTAATCAACGCCATCTCTTATCCTTTTGCAACTGTTTCGAATGGTTACTCTACTTCAAAATATTCATTGTCATCGATCTGACGCGCGCCCTCCTTCTCATACACGCCGGGCACTTTGCACTCCGGACAGCAGCCGAACTGATCGCCGAACTCCGGCATCACGTCGAGCGCATATTCAAACTTCAGACCGCATTTCGGACAATGATAGTACATATATAAAGCTCCCCAGGTCATAAGAATCCTCCTGTCCTGTTTCTTGCTGTTCACAAGATTGTTTTATTAATTTCCATACGCAGCCCTGTACACTGAAGATTGCCGGACACCCGCAAAGGTGTCCGGCATTACATTCGTCATACAGGAAACGCAAATCATGACCGCATGAAAGATTCACAGTCATAAAGGCTCCTGTTTTTGTTCGGGGTTCACCTTACTTTGTCAGGCCAAGCATCTCACGAGCGTCTGCCGGGGTCGCAACCTCATTGCCATACTCTTTGATGACACGGGCAGCTCTCTCCACAAACTGAGCATTGCTCTCCGCAAGAACACCCTTGGAGTACATAACATTATCCTCCATACCGACACGGATATGTCCGCCTAAAGCTACCGCGCCGTAGAGCATCTCCATCGCGCTGTGTCCGACGCCGAAGCAGGACCATGTGAAGTTGCCCTTGCCTACGAGCTCCTCAGCGGTCTCTTTCATGAATACCAGGTTCTTCATCGTGCCGGCGATACCATTCGCGCAGCCCATGCAGAACTGAAAGTGAAGCGGAGTCTTCAGAATGCCCTTCTTTACATAGTAAGCGGCATTTCCGATCATACCCGGATCAAAGGCCTCGATCTCCGGCTTGGTGTTGGTCTCCTGGAAAAGAAGTCCGCAGTCCGTCAGGAACTTGGGAGAGTTGATGAACAGACCGCTGTGCAGCCAGTTCATGGAACCGCAGTCGTAGGAAGCCATCTCCGGCTTCAGATCCTTTACGTGCTGAACACGGATATCGTCGTCCGCATGGATGTCACCGGATGTCGTCATATTGATAATGATGTCGCACTCCGGATATCTCTCCTTTAACAGTTTCACGGTCTCAGCAAACTTTGCCGGATCCATAACACCGTTGCCCTCGTCGTCTCTCATATGGATATGAGCGATCGCCGCGCCTGCCTTCCAGCACGCGTATACATCGTCAGCGATCTCCGACGGGGTCATCGGAACATTCGGATTGTTTTCTTTCTTCGGCCATGCGCCGGTCACGGCAGCTGTGATTATTGTCTTCTTCGCCATTGTTATTCCCTCACTTTTTCTTTCTACACTATTACTGACATAAAATCAAGCACATACAAGCATAAACCCATCGAATGCCCAGACGTCCGGACGTGCAGGCACGTCCGTCCGTTTGGGCATGTACAGGGTTTTCCTTTTACATTAGATGGCCGGATCCGCAGCAAACTTCTCAAAATCATCAAAGCCATACTGCTCTCTATCCTGGCATCCGGTACCACAGTACAGATATGTTCTCTCCGGAACATCGTTGATATCGTCTTCATCGATGCGAGCTACGCAGCGAGCCATGGAACCGTCGCCCATGTACCAGCGAAGCGGGAAGCAGAAGAACTCGAACTCTTTGCCGCAAACCTTCTCAAGGTCGCCGCCAAGGTTCTCAACACCAACGATACCGTGGCCGAGCATGGTCTTGTGGCAGGGCTCCCAGGTACCCCAGTTGCCAATCGCCTCAAGCGGGCCGTAGAACTCGTCGTATGCTTCCTGTCCGTAATACTTTACATAGTACTCTTTCTCAAACGGAGCGTATGCTTCCTCACCGAACTCCTCGATGAACTCCTCGATGATCGGTTTGCCGGATGCGCCGATGAGGTTCATCCTGGTCATACCGTTGTTGCCCATCGCGGTATGAAGCGGATGATCCAGAGCCTGCATATCCTGAGCTACACACTTCACGCCGTGCTTTACGAACCAGATACCGGCGGAACGTCCGGTACCGCATGAATAATGATAGTATTCCTTGGAATCATCAAACTTCAGATGCATACCGGTGCAGAGGCAGAGAACCTTACCCTGAAGATAATCAGAATCCGGATCGATGCCCATGTTGCGGCAGGCCTTGTCAAGATGCTCGGCAGTGATCAGCTCCCAGCGCTTTACAAAGTGGAGATCCAGACATACTGCATCGCCCGTGTAAGCGTCGATCGCCATCTCATGTGTATAACGTGCTCTTCTTCCGTCGAACTCACGCTCCATAACGTGACGGGGTGCGTCACAGTGAGTACCCGTATGCATGGTGCAGCCGATGTACTGTGTCAAAACGCCGCCCTTTGCCATAGAATGCTTGCTGTCAATAACCGGTTTGTCAAAGTAAGGCCAACGCGGAATCTCAGCGCTGAATGGATGAGTAAGGTCAACCCAAATTTTCTGTCCCATTGTTCTTTACCTCCTGTAAATGAATATTAATAATATTTCCAACACCGGACGTCGGGACGACGCCCGGTGTTATGAACAGTTCCTATTTGTCATAGAGCATCTTGATCAGATACTCATTCAGACCATTGTTGATCTCGCTGATCTGATCCTTCGTGTAATCCATGAAGCCGTGATATACGCCGTTCTCATCCGGCTCCGCACGGAAACCGAGCTCACCCTTGTCGATCATATCCTTGAGAATCGGAGACGGCTCGTGGTTGTCTGCCAGATGCTCCAGCACATAGCTGTGAATGTTATAAGTAAGCTGCGTGCCGACCATATCGGAATTCACCAGCGGCGGCAGATACGGGAGACGCAGGCCGAAGCTTGTCTTGCAGGCCAGGTCAACGGTAGCCGCGTCAGCGATGCCGTCGTTCACGATCGCAACCGCCTCACGCCACAGCGCGTGCTGCATACGGTTCGCGATAAAACCGGGCACATCCTTCTTGCAGAGGCAGGGCTGTTTGCCGGCGGCGGTCATAACCTCCATCACGGTGTTGATGACCTCGTCCGTCGTATACTCTGTCTTAACAACCTCTACCAGCGGGATGAGGAATGCGGGATTCCAGAAATGAGTGCCGCAGATCCTCTCCTTGTGCTCGCACTTCTCGGAAATCTCGGTCGGGCTCATCACGGATGTGTTCGTGCAGAAGATCGCCTTCTCGGATACCGTCTTCTCAAGACGGGCGAAAAGATCCTGCTTCAGCTCCATCACCTCCGGCACGCACTCGATAAAGAGCTCGCCGTCCTTCACGGCCTCGTCGTCAAATGCGATGTCGATCTTCGCTACCAGCTCGTCTACATAAGCGGGGGTAACAACTCCCTTCTCCACAAGCTGCTTCATATTGGAACGAACCTTCTCACGCGGATCCGCGCCGCGGTTGGATGAACGAAGGATCGTAACCTGCGCTCCGTCAATACTCGCGAGGATCTGCGCGATCGCCGCGCCCATCATACCGGAGCCGCATACTACAAACTTGGATAATTTGCTCATTTCATTATTCCTCCTGAAAAGCATCTCATAAATTCAGAATCTGAATATACAGCCGCTCAGCGTCCCGGGATCTCCGCCGGAGACATACCCGAACAGCCGTCTGAAAACCCGGATTAGCAGGTCAGATAACCGCCGCTGCAGTCAGCATGAGAAGCCGTGATAAAGTCGGAAGCCGCGGAAGAAAGGAAGATTGCATACCCAACAAAATCTTCCGGCTCAGCCAGACGTCCGATCGGCTCACGCTTCAGGAAGCCTTTATAAACCTCGGAATTCTTGTCAAACATCCACTCCGTCAGCTCGCTGCGGAATACAGTCGGGCACATGGTGTTGACCTGGATATTGTACTCAGCCAGATCGCATGCGATGCAGGCTGCCATCTGCTCTGCGCCGCCCTTGGAAGTACAGTATGCGGAATAATTCACCAGGCCGCGCTGTGCACGCTGGGAGGTAACGATAACCATCTTGCCGCCCTTGCCCTGGTCAACCATCTGATGGCCGACGAACTTCATAACGATGTAAACCGACTTGCAGTCCGCATCCATAACATACTGCCACTCCTCTACGGACTGTGTCAGAACGCTCTGGGTCTTGTTATAGCCGTGGCATACGGTAAGGACATTGATCTCGCCGTATTTCTTAACGGTAGCATCGATCAGAGCATGCACATCATCCTCTTTGGAAGGATCCGCCACACAATATGCGCACTCAATCCCTTCCGCCTTGAACTCATCCTCAAGAGCCTGCAGCTTTTTCTCATTACGAGCGGTCATCATAACCTTCGCGCCGAGGTAACCATATGCTTTCGCAAGCGTCCGGCCGAGAGATCCGGATGCGCCTGTAACCAGAACAACTTTACCTTCCACGGAGTACATATTCTCCACGAATTCTTTTTTTACGTTTACCATTTCCCTAAAATCCTCCTTTAATTATATAAAAATTTATTTCATAATCGCCGGGCAGCGACTGAAATCAATAGTAAATACAAATAAATACCCGCTATCCCGCCTTAAAACCTTTGTTAAAAATCATTATGTTTAGTATAAATCATCCCTGTTTTTTATGCAATACATACAAATATGTTATTTAGTTACCTATGGGTTACCATCTCCGTCTCTTGTCCATATTCGACAAGCTTTTTTAATTAATGTTTTTTCGTGTAAAGTGATTGATTCCAGTTTCGGATGGGTGTATAGCCTATGAAACAAAAGAAACCCCCGCGCAGATTCAGCACGCGGGGGGTTCCCTCATATTTCCAAAGTCATAAAGTCGGTTTATTTATTCGCGATCGCCTTCTGAATCTCCTCCGTCAGAAGAGGTACGACCTTGTTCAGGTCGCCGACGATGCCGTAATCGGCCACGTCAAAGATCGGGGCGTCCTCATCCTTATTGATCGCGATGATGATATCGGCCTCTTCCATGCCGGCCACATGCTGGATCGCGCCGGAGATTCCGATCGCGAAGTAAACGTTCGGGCGAACCGTCTTGCCGGTCTGTCCCACCTGAAGGTCTTTCGGCTTCCAGCCGCTGTCAACAACCGCGCGGGAACAGGACACCGTACCGCCGACTGCCGCCGCCAGATCCTCGAGGATCTTAAAGTTCTCCGGAGAACCGACGCCGCGGCCGCCGGACACCAGGATCTTCGCGTCCTGAATATCGACTACATCGGCCACATTCTTTATGATATCCAGAATTTCCACGTATTTGCTGTCCGGTGTGAATCCCGGATTGAACTCAACCACTTCCGCCTTCGCGTCCGCGACAGGCTCATTCTTCTGCATCACGCCCGGGCGCACGGTCGCCATCTGCGGACGGTTGTCCGGGCAGGCGATCGTCGCGATCGTGTTGCCGCCGAAAGCGGGGCGGGTCATGAGCAGCTGGTTATGCTTCTGCTCCTTGCCCGGCATGGGGGCCAGCGGAAAATCGCCGATATCCAGGGACGTGCAGTCGGCGGTCAGGCCGGTCTTTACACGTGCGGATACACGGGGGCCGAGATCACGGCCGATCGCGGTAGCACCTACCAGCATGATCTCCGGCTTGAATTCATTGATCACGGATGCCAGCGCATGTGTATACGGCTCTGTACGATATACCTCCAGTTCCTTATCGTCCACGACGATGACCTTGTCCGCGCCGTAAACAGCCAGCTGATCCGCAAGATCTTTTACATTATATCCGATCAGGACTGCCGCCACTTTCTGACCCAGATCATTCGCAAGATCCTTTGCCTTGCCGAGAAGCTCAAACGCGATCGGGCTGATTTCATTATCTACCTGCTGAGCGAATACATATACGTCTTTGTACTGCTCGATGATGGATTGTTCCATTGCTGCCATTGTTCATCTCTCCTTTCTTTAAAGACCGCACACATGCTTCTCTGTCATCTTGCCGATCAGGTAGGCGACAGACTCTTCTGTGTCGAGGTTTACTTTTTCTCCGGCGCCCTTGCGAACCTTATCGGATGCTTTCGCAATCTTCGTCGGAGAACCGGAAAGGCCGATATTGGAATCGTCCAGCCCAACCAGATCCGCCCGGCCCCATGTGGTAATCTCAGCCTCGCAGGCATCAAAAATGCCGCCCGGCGTCATATATCTGGGCTCATTCAGTTCGGAAAGGCAGGTGATCAGGCAAGGCATCTGAGCCTTTACAATGTGATATCTGTCGTCATACTGGCGCTGCACGGTCACGGTATTGTCTTCGACGTCAACCTCGATATTCTGCGCATAGGAGATCACCGGGATATCCAGATGTTCGGAAATCTGCGGACCAACCTGCGCGGTGTCGCCGTCGATCGCCTGACGTCCCGTGATGATCAGATCATAGTCCAGTTTGCGGATGCCGGCAGCGATCGTGGAAGAGGTCGCCCATGTATCGGCGCCGCCAAGCACACGGTCCGTGATCAGAACGCCCTTGTCCGCGCCCATGGCCATGGCCTCGCGGAGTACGTCCGCAGCCTTCGGAAGACCCATGGTCACAACGGTCACCTCCGCGCCGTACTGATCCTTTAATCTCAGAGCCGCCTCCACGCCGGCCTTATCATCCGGGTTCATAATCGTCAGCATCGCCGCTCTGTTCAGGGTTCCGTCCGGGTTAAACTGAACGCCGCCCGCCGTATCAGGTACCTGTTTTATACAAACAATAACTTTCATGAATTTATTCCTCCTACTTCAACAGACTGCCGGAAATGACCATACGCTGAACCTCGCTGGTTCCCTCGTAGATCTCCGTGATCTTGGCATCGCGCATCATGCGCTCCACATCGTACTCTCTGATATAACCGTAGCCGCCGTGCAGCTGAACACACTTCGTCGTAACCTCCATGGCGACCTCCGCCGCCATCAGCTTCGCCTGCGCGGCCTCAACCGAATAGGAGACCTTCGCACCGGCCTGATATGCATCCTTCTTAAGAGCTGCCTTGTATACCATCAGCTGCGCCGCCTCAACCTTTGTAGCCAGATCAGCCAATACAAACTGCGTGTTCTGGAACTGGGCAATACTCCGGCCGAACTGCTTTCTCTCTTTTACATAGGAAATGGTCGCTTCCAGGGCGCCCTCCGCCAGACCGAGCGCCTGCGCGGCGATCCCGATCCTTCCGCCGTCCAGCGTATGCATCGCGATCCCGAAGCCCTTGCCCTTCTGTCCGAGCAGGTTCTCCTTCGGGATGCGGCAGTCCGTAAAGATCAGCTCATAGGTGGATGAACCGCGGATACCCATCTTCTTTTCCTTTACGCCGAACGTAAATCCGGGCGTGCCCTTCTCTACGATAAACGCGGAGATCTCTTTCTGCACTCTGCCGCGCTTCTCCACCTTGCCGGTCACGGCGATCACGATATAAACGTCCGCCTCCTTGCCATTCGTGATAAAGCACTTGGAACCGTTGATCACCCACTCGTCGCCGTCCAGGACCGCCTTGGTCTGCTGGCCCTGCGCGTCCGTACCGGCGCCCGGCTCCGTCAGACCGAAAGCGCCGAGCTTTTTGCCGGAAGCCAGATCCGGAACATACTTTTCCTTCTGCTCCGGCGTGCCATAGGTAAGGATCGGGTCAATGCAGAGCGAGGTGTGCGCGGAAACGATCACGCCTGTCGTACCGCAGACCTTCGATAACTCCTCCACGCACATCGCATAGGTCAGGATGTCACAGCCCTGTCCGCCGTACTCCTTCGGAACCGGAATTCCCAGGAAACCGTATTTTGCCATCTTTTCAACCGTCTCTCTCGGGAATCTTTCCTCCTCATCCACTTCCTGTGCAAGAGGTTTTACTTCAGTCTCAGCGAATTCTTTGAAAAGGCTTCTGGCCATTTCATGTTTTTTACTTAATCCGAATTCCATTTTTATTTCCTCCATTTAAAATTGTTTACTTACTGTAATCATAGAAGCCGATCCCGGTCTTGCAGCCAAGCTTGCCCGCACGAACCATCTTACGAAGAAGCGGCGCCGGACGGTACTTCGTATCCCCGGTCTCCGCATAGATCACTTCCATGATCGCCAGACAGATATCCAGGCCGATGTAATCCCCGAGCTGAAGCGGTCCCATCGGGTGGTTGGCGCCGAGCTTCATGGCCGCGTCAATATCCTCCACACTGGCAACGCCCGCCTCGTACACACAGATTCCTTCATTGATCATCGGAACAAGGATACGGTTTACGACAAAGCCCGCGGCCTCATTCACCTGAACCGGCGTCTTACCGATCGCCTTTGAAATCTCAACAATCTGATCACGGAGCTCATCCGGCGTGTTCTCACCCTGAATCACCTCGATCAGCTTCATAACCGGCGCCGGGTTAAAGAAGTGCATGCCGATCACCGGGCGATCCAGCCCCGCGCCGATCTCCGTGATGGAAAGAGAAGAGGTATTGGATGCGAAAATACAGCTCTCCGGGACAATGTCCTGAAGCTCCTTAAATGTCTGTTTCTTTACGTCCATCACTTCCAGCGCCGCCTCGACGATCAGGTCCGCCTCTGTGCAGATGTCCTTCGTACCCGTCGTGATTTTTGCCAGAACGGCATCAGCAGCCGCCTGCTCCATCTTGCCTTTCGCGATGCGTTTCTCAAAGCCCTTCGCGATCTTCTTTTTGCCGTTTGCCGCCAGCTCGTCATTAATGTCACACAGATAAACCTCATACCCCTCTGTCTGGGCAAACACCTGTGCAATACCCGACCCCATCGTGCCGGCTCCGATCACTCCAACCTTCATAAAAATGTCCTCCTTCAAAAAAGAATACCTGATAATAAAACTTTGTTATTTTTATATCGTTATAATTTTAACTATCAAACGTCCGGAAAAAGCTCCGCCATGCGGAGCTTTTTCTCAGTTCAAAGAGAGATTAAGCCTCTTTCTTAACAATCGTCGCGCAGCCCATGCCGCCGCCGATACACAGAGTGGCAAGTCCGTATGTAACGTCTCTCTTCTGCATCGCGTGCAGCAGAGTAACCAGGATACGGCAGCCGGATGCTCCTACCGGATGTCCGAGCGCAACAGCTCCGCCGTTTACATTCAGGATGTCAGAGCTGAAACCGAGCTCCTTCTGAACCGCTACGGACTGTGCAGCAAATGCCTCGTTCGCCTCGATCAGATCCAGGTCGCTGATCTCAAGGCCGGCGATCTTCAGCGCTTTCCTCGTAGCCGGAACCGGACCGATACCCATGATCTTCGGGTCACATCCGCCGAGCGCGCCGGATACGAACGTAGCCATCGGCTTCACACCGAGCTCCTTCGCCTTCTCCTCGCTCATCACAATCACTGCGGCAGCGCCGTCGTTGATACCGGAAGCGTTGCCGGCCGTAACCATACCGCCCTCTTTGCCGGAGCAGCATTTCAGCTTCGCAAGAGTCTCAACGGTGGTACCCGGACGCGGGCCCTCATCCTTCGTGATCATAACGGTCTCTTTCTTAACCTTTACCGGAACCGGAACGATCTCATCGTCAAACGCGCCGTTCTCCTGAGCCGCTACGGCCTTCTGCTGGGAAGCCGCGGAGAAAGCATCCAGCTCCTCACGGGTCAGTCCCCACTGATCGCAGATATTCTCAGCCGTGATCATCATGTGATAATTGTTGAAAGCATCCCACAGCGCATCGTTCACCATCGTGTCGATGATCGTGGAGTTGTTCATCCTGTAACCGAAACGGGCCTTCTTCAGCGCGTAGGGAGCCATGGACATATTCTCCATACCGCCCGCAACCACGATGTCAGCCTGTCCGGCCATGATCATGTTCGCCGCCTCGTTCACGCACTTCAGACCGGAACCGCATACCACGTTCAGCGTAAACGCCGGAACCTCATTCGGGATACCCGCCTTGATGGATGCCTGACGCGCAACGTTCTGTCCCAGGGAAGCCTGGATAACGCAGCCCATCATGACCTCGTCCACCTGCTCCGGCTTCACTCCGGCTCTGTTCAGCGCCTCTTTGATCACGATCGAACCCAACTCAACAGCCGGTGTGTTGCCGAACTGTCCGCCCATTTTGCCGATTGCTGTACGGCAGGCGCCTGCGATTACAACTTTCTTTGCCATTTTTTCTCTCCTTTTGACTTTTAGAAATATTATTTGCGGTATTCCGGATTCAGAACACCCCAGATGAAGTCATTTTAGCACTTTTCATTTTCTTTTGCAATGGCTCTCAACGTGATTTTGTATAAAAAAACAGCACTTCTTTCGCTTTGAGTCGTTTTTACATGCATTTTTCCTAAATTTTACTGTTTTTTCATAAAACGCAAGACAAACAGGTAAAATCCTGTTAAAATAGCGGAAGTGTGCGTTTTCTTTCGGGATATCGGTCCGCGCACGATACAGAAATCTCCGGCGGAGACGCACGGACGTGCAGAAATCCCGAAAGTACATCAGATACATACGGAGGAACCATCCATGTCTATCATAGACCTGTTTGCATTACTTGGAGGCGTCGGACTGTTTTTATTCGGCATGACCATCATGTCCACGGGACTGCGGAATGCCTGCGGCGACAATCTCCAGACCATCCTGGAGCACGCCACAAAGAATAAATTCATTGCCATCTTCGTCGGTCTCGGCATGACCATGCTGATCCAGAGCTCTTCCGCTACGGACGTCATGGTCATCGGTTTTGTAAACTCCGGTATGATGAGCCTGTCCCAGGCGATCGGCGTGATCATGGGCGCGAACATCGGCACCACGATCACCGCGCAGATCACCGCGTTCAACATCAGCGCGGTCACGCCCCTGCTGCTGTTTGTCGGCGCGGCGATGTATCTGTTTATGAAAAAGCGGATCCGCAAGCACATCGGCTCCATCATCATGGGCTTCGGTATGCTGTTCCAGGGTATTGCCATCATGAAGGAGGCCATCGCGCCGCTCTCCGAGAGTCCGGCGTTTGTTGACTTCCTCACGGCTCTGAGCAATCCCGCGCTCGCGCTTTTGTTCGGCGTCGCCTTCACCGCGCTGCTGCAGAGCTCGTCCTCCGCGACTGTTATCTTTCAGGCATTTGCCATTCAGGGGCTTTTAAGCTATAACATGGCCGTTTATCTCGTGATCGGCGCCGCCATCGGCAGCGTCACGCCGAACCTGCTGGCCAGCCTGACCGCCAACCGGAACGGCAAGCGCTCCGCGATCCTGAACCTGCTGTTCAACCTGATCCGCGCGGGCATTATTATCGTACTTATAAACGTGTTCCCGGCCATCCTGACATGGATCCAGTCGCTGTCGCCGAACGACATCGGCCGGCAGATCGCGAACACGCATACCATCTTCGCCATCATCGCCGTGGTCATCGAGATCTTCTTCACGAAGCAGATCATCGCGCTGACTTACAGGATCATTCCGGTGAAACCGGAGGAGACCCGCGCCGAGGAAGCGCGTTCCCTGGTCTATATGACAGAGACCACCAAGATCCCTACCATCGTCGTGCTGCACCAGGCGCAGCTGGAAATCACGCGCATGGGGCGAATGGCTGCGGCAAATCTGCAGGACGCAATCGACTGCTTCTTTGATTATACGGCCGAAACAGCCGCACTTGTGCGGGAGCGTGAGGAGACGGTAGAGATTTTAAACCAGGCCATCTCTGACCGGATGGTCGCGCTGCGCCGGTTCGATCTCTCGAAAAATCATATGCGGCGTATGTCCATGATGACGATCGCCACCACGGACATCGAGCGGCTCTCCGACCACGCCACGAACATCATAGAATACTCCGAACATCTGCACGCCCAGAAAACCGTACTCTCGGATGAGGCGCTGGCCGAATTAAGGGAAATGACGGATAAGACCATGGAGGCTGTCAACCTCTCGCTGGATATCTTCTGTTCGGAAAGTTACATACAGATCGACCATCTGGAGGACCTGGAATCCCGCGTGGACGATCTGCAGAAGATCCTCATCGACAACCATGTGGATCGGCTGATGCGCTCCGAGTGCGATCCCATGAGCGGCGTTATCTTCTCCGATATCGTCACGGACCTGGAGCGGTGTTCCGACCACGCGATCAATATCGCCTATGCGCTGAAGGAGCGGGATAATCAGATTATTTAGTGCAACTCACCATTACGTCGTTTAAATAAATGCCGCTATATACAGAGGCAGCGTAATGATACGATCTTCACTCACACCTATGTTGCCATCCACAAACTTATATCCATAGCAAATATCTTTGTGATTCTTCATAAGTGATTTAAGTGAATTTGCTCGTGTATTTCCGCTCTTAACTTCAATAGGAAGCACTTGTCCATCTTTTTGGATCATAACATCTATTTCTTTTTTCGATGTATCATTTTTATAAAAATATAATGGATAGCCCTTTTTATAAAGAGCATCTGCTATTGCGCATTCAAATATCCCTCCTTTTGAGTTTCCTTCCAGCGTATTTTCTACAATATGCTGTTTTAACGAAAAGTCTTTCATCGCCATCAGCAGTGACAAATCTGTTGTATAGGCTCTGAAAAAATCGTCCCTTGCATAATCAGCCAGATCAAACCTGACATCTGTCACACGTTTGCATACATGTACCATATCCGCACGAAGCAGCCACTCGATACTTGAAAAGTATTTTTGCGCCCTGCCGCCATGCTCAACTTCTTTATATTGAAATTTATGATTTTCTTTATCCAACAACTGTTTTGCAAGGGAGAGATAACATTTTTCAGCTTTTACTTTTTCTTCAGCTGTTGCATAATGCGCGATATCATACTGATATCCCTGCAAGAGACTCCTTTGTATCCGGTCAACTTCCCTGAAATCCTTTGTATCTGTATATTTTTGGACTGCTTCCGGCATGCCGCCTGTTGCAATATACTGCCTGTAATAATTCATCATCTGTGAATTAATTGCCTCAGGTATCACTGTCTTTGAATAAAGATAATTGCAAAGATTCCCTATCATGTCTTCCGAGATTCCCATACCCCAAAGGAATTCTTCAAAATCAAGCCCATACATTCTCAGATAATCAACATATCCGACAGGATAAGAGGATGCACGTTTATAATCTATTCCCAGAAGAGACCCTGATGCGATCACATCGAATCGATTGTCTATTGCCCAGAATTTAAGTGATGTGATTGCTTCCTGACACTCTTGAATTTCATCCAGAAAAATCATCGTTTTCCCGGGAATGATTTTCTTTTCAGGAAAACGAAAGCGCATAGCCATAATCATATTGTCTACAGTCAGATCACCGGTAAAAATATCAATTGCAGAAGGTATCTGCTTGAAATTGATTTCTATAAGTTCCTCATAATTCTCTTCTGCAAACCGTTCGATGATATATGTTTTTCCGGTTTGCCTGGCTCCCTGGACGATAAGACATTTTTTATCCTTCGAATCAATCCATTTTTTAATATCATCTGTCACTTTCCTTCTCAGCATAAAGCACCTCAAATTGACAAAATATATCATTAAAAACGATTTGTATCAACATTTTAGAGTGTTAAAATGTTGTTCTAATCAACATTTTAGTCATTATATCATCAATCAAAGCATATTTCCAGTACCAAAAAATTCTATGATATGATAAAAAAAAGAGCAGCCCATCTGTATACCCGATGGGGCTGCTCCTTTTAAAGAGGATATATGCTTTATTTTGACATATCGATTAAAACTTTGATCGTGGACGCGAACAGTTCCTTCCGTTCAAAGAGATGCTCGCACTCCGAGAGCGGTACCACCTCCATGATCATCTGCTCCACATAGGGGCTGTAGGTCAGGATCTGCTCCATGGCCTTCGGGAATCCGCCGGTGCTTCCGTTGCTGGCGTGAATCGTCAGCGATTTCTTTATCACCGTGCCGAAATCAAACTCCATCGGCGCCTGGTGCCCCAGGCAGACGAGATGACCGCACGGATTGATCACCGCGAGCGACTGCTGCAGGCTCTCGCTGTGCCCGGTCGCCTCCACGATCAGGTCAAAGGTTCCGATCCGCTCCTCGCTGATCTCCTGCGTGTTGCAGCACACTGCCTTTACCTGCGGGAAGGCGAATCCCTGCACCCGGCTGACCTTGTCGGCAAGGACGTCGACCATCACGATCTCCGGAATGCCAGCGTCGAGAAGCGTGAACAGGGACATCAGGCCGATGCCGCCGCAGCCCAGGATCAGCGCCCGCCGCGTCCGCTTCATGACATCATCTGGGACGCGGTTTCGTATCCCGTTTACCGCGACCGACATGGGCTCCGTCAGCGTCAGCAGCATGGGATTTTCCGACGAGGGGCAGACATTCACGTGACGTTCCTTCACCACGATATAATTCGCCGCGCCCCCGTCCACCGTGATGCCTTTTTTCTCGATCGTCTCACAGTGGTTTTTGTTTACTCCGCAGTAATAGCATTCACCGCAGTACAGGGAGCAGTCGCCCACCACCATTATTCCGACCGGCAGATCTACTTCGCTGCCCTTCTGCCGGATGGTCCCGAGCCACTCATGCCCCATCACGACGGGATAGCTGTGCGGCGCTGTGTAAGTGCCCGCGTACAGCTTAACGTCGGAACCGCAGACCGCCACGTAATGTACCTCAATGAGGACTTCATCCTCCTTCGGAACCGGGATTTCCTGCGGGACAAGCGCCATCCGTCCCGGCTCCGTGATTGTCAGTGCAAGATTTTTCTTTTCCATTTATTTTCTCAGTCCTTCGACATTTTTCTACCCCGGATCAGCATCGATCTCATTTTTAAGTCTCTCGATTTCTTCAATCCTTCGACATCTTCTCAATCAGATAGTCCCGGCTTTCCTTCAGCGCACGTTCCCACATCTGATCATGATTGTGCAGTTCCACACACACATAGTGCCCGTAACCGGAGTCCTCGATGAGCTTCACGATCCTGCCGAAATCGATATCGCCTTCGCCGGGGATCTCATGGTGATGCACCCGGTTTTTTATATCCTCCACATGGATGTGTCTGGTATACGGCAGGGAACGCTCCACATTGTCATAGCATTCTTCCTCCGGCTCACAGCAGAACACGTGGCCGATATCCAGGTTGAAGCGCAGCTTCGGCGTGTCAAACTCCTGAATGTATTTCAGCGCAGTCTCTGTGGTTCCAACAAAGAATCCCGGTTCCTGCTCCAGCACCAGCGTGATGTCCCCCGCCGCGCCGAGCAGCTCTTCCATGCCTTCACGGAAATACTGATCTGCCTGCGCCGCGGTAACACCCGGTTTTAAGATGCCGGAATTGATATTCAGTATGGGCGAGCCCACCTCATGCGCCAGATCAATGGCACTCTTATACGCGTCCAGGCGCTGTCTGCGTCCGGCTGCATCTGCCCAGATCATGGACGGTTCGTACGGGGTCTCCGCCAGGAACGTCGGTCCCCCGGCGGCCACGCACGCGATCACCAGCCCAATGTCCTCGCAGTATTTCCGGACATCCCGCAAACGTTCCGGGCTGCTCTTATACGGATGGATATGTGTGTCATTCAGGGCGATCTCCACAGCCTCATATCCTGCGTCTTTGATATGGCGGAGCGCCTCGAAGATATCCATATACCGGAGCGTCGTCGCGTTAAAACAAAGCTTAAGCACAGCATTCACTTCCCTTCCCGAGTTTCTGGTCTATGATGGCGTTGTGTTCAGCCAGCGCCTTCCTCACCAGAGCCTCATCCACACATACCTGGAAATCACCGTCCGGATTCAGGCACTCGCCGATCTTCTTCAGAAGAACATATTTTACTCCCTTTACGGTCTTCTTGTTATCCGCAAGGATGGTGGACATGATGTTATCTACCGTGATATTGGCGGGGATCTTCAGATCCAGTCCGAGGCACTCGCCGAAGAGGCGGTAATGCTTGTCGACCTCCTCCTGTGTCAGGTAACCGAGGGAATGGGACAGCTCCGCCGCCACGCACATACCCTTCGCGACCGCGATGCCGTGGGGAATGGTGCCGCCGGAATAGAACTCGATGGCATGCCCGAATGTATGGCCGTACTCCAGAGCCATGGCGAACAGCTTCTCTGAGGGATCCTGCTTCAGGATCGGAAGCTTCGACTGAATGATGCTGTACGCGATCTCCGTCACGGTCAGGATATCCATATGGTCGAAATCCTCGCGCGCCAGCACGCCCTCATAATAGGGGAGCAGGCTTTCATCGTTGATAAAAGCGTTTTTAATGCCCTCGGCGAACGCCGACTTCCTGCCGGTAATGCTCTCCGTCGCCAGATAGGCGGTATCTCCGAAAATGAACATCGGCGCGTAGTAAACACCGTACTGGTTCTTTCCCTGCTTGCCGTTGACCGCCTGTTTGTTGCTCAGGCAGCTGTCCGTGATTCCCATGGTGGTCGTCGGCATCTCGACGTAACGGATTCCGCGGTAGACCATCGCGGAGGACAGGCCTACGATATTTGTCAGGCAGCCGCCTCCGAAGCTGACGATGATCGAACCCTTTGTCACGTTCTTTGCAACCAGGGTCTCACACAGGGCTTCCAGTGTCAGGAACGACTTGTCATGCTCTGTATCCGGGATTGTCAGAACCTCGTAATTGATTCCCGCCGCATCCAGCGAACCGGTCACATCATCCCCGTAGAGCGTTTTCAGCTGCTCCGTTGTCACCAGAAATACTTTATCATGATCATAGCCGCTTAAAAGCTTTCCGAGCTCCGGCATAATCCCGCATCCGAAATAATAGGTAGGATCCGGCTTTAAATATGTATCAAAATGTATCATTTTACCCATTTCAAACTTCATAAAAACGCACCTCCTTGTGCTTTCTGCATTGTTTTACTGTTTCGGCCCGAACATTTTTATTACATTTATACAATATCACATTTTTCCGGCTGGATTTATTCAGAAAAGATTTTTATTGTTGCGTGAAATTCATAATCGTATTCGAATTGTATTAAGAATGGTGTACGTGCGGAATGACCAGACGTATCCGCAGGTTCACAGAAAGATGCCGATTGGATTCTTAGAAGATATCATTTGTATATGTTTGGTATTCCAAAATCGATTCTATAAAACCGGGCGGGGTCTCCCCCACCCGGTTAAAGCCTACATATTTTTCACGGTCGCGATATCGATCATTTCCATCTCATCACGCGCCGTCTCCAGCGAGAGCGCCAGCGCGTTCGCCGTATCCATGGAGGTCAGGCAGTGCACGCCGGTCTCGATCGCGTTTCTGCGGATGAGGAAGCCGTCCCGGGACTTGTCGCGCCCCTGCGTCGGCGTATCGATCACAAGATCGATCTTATGTCCGAGGATCAGGTCGAGGACATTCGGGGACTCCTGCGACAGCTTATTGACGCGGAGCGCGTGTACCCCGTGCTCCTGCAGATATTTCGCCGTGCTGCGGGTCGCGTAGATGCGGTAACCCAGTGCCTCAAAGCGTCTTGCAACGCCCACAGCCTCCGGTTTGTCCTTGTCGTTTACAGTAATGATCATCTGTTTATACTTCGGCAGTTGAATGCCGGCTCCGAGGAAGGCCTTATAGAGCGCCTCATTGAAGCTCTTAGCAATGCCGAGGCATTCGCCGGTCGACTTCATCTCCGGACCGAGGCTGATCTCCGCGCCGCGCAGCTTCTCAAAGGAGAACACCGGCATCTTGATCGCGACATAATCCGCCTCCGGCGCGATATCCGTCGTATATCCCATCTCCCGCAGGCTCTCCCCGAGGATGACGCGGGTCGCCAGATCGACGATCGGGATCCCCGTCACCTTGCTGATATAGGGTACGGTCCGGGAGGAGCGGGGATTCACCTCGATGACGTACACTTCCCCGTCCATCACGATAAACTGAATATTGATCAGCCCGACGACATGAAGCGCCTGCGCCAGACGTTTCGTGTAATCTACGATCACCTCCTTCACCTCGTCGGAGATGGTCGGAGCCGGATAGACCGAGATGCTGTCGCCCGAGTGGACGCCGGTCCGCTCGATATGCTCCATGATACCCGGAATCAGGATATCCGTGCCGTCGCAGACCGCGTCGACCTCGATCTCCTTGCCCATAAGGTATTTGTCAATGAGGATCGGGTGATCCTGCGCGATCTGATTGATGTTATCGATAAACTCCACGATCTCCGCATCGTTAAAGGCGATGTGCATGCCCTGTCCGCCGAGGACATAGGAGGGACGCACCAGCACCGGATAACCCAGGCGGTTCGCGACGTCCTTCGCCTCCTGCGCGGTAAACACGGTACCTCCCGCCGCCCGCGGAATCCGCGTTTTCTGAAGAATCTGATCAAAAAGCTCCCGGTCTTCCGCCGCATCGACATCCTCCGCCTTCGTCCCGAGGATGGGCACGCCCATCTTCATCAGATGCTCCGTGAGCTTGATCGCGGTCTGCCCGCCGAACTGCACGACCGCGCCGTCCGGATGCTCCACGCGGACGACATTCTCCACATCCTCCGGCGTCAGCGGCTCAAAATACAGCTTGTCCGCGATATCAAAGTCCGTGGAAACCGTCTCCGGATTATTATTAATGATGATCGTCTCATACCCTGCTTTCGCAAATGCCCAGGTACAGTGTACGGAACAGAAATCAAACTCGATGCCCTGTCCGATCCGGATGGGGCCGGATCCGAGAACCAGGATCTTCTTCCGGTCCGTCGTGCCGTCCGCCTCATTTTCCCCGTCAAAACAGGAGTAATAATAGGGCGTCGCGGCCGCAAACTCCGCGGCACAGGTATCCACCATCTTGAAGGACGCCGTAATGCCGTTCTCATAACGCATATTTTTGATATAATATTCGCTCTTTCCGGTGAGCTGTGAGAGCACATTGTCCGGAAACTCGATGCGCTTTGCCTCTTTTAATAGCTCCGGCGTCAGCGGCTCGCTGATCAGACGGCGCTCCATCTCCACAATGATGGCGATCTTGTCGATAAACCATTTGTCGATCTTTGTTAAATCGTGAATCAGGTCGTAGGACATTCCGCGATGGCAGGCCTCCGCGATCACCCAGATCCGGCGGTCGTCCACCACCTTCAGCTTATCCACAAGCTGATCGTAGGACAGATGCCGGTATTCCTGCGTGTGAAGGCTGTCCACATGCTGCTCCAGCGAGCGGATGGCCTTCATCAGGGCGCCCTCAAAGTTCGTGCAGATGCTCATCACCTCGCCGGTCGCCTTCATCTGTGTGGTCAGGGTGCGTTTCGCCGTGATAAACTTGTCAAAAGGCAGGCGCGGAATCTTCACGACACAGTAATCCAGCATCGGTTCGAAGCTGGCATAGGTCTTCTGCGTCACCGCGTTTTTGATCTCATCGAGGGTATAACCGATGGCGATCTTCGCCGCCACCTTCGCGATCGGATAGCCCGTCGCCTTGGAAGCCAGCGCGGAGGAGCGGCTCACGCGCGGGTTTACCTCGATGACGCAATACTCAAAGGTATCCGGATGCAGGGCGTACTGCACATTACATCCGCCCGTGATTTCAAGCTCCGTGATGATGTTCAGCGCGGAGCTGCGGAGCATCTGATACTCCTTGTCGCCCAGCGTCTGGGACGGCGCGACGACAATGGAGTCGCCGGTATGCACGCCCACCGGGTCGATGTTTTCCATATTACATACGGTAATGCAGTTGCCCATGGCGTCACGCATCACCTCGTATTCGATCTCCTTCCAGCCGGCGATGCATCGCTCCACCAGCACCTCGCCGACGCGGCTCAGGCGCAGTCCGTTAGACAGAATCTCGATCAGTTCCGTCTCATTGTTCGCGATGCCGCCGCCGCTGCCGCCCAGGGTAAATGCCGGCCGGAGCACCACCGGATATCCGATGGAATTTGTGAATTTTATACCTTCTTCTATGGAGTGAACCACCTCGGACGGAGCGCAGGGCTCGCCGATCTTCTCCATGGTATCCTTAAAAGCCTGCCGGTCCTCCGCGCGGAAGATCGTATCCGCCGTGGCGCCGATCAGTCGTATCCCGTTCTCCTTTAAGAACCCGGACTCCTCCAGTTCCATGCCGAGATTTAAGCCGGCCTGTCCGCCCAGGGTAGGAAGGACGGCGTCCGGCCGCTCGATCAGCAGGATCTTTTTTAATACATCCACGGTCAGGGGCTCAATGTAAACCTGATCCGCGATCTGCCTGTCTGTCATAATGGTAGCCGGATTCGAATTCACGAGACACACCTCCACGCCCTCTTCCTTCAGGGCGCGGCAGGCCTGTGTGCCCGCGTAGTCAAACTCAGCCGCCTGTCCGATCACGATGGGACCGGAACCGATGACCATTACTTTTTTGATCTCAGGATTTTTAGGCATGGCGTTTCCCTCCCATCATATCCAAAAACACATCAAAGAGGTATGCGGAATCCAACGGTCCCGGACACGCCTCCGGATGAAACTGTACCGTATAGATGTTCTTTCCGGTATAGGAAAGGCCCTCGTTTGTGCCGTCGTTTACATTCACAAAGGCGGGAACCGCCACCGCCGGGTCGAGATGGTCCGTATCCACCACATAGCCGTGGTTCTGGGAGGAAATGTAAACCCGTCCGGTCCGCAGATCCTTCACCGGGTGATTGCCGCCGCGATGCCCGTATTTTAATTTGTGCGTATCCGCCCCCGCGGCGAGCGCCATGAGCTGATGCCCCAGACAGATCGCAAAGATCGGCACATCCGACTCATAGAGCTTTCGCACCTCATCGATGATGGTATCGCACTCCTTCGGGTCGCCCGGACCGTTGGAAAGCATGATGCCGTCCGGCTTCGCCGCAAGGATCTCCGCGGCACTCGTCCGGGCCGGATAAACCGTAACCTCGCAGCCCCTTTCATTCAGAGAACGCGCAATGTTTCGCTTCGCGCCCACATCCAGCAGCGCAACCTTATAACCGCTGCCCGGCAGGACATATTTTTCCCTGCAGGTGACTTTATCCACAACTTTTCCCGTTTTATAGCTTCGAAGACGGGGAAGAATCTCCTCGATATTATAATCTTCACGCCGCGTGATCATTCCGTTCATGGTGCCCTTCTCACGGAGGATTTTTGTCAGCGCCCTGGTATCAATACCCGCGATTCCGGGGATATCATATTTTTTCAGAAAATCCTGAATCGTCCCCTCGCAGCGGAAATTGCTCGGCATCCTGGATAATTCCCTCACGATATATCCATCCGGCCACGGCCGTTCGGACTCCATATCCGGCGTGATGCCGTAATTGCCGATCAGCGGATAGGTCATGACGACCGCCTGTCCCGCATAGGACGGATCCGTCAGGACCTCCAGATAACCGGTCATGGAAGTGTTAAATACGATTTCGCTGATGATTTCCCGTTCCGAACCGATACCGGTTCCCTGAAAAACGGTTCCGTCCTCTAAAATCAGAAACGCTTTCATTCAGTATCCCCTTTCATTGCAAAAAAAAAGAGGAATTTCTTTCTCTTTTTTTCTGTTTATACATTGCGATGATGTATTACTCTATTTTCATTTTGCCGCCCATATAAGGCTGAAGCGCCGCCGGGATATTGACCGTCCCGTCCGCGTTCAGGTTGTTTTCAAGAAAAGCAATGAGCATGCGCGGCGGAGCGACCACCGTGTTGTTCAGCGTATGTGCGAAATACTTGCCGTCCTTTCCCTTCACACGGATCCGCAGACGGCGCGCCTGGGCGTCGCCCAGATTGGAACAGCTGCCCACTTCGAAATATTTCTTCTGGCGCGGAGACCACGCCTCCACGTCGATGGATTTCACTTTAAGATCGGCAAGATCGCCGGAGCAGCACTCCAGCGTACGCACCGGTATGTCAAGACTGCGGAACAGATCCACGGTATTCTGCCACAGCCGGTCAAACCACATCATGGAATCCTCCGGCTTACAGACGACGATCATCTCCTGCTTCTCAAACTGGTGGATGCGGTAAACGCCGCGCTCCTCAATCCCGTGCGCGCCTTTTTCCTTGCGGAAACAGGGGGAATAACTGGTCAGTGTCTTCGGCAGCTCCTCCTCATCGATCATCTCGTCGATGAATTTTCCGATCATGGAATGTTCGGAAGTGCCGATCAGATAGAGATCCTCGCCTTCGATCTTGTACATCATGGCGTCCATCTCATCAAAGCTCATCACACCGGTCACGACATTGCTGCGAATCATAAACGGCGGAATGCAGTAGGTGAATCCGCGGTCGATCATGAAATCACGCGCATAGGCCGTCATCGCAGAATGCAGACGGGCAATGTCTCCCTGCAGATAATAAAATCCGTTCCCGGCGACCTTTCGCGCCGCGTCCAGATCGATCCCGTGAAAACGCTCCATGATCTCCGTGTGATAAGGGATCTCGAAATCCGGAACGACCGGCTCGCCGAACCGCTCTACCTCCACGTTCTCGCTGTCGTCCTTTCCGATGGGGACGGAAGGGTCGATGATATTCGGGATCGTCATCATGATGGAACGCACCTTCTCCTGAAGCGTGCTCTCCTGCTCCTCCAGCTCAGCGAGGCGGGCGGCGTCCTTCGCCACCTGTTCTTTTAAGGCCATCGCCTCTTCCCGCTTCCCCTGCGCCATCAGGGCACCGATCTGCTTTGAGATCTTATTTCTGCCGGAGCGAAGATCGTCCGCCTCCTTCTGTGCGGCGCGCGCCTGTGCGTCCAGCTCGATCACCTCGTCCACCAGGGGCAGCTTGTGATCCTGAAATTTATTCCGGATATTCTGTTTTACAATGTCCGGATTCTCTCTGATTAATCTAATATCAATCATAATCTCTCTCTGCACCGAACGGAGTCCTGTATTTTCAGAATTCCCGATCGCCGGCACAGTCTACCTTTCCTTTCATAGATGCCGGCGCGCTGCGGCAGCATCACATGTGTGTTTATTATATCTCTTAGGAATTCAATGTTCCTTTCCGATTATACACGGATTGCGTCTCAGATTCAAGGGAAAGTGTTTCGTTTTATTTCAGCGGGTATTTCGCTACCAGCCCGTCCACGATCGCACGCGCCCTCTCCACGCCGGCTTCACCCTCTTTGATCACCAGAGAGATCGCCTCCGCGATCTGATCCATATCCTCCGTGTTCATCCCGCGGGAGGTCACGGACGGCGTGCCGAGACGAATGCCGCTCGTCACAAAGGGCGACTTGGGGTCATTGGGGATCGTATTCTTATTCGCCGTGATATGCGCCTCGTCCAGAAGCTTCTCCACGGCTTTCCCCGTCAGATCGAAGGGTGTCAGGTCAATCAGCATCAGATGGTTGTCCGTTCCGCCGGAGACAATGCGGATCCCGCGGGATATCAGACCCTTTGAGAGCGCCTGCGCGTTGTCCACCACACCCTGCTGATATTCTTTGAAGGAATCGCTCAGCGCCTCCTTAAAGCAGACGGCTTTTGCCGCGATCACGTGCATCAGGGGGCCGCCCTGGATGCCCGGGAATACCGCCTTATTAAAATTAAAATTATTCTTCTCCATGGACTCCTTCGAGACCAGGATCATGCCGCCTCTCGGTCCGCGCAGTGTCTTGTGCGTCGTGGTCGTCACCACATCCGCGTAATGCATGGGGCTCGGATGAAGCCCTGCCGCCACAAGGCCGGCGATATGCGCCATGTCCACCATCAGGTAAGCGCCTACCCTGTCCGCGATCTCGCGGAAACGCGGAAAATCAATCGTTCTCGCGTAGGCACTCGCGCCCGCGATGATCATCTTCGGCTGACACTCCAGCGCAATCCGCTCCACCTCGTCATAATCGATAAAGCCCGTGTCATCGACTCCGTAGGGGACGATGTTAAAATAAACGCCGGAAAAATTCACCGGCGAACCGTGCGTCAGATGTCCGCCGTGATCCAGATTCATGCCCATGACCGTGTCGCCCGGCTTTAACAGGGAAAACTGCACCGCCATATTCGCCTGCGCGCCGGAATGCGGCTGCACATTGACATACTCCGCGTCAAACAGCTGCTTCGCACGCTCCCTGGCAAGCTCCTCAACGACATCCACACACTGGCAGCCGCCGTAATAGCGCTTGCCCGGATATCCCTCCGCGTACTTGTTCGTCATCACGCTGCCCTGCGCCTCCATCACGGCCGGGCTCACCCAGTTCTCCGACGCGATCAGTTCAATGTGGTCATTCTGCCGATTCAGCTCGGCCTCGATGGCGTCCGCCACCTCGGGGTCTGTAACCCGAATCTCATCTGTTCCGTACATTCTTTTCCCTCCAAAAATTATTCTCTTTTATTTCAATCTGCTCCATTATAGACAACTTTTTCACAGATTTCAATCATTTCTTTATGGGATTTAAATCTTGTTTTTTACATCTTCACCCTCGGGCGCTTCCACCGCCCCGTCAGGGCAAAAACCCCTCCGATCCCAAGCGTCGCGCAGGGCGCGAACACATAGGACAGCGCGATCCCGTTAAATCCCATCGCGGTTTTCTGGCTCAGGATCCAGGCCAGAGCGTAGCGCACCACAAACGCAGCGACAAGAGCGCCGATCATCGTGATGTGCGTATATCCGGCGCCGGTAAGGAACCCGTTGACGCAGAACATTACATTTTCGATCAGGATACAGCAGATAAATATACGCATAAACGGTATGCCGATCTCGATCACCCCGGTCTCCGTCGTAAAAACGCCGAGCAGCTGACCAGGGAAAAGCTCGCAGAGAATCCACACGGCAACCGCGATCACCGTTGCAAGCAGTATCCCGTATCCAAGGCCGCGAAGAATACGTTTGTAATCCTTTCCCGGCAGGTTCTGCGCCGTCAGCGTGACGATCGCCGCCATCATCGCCTGCGCGGGCAGCACCGCAAAAGTATAGACCTTATTCGTCGCTCCGGCCGCGGCGGCCGCCTCCACTCCGTACCGGTTGATCAGGGCGCTCAGGAGCAAAAACGAGATATTCGTCAGCACAAACTGACACATCTGAGGAAACCCGACCTTGAGCGTCTCCGACAGCCAGTGCTTCGCGATACGAAACTCCTTCAGTACAAACTGATATACGGAAACTTTTTTCAGGACAAACCCAAGAATCAGGCACATACTGAGCGCCTGCGCCGTGACCGTAGCCAGCGCCGCGCCGCCCGTCCCCAGAGACAACACCGCGACAAACAGAATATCCAGCATGATATTTGTCGCCGTGGATATAACGGCAATTATCATCGGCGCGGTCGACTCCCCGATTCCGCGCAAAAGTCCGTACAGCACATTATAAATATACACAAAAAACGTGCCGCACATATAGATGATCAGATAATTTTTCGCACCGTCAAAAGCCTCGTCCGGAACATTCAGCGCCTGCAGCAGAGGCGTAGAAAGCCCGATAATTCCCACCATAAGAGCCGCCGCCATCAGCACGGAAAAGATCAGCGCTGAATTCACTGCTTTCGACACCTCTGTGTGTTTTCCCGCGCCGGTCAGCTGTCCCACGACCACTGCCTCCGCATTTGACCAGGCACT
Organism: Clostridiales bacterium; assembly: GCA_021202015.1. Classification (GTDB taxonomy): domain Bacteria; phylum Bacillota; class Clostridia; order Lachnospirales; family Lachnospiraceae; genus Eubacterium_I. The sequence continues at coordinate 14,351 of JAJQDV010000024.1, read as the reverse complement.
GACGATCACAAAGACGATCATCACGACCTGTCCGCCCACATTCACCGCCGTAATTCCCGCGGAGCCGAGAACCCTTCCTACGATGATCATATCCACGACATTATAGACTGCCTGCAGCAGATTCGTACATATGATCGGCAGGGCAAATCGGTACAGCTTCCGCGCCACCGGCCCTGCTGTCAGATCCCTGACGTCTGTAATCCCATTCATGACATTTCTTCTTTCTTATCGTTTTTGCAACGGCACATGGTTATGGGGAAAACCCATTTCCATCTAAAATTGCTTCGCTGCGGATATTTTCCATGTATCATTTACATTTTAAGACAATCCGCGCAGCCGGTGCAGCGATTCGCAAACAACCGGCTCGGATTACCGGTGCGCAGACCTGTCTGTCAGTTTCCCGCTTTCAGAAGCTCCGTGAACCGGGCCATCGCCTCTGATATTTTAATCCCCTGCGGGCAGACCGCTTCGCAGCTCCTGCATCCGACGCAGGCTGCCGGCCGTTTCTCCTCAGGCACACGGGCCAGCGCCATCGGCGCGATAAATCCGCCTCCCGTAAACGCGTGCTCGTTGTACAGAGAAAGCAGCGACGGGATATCCAGCTCCTGCGGGCAGTAAGAAGTACAATAGCGGCAGGACGTACACGGCAGAATATTTTTCTGAAGCATCTCCTCTGAGATCGCGATCAGCGCGTCCCATTCTTCTTTTGTGAGCGGCCGTTCTGTGTCAAAAATCTCAATATTTTCCTTCATCTGCTCGAAATTCGACATGCCGGAGAGCGTCACGACCACCTCCGGAATCGCCTGCAGGAATCGGAAAGACCAGGCCGGAATGCTCTCGTCCGGGCGCAGGGCTTTTAATTTTGTAACATATTCATCCGCAAGGGATACCAGCTTGCCGCCGCGCAGCGGCTCCATCACCCAGACCGGAATCCCGTACTCACGGAACAGATCAAGCTTGCTCTTTGCGTCCTGAAAATCATAGTCCACCCAGTTTAACTGGATCTGGCCGAACTCCATATCCTGCCCGTATGCCTCAAGGAAACGTCTGGTGATCTCATAGTCCCCGTGCACGGAAAAACCGAGATGACGGATCCTGCCGTTTCTCTTCTGCTCGATCAGATATGTATAAATGCCATACTTTTCATCATCCAGATAAGCATCGATATTTGTGGAACAGACATTATGAAAAAGATAAAAATCAAAATACTCCACCTGACACTTTTCCAGCTGCTTCTCAAAGATCTCCTCCGCCTTCGTCATATTCGCAAGGTCGTAGCCCGGAAATTTCGTCGCCAGGTAAAACTGATCTCTGGGATATTTTTTCAAAGCCCTGCCTGTTACAAATTCCGACTGCTCCTCATGATATCCCCAGGCCGTATCGTAGTAATTGATCCCATGCGCCATCGCGTAATCGACCATTTCCTGCACGGCAGGTTCATCGATCTGTCCTTCTTTCCCGTCGATCACCGGCAGGCGCATCGTGCCCATGCCAAGTGCCGACAGCTCCATATCCTGAAACTTTCTGTAAATCATGCCAGGTCCTCCTCGTATAATAAAATTATAATTAACAGGTACACAGTACCATTTTCAGCCGGATTCCGTTTCAGTCATTGAAAAGCGGCGTAGAAAAATACCGCTCCGCCGTATCCGGCAGCACCGTGACCACCGTCTTCCCCTTCCCCAGCCGTTCCGCGAGCTTTAAAGCCGCGGCCACATTCGTTCCGCTGGATATGCCGCACATGATTCCTTCTTTCTTTGCCAGATCCTTTGCGGTTTGCAGCGCCTCCTCATCCGAGACAATGTAAATCTCGTCATAAATCTCCTGATTTAAGATATCCGGAATGACTCCGTCTCCGATTCCCATCTGCAGATGCGTGCCGATATTACCGCCCGCCAGGATTGCCGCGTTCTCCGGTTCTACCGCCCAGATCCGAATGTCCGGATACTGGGCCTTTAAAACCTCCCCGATCCCGGTGATCGTTCCGCCGGTTCCGATCCCGGAACAGAAACCGTGGATCGGTCCCGCCACCTGCTCCATGATCTCCAGCGCCGTATGATGACGATGGGCGTTTGTATTATTTTCATTTGCGAACTGCTGCGGCACAAATACCCGTTCATCCTCCGCCTCCATCCGAAGCGCCGTCTGAAGGCATTCCTCGATACAGGCTCCGATATCGCCCGCATCGTGAATCAGGATCACCTCCGCGCCGTAATGGCGCACCAGCTTTCTCCTCTCCTCACTGACGGAATCCGGCATAATAATAATCGTCCGATAGCCTTTTACTGCGCCGACCAGGGCAAGACCGATCCCCTGATTGCCGCTGGTCGGCTCCACGATCACGGTATCCGGTCCGATCTTCCCCTCTCTCTCCGCCTGTGCGATCATATTGCAGGCGGTGCGCGTTTTGATGGAACCGCCGACATTGAGACCCTCAAATTTTACAAGAATCTGCGCGTTTCCGGGCTTATTCATGCGATTCAGCCGCACAATAGGCGTGTGACCAATCGCTTCTAAAACATTCTGATATATCAATTTTCCAATCCCCTGATTCTGATTCTTTTCGGATTTTCCATAATGGATCCGCCCGGCATCTGTTCACACGGGCGCATCTGTTCATTCGGGCGCATCTACTGCGGCAGAGCCTCCCCCTGAATGACCAGAATCCCGTCCTCATTCAGGCCGCAGGAAACCCAGGCCGCGCCGTCATTGTCGCCAAGGATGCCGTCCTCATCCGCGTACCAGAAAAAAGTCCCGGTCTCATCCTCCGTATAATCTCCGTAAGCCGTCGTAAGCTCCTCGGCCATGGCATCCACATCCGCCTGTGTAACCTCGTCGTCACTGCAGGTCCAGCAATAATTCTCTACATAATCTTCCCCGTCAAACACAACGATACCCAGATGACCGAAGGCCTCCAGCGTCACATCAGTCCGTACCTCAAGGTAATCGGCGCCCAGATAAAAATAGTCGCCGTAACTGTCGTCCAGTTCATCTGTATTCTCATAGATCGTCTGCCCGAGGGAAACCGTCATATAGTCCACCAGCATGGCGTCTGCTGTGATATCCGCCACACCGGCATTCACCTGCTGTCTGTGTTTTCCCACAGAAATCAGGATAATGACCGCGATCGCCGCAAAAAAAATGATGGGCGGCACCATCTGCCTCCGCACATCCCTGCGGTGCAGCTCATACATGATATAGGCAGAATCATCTTCTTCTGATTTCTTTTCCATAATTTCCTTTCGCAGCCCTGCAATCGAGCAGGAGGCGGTTTTTCCTCATGCTCGCCGCGCGGGGCGCGTGCAGCTCTGCTGCATAATTTCCTCTCGCGCCCCTGCGCATATAAAGAGCCTTCCGGACATATCCGGAAAGCCCTTCATGTTTCCTTCACGGTAAAGTCCATCCTGTGAAAAAAAGCAACCTGCCGAACTCTTATTCGTAAGTGGGCTGGATCAGACCATACCCGCCGTTCTTCCTCTTATAGATCACATTCACCCTGCACTGCTCCTCCGCGTTCATAAACACGAAAAAGTCATGTCCCACCAGCTCCAGCTCCAGCACGGCGTCCTCCGGGAACATCGGCTTGATGCCGAACTTTTTCACTCTCCGGATCTCCGTGTCCGGCTCATGATCCTCCCCGGCCTCACTCCCGGCAAGAACCTCACCAACACGCGGTGCGACCGCTCTCGTCGTCGGACGTCCCGCTCTCTTCGCCGTCAGCTTTTCCTTATACTGACGAATCTTGCGCTCGAGGATCTCCCCGGCGTCATGTATCACCTGATACATATCCGTGCCGGTCTCCTCCACACGGGTAAATATCCCCTTGTCCTTCAATGTCAGCTCCGCCGTATGCCGTATCCCGTCCACGCTGATCACGGCGGTCAGCTCCGCGTTTTCTGAAACGTACTTTTCCATCTTATGTGCGGCCTTTTCCACCGACGTCTGAATCGCATCCGTAACCCCCACCTGATTCCCTTTTCCTCTTACATTTACTAACATACGCTTCTCCTTTTTCTATTTATTTTGCAGCAGCTCAATACCTGAGCACCTGCACTTATTTTTATTATCGCTCAAAACGTCCGTAAAGTCAAAACATACCTGTATTTTTTATCAAACTTTCACACCTGCATGGTCACAGTCCGTCATAACCGCCCGGGCTGAGAGTCAATCGACGGCTCCCGCTCCCTCTTTTTCAGTTCACGGAACTCGGCGCTGATCATGATGACGGTAACAATGGCTGTCATAAGATCCGCGATCGGCGCCGCAGCTGCCGTGTAAGATTCAGAATTTATGCTGCGCAATAAACTCATGACCGTACATTTCTCTGCGGTTTCGTAACTGTTCAGCACCTTCACAGTTACGCGGTTTCTATCGAACCGCTCCGATCAGTTCCCTCACATCCCGGATCCCCGAATCCTCCAGATAGCGCTCGATCCCGTCGACAATCTCCATGGTGACCGCGGGATTCGAGAAGTTCGCGGTTCCCACGCTGACGGCTGTCGCGCCGGCGAGGATCATCTCGACAGCGTCCTCCGCACTGCAGATCCCTCCCATGCCGATGATCGGGATATTGACCGCGTTCGCCGTCTGCCAGACCATGCGCACCGCAACCGGGTGGATGGCGGGGCCGGACAGGCCTCCGGTTTTGTTCGCGATCGCGAACGTACGGCGATTTATATCGATTTTCATGCCCGTCAGCGTATTGATCAGGGAGAGCGCGTCCGCGCCGCCCGCCTCAGCCGCCTTCGCCATCACGGTGATATCCGTCACATTCGGGCTGAGCTTCATGATGATCGGCTGCTTCGCCGCCTTTTTGCATACCTTTGTAATCGCCTCCACGGCCTTCGGGTCCTGGCCGAACGCAATCCCGCCTTCCTTCACATTCGGGCAGGAGATATTGATCTCCAGCATGTCGACGGGCTGATTGGCCAGCCGCTCCACCACCTCGCAGTAGTCCTCCTCGGACTTCCCGCAGACATTGACGATGATCTTTGTATCATACTGTTTCAGAAACGGGATATCCCGCGCCGTAAACAGGTCGATTCCCGGATTCTGCAGGCCGATGGCATTGAGCATGCCGCTTCTCACCTCGGCAATGCGCGGCGTCGGATTCCCCGGCCAGGGAACATTCGCCACACCCTTTGTTACGACCGCGCCGAGACGATTTAAATCCGCAAATTCCGAAAACTCTTCTCCGGAACCGAACGTGCCGGAGGCGACCATGACCGGATTTTTGAACTCCACACCGGCGATTTTCACTTTCGTATTGATCAAGATACCACCTCCTTTCAAAAAGATCCCGATTTTTCTTTTTCATCATAACCGTTCCGCATCATCACAGTTCCACCTCCCGCGCGTCAAAAACCGGGCCTTCTTTGCAGATGCGTTTATTTTTCACATTCGTATGGCCGTCGACCTGCGCCGAGGCGCATACACAGGCCAGACAGGCACCGATCCCGCAGGCCATCCGCTCCTCCATGGAGATGAGACACTCCATTCCATGCTCCCCAGCGTACGCTTTCAGCGCGCGAAGCATCGGCGCGGGACCGCAGGCATAAATAATATCCGCCGTAAGTCTGTTCGCCCGGATCGCGTCGATGACATTCCCCTTCGTACCGATACTGCCGTCCTCCGACGCGAGGAATACCTCTCCCTGCGCCCGGAACTCATCCAGCAGGAACGTATGGCTGTCGCGATATCCGAGAATGGTCTGTTTTTCACAGTTCAGCTGCTTCGCCAGCTCCAGAAGCGGCGGAATGCCGATACCGCCGCCGATCAGGAACGCCGTTTTATCCTTCAGCGGAAAGCCGTTTCCCAGCGGACCCGTCACCCGCAGACTGTCCCCCGCGCGTTTTTCGGAGAACTCCGCGGTTCCGCGGCCGGCGATGCGGTACACCAGGCGAAGCGCCTGACGTTCCGGATCGATCTCACAGATACTGATGGGGCGCGGGAGCATCCGACTCTCATCGTCGCAGTATAACGAGAGAAACTGCCCTGCCCTCACGCGGGCGGCAATCTGTTCCGTCTGAATCCACAGGCTGTAAATATCGGGCGCGATCTCCTCCTGCACCAGAATCACAGTCTGTTCCGTAAATTTATCTGACATGTTTCCTCCTTATCGGGCAGGAAAGTCCCCTGCACGTGTATATCTGATCTTCCCGGCACATGCGCCCCTGGTTTTTCGTACGGGTGCCTGGCCCCGCAGGATAATTTCCTGTCGCAGTGTCCATCTCATAAACCTCCGTTTTCTGTACGGACGCCTAACCCCGCAACGCACCGCCGATGTCGTCGATCATATCAATCACCGCCTGACGGGAAGCCTCAGCGAAATGTTCCGCGCCGAACCCGGCGTAGGCCTCCTGCTTCCAGGCCGCAATGATGCCGCGGGAAGAGTTTATGATGGCTCCCAGACCGTCCTCATTAAAATAATGGACGAGATCCTTTCCCTTTCCGCCCTGGGCGCCGTAGCCCGGCACCAGGATAAAACTCTTTGGCATGACCTTTCGCAGAACCTTTCCGATCTCCGGATAAGTGGCGCCGACCACGGCCCCGACCGAGCTGTAGGAATTCCCCATACAGTCCGCTCCCCAGGCGGCGACCTTCTCCGCTACATGCTCATACAGGGGCTTTCCGTCGATCAGCCTGTCCTGAAACTCTCCGCTGGAGGGATTCGAAGTCTTTACCAGTATAAACAATCCTTTTTTCTCTTCTCTGCAGACATCGACAAAGGGTTTGATCCCGTCTGTGCCGAGATAGGGATTGACGGTGATAAAATCCTCGTCAAAAGCCGTGCATGTCCGGCTGCCCACCGAAACCTTCCCCAGATGTCCGGCCGCATAGGCCGCGGATGTGGAGCCGATATCCCCTCTCTTCACATCCCCGATCACGATCAGATCCTTTTCATGACAGTATTCCACCGTCCTCTGAAAGGCCCTCATACCCTCTGCGCCGAACTGCTCATACATCGCCGCCTGCGGTTTTACCGCCGGGACCAGGTCATACGTCGCGTCGATGATCGCCTTATTAAACGTCCAGATCGCGTCCGCCGCTCCCGCCAGCGTCTCTCCGTACTCCGCGAAGGACGCTTTCTGAATATGCTCCGGCACATAGGAAAGCATCGGATCCAGGCCGACCACGACCGGCGCTTTTGTTTTCTTTATTCTGTCAATCAGTTTATCGATCATGAGATTCCTCCTTTTTCTTTCTTCCGGTTCTGTCTCCGCTGTATACAATCAAAGTTTTCTCTCACTCTGTTCATTTTCGGTTACAGCGCTCCGCCTCACGGGCACGAAAACATCTGCCGCTTATTTTCCCTCTGCATAGGCGATCTCGCCGCCGACAATGGTCGCCGTCACCTTCCCGGTCAGTCTCCTTCCCGCGAAAGGCGTATTCCGTCCTTTTGACAGAAACTGTTCCGGATCGACGACCCATTCGCGGTCCGCGTCAAAGATCGTCAGATCCGCGGGCGCACCTTCCTCAACCACACCCTTCTTCAGCCCGAGGATCCGGGCCGGATGATAGCTCATCTTCTCCGCCATCTGCATCACGGTCAGAAGTCCCGGTTTTACCAGATTCGTACAGGTAAGCGCCGCCGCCGTCTCCAGTCCGACAATGCCGAAGGGTGATTTCCGCATGCCGCGCGCCTTCTCATCCGCGGAATGCGGCGCATGATCCGTGGCGATCACATCCATGATATCCTCCGCAAGGCCTCTTTGCAGCGCCTCCATGTCCTCCCGGGTGCGCAGGGGCGGGTTCATTTTGTAATTCGCGTCGTCGCCGCTGATCTCGTCGGACGACATGGAAAAATGATGCGGGCAGACCTCCGCCGTCACACGGACTCCGGCCTCCTTCGCCAGCCGGACCATCTCCACGCTGTCCTTCGTAGAACAGTGGCAGAGATGCAACCGTACGCCGGTCTCCTTTGCGAGCAGGATATCCCGCGCCGCGATGATATCCTCCACCGCGTTCGTGATCCCCGGCATCCCAAGTTCCGCCGACTTCGCATCCGCGTTCAACACGCCGCCGTGCACCAGATTGATGTCCTCGCAGTGGGCCAGGACCGTCATATTCTCCTCCGCCGCGATCCGCATGGCGTCCCGGTAAAGATCGGAGTTCATCACCGACTTGCCGTCCTCGCTCAGGCAGATGCAGCCGGCCTTTGCCATGCCCCGGATATCGGAAAGCTCCTCCCCGGCCATTCCCTTCGTCACGGAACCGACCTGCAGCACATGTACCCTCGTCACCTCCGCGGCCTTCCGCCGCACATATTCGATCACCTCCGGGCAATCCGCTGCCGGCTTCGTATTCGGCATGGCCACGATCGTCGTAAAACCGCCGTGCAGCGCCGCGGCGCCCCCCGTGGCAATATCCTCCTTATACGTCAGACCCGGATCCCGAAGATGGACGTGCATATCGATAAATCCCGGCATACAGTAAGCGCCCGCCGCGTCGATCACACGGTCGGCGTTCCGGACGAGGGAAGCGCCGATCTCCTCGATCACACCGTCCTTCACATACAAATCCGCCGGGCGGATCGTCTGATCGCCGGGGTTTACAACAACTGCGTTCTGAATCAGAAGTGTCATACAAATTTTTCCTTTCTCATTTATCCGTGCTTCACGCTCCCGCAGTCTCAAACTGTCTGTTGAGAACAACGTTTCAATGTTGATCTTATACCTCTCTGCCTCACGATCCCGCCGTTACAAGCTGTCTGTAAAGGATACCTTCACAGCAGATTGCACGGGATAAAGCAATTTTTTCGTCAATCTCCATCTTTCTGACGGCGCTCAAATACCAGATCATAGCCGCCGTTTCCGTCATTCAGCGATCGGTTGACCCGGCTGATCGTCGCCGTGGAGGCTCCCGTCTGCTCCGCGATCTCCAGATAAGTGCGGCCCGCCCGGAGCATGCGCGCCACCTCATAGCGCTGGGACATGGAAAGGATTTCATTTACCGTGCAGACATCTCCGAAAAATGCACCGCACTCTTCCCTGTCCTTCAGGCACAGGATCGCGTCAAACAGATGATCTGCCTCCGTCCGACTCTTCTTATTCATGCCGTCGCTCCTTTCAAATTTACGATTCACAGCTTTCCTGTTCGCAGCCTTCACTTTACATTCGTGAAACAGAATTCCGTTTTGCGGGATTCCTGCGCTGCCGCGCGTCTGTCGCAGCAAAAAACGCCGCTCATCTGCTTCGCTCATGCGCATACAGATGATCCCGGTTTTGTATGATCGCCGTACCGGCGCCGTCCACGCTGAAAAGCTCAATGGGAAGTACATGTTCGATACGTCCGTCCAGAATATGAGAACGCCCGACTCCCTGCTCCACAGCGCGGATACAGGGATTGATCACATGCACAAATTCTTCCGGGAAACCGCGGTCCGCCTTCAGCGTTTCCATCTCCTCAATCGTCACAAGAGGAAAAACATCTGTCCGGCTCTCGTCCGTAAACACACCCGGAAACCGGCAGAGACAGATCAGCTTCTCCGCGCCGGTCTTCACCGCAACTTCACACGCGGTCTCGAGCGGATCGATCGATTCCGCTTCATTATCGATATCGTTCGGGACAATGACCGGGATATAATCATGATCGAGCGTGATCCCAATCGTCTCCAGATCGATCCCGCATATGCCGATGGCCTTGCGTCCGCACAGCTCCAGCAGCTTCGCGATTCGCTTGTTCTCCCGGAACTTGTCCATCCCCATGCGGGTGTGATGCACCACCACCGGCCGCATTCCCACGCTTTTCAGCAGAACGATATCCTTCATCAGGCTCTGCTCCTGCATCCCGCTCAGCCACTCCGCACATCCGTACTCGATTACGATCGTCCTGCCCGCAAAATCACGGATGTAAGGCAGAGCGCCGATCAGTATGGAAGCCTTCTCCTCAATCTCTTCTAAATTCTTGTCCATTGGTATCCTCCGGATCTTGTACTGCGCGCCGAAAAACCGCGCGGATTTCTGTCTTTCTCTGAAATACTTCTGCATTCTGCTCGATTTTACCACAAATGCACCCGATTTAACACCCTGTATCAGGATTTTTTAAAAAACACATTACACATTTATACTCATATCAGTTTTATGATGACTTTGCATCTGCAATGTGGTAACATAAAAGACAAAACGCGATTTCACAGGATTAAAAAGTAAGGAGAGCTACCGAATGAGTTATCATTTTTACGGTTGGGAAACAGCCGATGTATCGCCGTCAGATCCGGCATATGCCGACGTACATTCTCCTCTGGAGTTATATGATATTTTGTCTGACTTATGGTGCGCGGATACCTGTGCGCCGAGGATGCGGGCGGAATGGACGCCGGAGAACCGGACGCTGGGACAGTGTTCCGTCACGGCATTTCTGGCGCAGGATATTTTCGGCGGAAAGGTATACGGCATTTTACGTCCTGGCGGGAATTATCATTGCTACAATGCGGTGAACGGCCGCTGCTTTGATCTGACCAGCGAGCAGTTTGGAGAAGAGGCGGAGTCGCTGGTCTATGAGAATAATCCGGAGCAGTTCCGCGAGGTACATTTCGCGAAGGAAGAAAAGCGTCTGCGCTATGAGAAGCTTCGCGGGATGCTGAATGAGAAACTGCACAGAGTTTAAGGAGGAAACAACTCATGCGGGAATGTTTACGGTGCGGCGCACAGATGATAGACGGCGGTTGCCTGCTGGACAGTGCGGATGCAAGCCAGACTTCTGTCAGCATCAACAGACGAAAACCCATGCGGAGTTCGCTGGGGAATCCGACTGTTGCCGTGTGTCCCCGGTGCGGCGAGGTATCCGTCTATATCCCGGATATTGAAAAGCATCGGGAAAAAATCGACAGATTCAGAAACGATTTGTTTTAAAACAGTATCATATACAACATGCGGGACAGAATGTCCGGTGAAAGAGAGGCGCCGTATTGTATCAGGCAAAGCAGTTATTAAAAAAATATTTTGGTTATGATTCTTTCCGGGAAGGTCAGGAGACACTTGTGGACGGAATTTTAAACGGTCGGGATGTTCTCGGCATCATGCCTACGGGAGCGGGAAAGTCTCTCTGCTATCAGATCCCCGCTTTGATTCTGCCGGGAATGACGCTGGTGGTTTCTCCTCTGATTTCCCTGATGCAGGATCAGGTATTCAGCTTAAATCAGGCGGGTGTTCGCGCCGCCTATTTAAACAGCTCGCTTACGCCGGGACAATACCGTACCGCACTCAAATATATGAGACAGAATAAATATAAAATCGTCTATGTGGCGCCGGAACGGCTGCTGACAGAGTCCTTCCTCGATGCGATTCAGGATATGGATATCTCATTGCTCAGTGTAGATGAAGCCCACTGTATTTCCCAGTGGGGGCAGGATTTCCGCCCAAGCTATCTGAAAATCTCTGATTTTGTACATATTCTGAAAAAACGGCCGGTAATCGCCGCGTTTACCGCGACAGCCACCCGCGAGGTGCGCGAGGACATTCTGGCTTTATTAAATCTGCAGAATCCGATCACGCTCGTCACAGGATTTGACCGGAAGAATCTGCGATTTACGGTTCGTCAGCCGGATAACAAATGGCTGGCAGCGCTGGAAGTGATCCGGGATCATGAACAGGAGTGCGGGATTATCTACTGTCTTACCCGAAAGCTGGTGGAGGAGGTCTGTGAGCGTCTTGTCAAAGCAGGCTACCTGGCCACCCGTTATCACGCGGGACTGAGTGACGAAGAACGCCATCATAATCAGGATGATTTTCTATACGATCGGAAACAGATCATGGTGGCGACAAATGCCTTCGGCATGGGAATTGACAAATCCAATGTGCGCTATGTCATTCATTATAACATGCCGAAGAACATCGAGAGCTATTATCAGGAGGCGGGCCGTGCCGGAAGAGACGGGCTGCCCTCGGACTGCGTGCTGCTCTATGCCGGACAGGACGTGGTGACGAACAACTTTTTTATAGATAAAATGGAAGCACCGGAGGACGCGGATGAGGAGACTGCAAAGGTCATTCAGGAGAGAGAACGGGATCGCCTGAAAAAAATGACATGGTATTGCTTTACAAATGACTGTCTGCGGGATTATATCCTGCGTTATTTCGGGGAATATGGTTCCGGGTATTGCGGCAACTGTTCAAACTGCCTGACAAAATTCCGTGAGGAGGACGTGAGTGAGACAGCCCGGAACCTGATTGGTTTTGTAAAAGCATGCAGCTGGAACTATGGGCTGGTGACCATTACAGACGCGGTGCATGGCAGCAGGAGCAGCAAGATCTTAAAAGCCGGTCTGGATCAGAATCCGTATTACGGAAGCTGCAGCGACGTCCCGCTGCCGAAGCTGCGCCAGATGATGAATCATCTGGCGGCACAGGGTGATCTGAAAATCACGGATGACCGTTATCCCGTGGTGCGTCTTACACCTCACTCTGATGAAATCCTGCAGGGCAGGCAGGTTGTGATGAAAATGGCGGAAGAACTGCCGAAGACTGCGCCCGGAAAAACAGAACCATCTGAAAGATCAGGGAAAAAGGGCGACAGGCCTGCTGATCATCTGCAGGAAGATATGGACAGAGAATTGTTTGAACATCTCCGCACACTCAGACTGGAAATCGCGCGGGAGGAGAAAGTGCCGCCGTATATTATTTTTTCAGATAAAACGCTGGTGCAGATGTGTCTGCTGAAACCGAAATCAAAGAACGGGATGCTGAGGGTGTCCGGTGTCGGAGAGGTAAAATATGAGAAATACGGAGAACGGTTTCTGACAGCACTGAAAGACTATGGGGTCAGCTCCCGGTAAATTCAGTGAAGCATCGGATTTTTTAACAGTAAGGTTTTTACAGCGCGGTCAGGATGCCGGGAAAAGTGAAAACATGTTGTCGCAAACCCGCATATTTCCTTAACTCGACCAACGCTCCAGTGCCGATTTCACGGAAAAACATTGACCTTTTTCCCAAATATGATATAAAGGACTCAGCTCCTGCAGGGCAAAAAAAACGGATGGCGGAAGGATCATCCGCAAAAGGAAGGGAGTCCGATTATGGAACAAAAAGAGACATTCGGAAAATACATTTTACAGAAACGAAAGGCGACCGGCCTCTCACAGAAGGCACTGGCCGACAAGCTCTTTGTCTCGGAGTCGGCGGTGAGTAAATGGGAGCGCGGTCTCTCCTACCCCGATATCACGCTGGTCACCAGCCTCTGCGACGCGCTGGGCGTCTCGGAGCACGAGCTTCTGACCGCCAGCGACGACATGCACCAACGGGAAGTGGAGGAACAGTCCCGCGGATACCTTCGGATTATCCGAACCTACTCATGGATAACCTATCTGTGCTACGCTGCCGCCCAGATCCCGACGATTATCGTGTGTCTGGCGTCGGGAAGCGGACTGCCCGGATTTGTTATCAGGCTGTGCGCTCTGCTGATTGTCTTTTCTCTTTTGAATGTGCCGGTGCTGGTGAAACGGAAACGGCTTCACTGGATTTTCTGGTGTGCCTACGGCTCACTGCTCCTACTGCTGACCGTGTGCCGCCTGAGCCACATCGAAGCGGAGTATGGACACTGGTATCTTATGGCAATCTTCGGCGTCAGTCTCGGACTGCTCGGCGTATTTTTGCCGCTGCTTTTACAGACCTCCACTCTGGAGCATCCGGCTCTGCACCACAAAGGACTGATCTGCATGGCGGTGGATACGGTGTTGATTTACCTGCTGGTCATTTTCGGAAACCTGTTTGCCGACAATCTGAACAACAGCAATTTAAAGGAAATCCTGCTGTTTGGCCTTTTCTGCACGGCAATTGCGTGGGGGCTGTTCGCGCTCTTCCGCTATACAAGACTTAGCACGCTTTTGTGCAGCTTTATCACGGCAGAAGTCAGCGGGATCATGATCCTGTTGGGGAACAGTGCCGTGGAATCATCTCTGTACGGCATCCGGTTTCAGATACTCGAGATCAATCTTGCGGATTGGAGCGATGAGTTCATTAACCAGAATCTGGGGGTGGTGACTATGATCTGTGCGGGCGTGCTGATTGTTTTTGCGCTGGTGCGGGATATCCGGAAATCTCTTCAGGCGAAAAATTGCGGGAGGTAAAACCAATAACCTTTTTCTTCAGCATTTACATTTGACAGGATATCTTCAGGCCGCGCCGTCTACCGGGAGCGGCCTTTCTTATCATATAGAAAGTTTTCCGAACTTCCTATATGATAAAAAAACGCTCCGCTGTGGATGCGCACTCGCGCGATAGGAAGAATGTCGCTAAAAGCGACCGCGCTCGGCGCGAGAATGCGCCAAAGCGCATTCTTTTTCAAGATTCTTAAAATTATGGGTTAAGTAGACTGGCTCTTTGCAAAGCCAGCCCCTCCAAGAACCGGACGTG
>JAJQDV010000046.1 GCA_021202015.1 Clostridiales bacterium | reverse complement strand
ATACACCTGGCCCGAGCCCTTGACATAACAGGCCGTGCCGAGGCAGACGGAGATCTTGTGCTGTCCTTTCGGGAAAAGGGTAAACTGCGAGTAGAATGTCGCCACGCCGTAGATCTTCGACATCGGCACATTCGTTTTCTCCGAGATGATCTCCTGCACCTCGTAGGGAAGGTATCCGTAGATGTCCTGCGCCTTCTGCATGACGGGCATCAGGAATCCCTTCTGTCCCTTCATCTCATCGATGGCTTTCAGGAGCTCGGCCTCCTGCTCCGGCGTCCCGTTGAACGGAACTGTTTTTTTCTTTTCCAAAATGTTACCTCCTTCATAGATTTCTAAAAATCCAGCCTCCGCATAAAGCCCCATTTTCGCCTGTGCGCCGACTGTTATTTCCTTTTATAAACCGCATCCTTTTCGAGGGCTGTCTTCTGCTGCCCTCACCGCAGCCGCAGATCCTGCTTTACTGCTCTTTCTTTTTCCTGAGATAGAGGAACCAGTACGCGCATCCCACGCAGATAGCGCCGCCCACGATATTGCCGAGCGATACCGGGAGCAGGTTCTTCCCGAAGAAATTGCCGATCGTCAGCGCGCTCGTATCGATCCCGGCGTCCGCCGCCGCCTGTGCGTAGGCGGGAACCAGCTTCGCGAAGAGGCCCGCGCTTATGTAATACATGTTCGCCACGCTGTGCTCGAATCCGCAGAGCACGAACATCATGATCGGGAAGAAAAGCCCGATGATCTTGCCGGCCACATCCTTCGCCGCGAAGGAAATCCAGACCGCGATACAGACCAGGAAGTTGCACAGGATGCCTTTGATAAACGCGTCCATAAACGGCATGGAGCATTTCGTCACGGCGGTCGAGATCACGGATACCGCCATCGCGTTGCTGAACAGGGACGCCTGATGGCAGTAGATGATCGCTCCTCCGACGAGGATGCCTCCGATCATATTGCCGATGTAGACGAATACCCAGTTTTTCAGCATCCCGCCGAATTTGATCTCCTTCTCGAGGAGCGGGATGGTCAGCAGGCAGTTGCCGGTAAACAGCTCGCTGCCCGCGAGCAGCACCATCGTCAGGCCGCCGGGGAACACGCAGGCTCCTAAAAATTTACCGAGGGAAGCCTCGGACACCGAGACCGCCACGGTCGTCGCCCCGACGCCGCCGAACGCGATGAACGCGCCCGCCAGGATGGCCAGGATGATCATCTTCGGAATCGGCGTATTGACCTTCGCTTTTCCGGTGTTGATATAGTTTTTGGCTACTTCAGCCGGTGAAAAAAAGTTCATTTTCATATCCTCCGTTATTTTTTATTATCATTAAATTTACTACAGTTCTCAAGGTAATTGTATGTTTAAAAAAACAGGGATTGTCTCCAAAAAAGTGCATGCTACACATCTTTGAGATTTTATTAACAATCTTTCCGGCCGCGTCCGCCGGCGATTCCTGTTAAAACCGCAGCCTCAGGCCAGCTTCTCAATACGGATCGCGCATACCTTATACTCCGGAATCCGGCAGAACGGATCCAGTGCGGCGTGCGTCAGCCAGTTCGCGTTTCCGTCCGGGAAATGGAACGGCATCCAGGTCTCTCCCTCGGACACCTTTGTCCCGACTCTGGCCGTCGTGATGATCGATGCCCGACGGGAACTGGCTCGAACCGGTTCACCATCCCGTATACCCAGTCTCGCCGCGTCCGTCTCATTCATCTCGATATAGGATCGTCCCTCGATCTCCATCAGTCCCGGCGTACGCCCCGTCATGGCGCGCGTCGTGTAGTGATACAGGATACGTCCCGTCATCAGAAACAGCGGATATTCCTCATCCGGCAGCTCGGCCGACGGCGTATACCGTGTCGGATACAGCCATCCTCTCCCGCGGGTAAATTTCCCGACATGCATGATCGGTGTGCCCGGATGGTCTTTATTCAGACAGGGCCATTGCAGTCCCTGTCCGTTCACTGCGTCCAGACGCGCATGACTGATTCCGCCGAAGCTCGGTGTAAGGGACGAGATTTCATCCATGATCTCTGCGGAGGTAACCTGTTTCTGCGGATAACCCATCCGATTCATAAGATCAATAATAATATCCGTATCCAGCCGGATATCGAACTTTGGATTCGTCTTAAGATCCACCGCTTTCCGCACGCGTTGCACGCGGCGTTCGGTATTCGAGAACGTGCCCTCTTTTTCCGCGTAGCTCATGCCGGGAAGGATCACGTCCGCGTATTTCGCAGTCTCCGTCATAAACAGCTCCTGGAGCACAAAAAAGTCGAGGCTTTCCAGCGCCTTTATGATATGCGTCGTGTCGGCGTCCGTCACGACCGGGTCCTCGCCGTAGATATACAGTCCGCGGATCTCCTTCCGGATGGCGGCGGGAAATACATCCGTCGCGTGGACGCCGGGCTTTGCGCTCAGCGTAACGCCCCAGGCTTTTTCAAACTTCGAAACCACATCCGGGTTGGTCACCTTCTGATACCCCGGAAAATCGGTCGGCATGGCGCCCATATCGCAGGCGCCCTGCACATTGTTCTGCCCGCGGAGCGGATTGACGCCGCAACCGGATTTTCCGAGTTTCCCGCAGAGCATCGCCATATTGGACATGGACATGACGCCCTCCGTGCCCGTCGTATGCTCCGTCACGCCGAGGCAATAGATGATCGGCGCCTTTTCGGCCGTCGCGTACATTCTGGCCGCTTCGATCAGCTGATCCGGATCGATGTGGCAGATCTCGCCGACCCGCTCCGGCGTATATTCTTTTACGATTTCCTTTAATTCCTCAAAACCCTCGGAGCGCTCCTCTATATATTTTCTGTCGATCAGTTTCTCTTTGATCATGACATGCATCATCCCGTTCGCGAACGCGATATTCGTCCCGGGTTTCAGCTTCAGATGGATATCCGCGTACTGTGTCACGCCGATGTCCCGCGGATCGACCACGATCAGGCGGGTTCCGTTCTGAACCGCCTGTCGGATCTGCATGCCGACGACCGGATGCGCTTCCTCCGGGTTGGAACCCACCAGCATGATACAGTCCACATCGTGCGTAATGTCATAGATCGGGTTTGTCATCGCGCCCGAGCCGAGCGTCATCGCCAGCCCAGCTACGGAGGCGGAATGGCAGACACGCGCGCAGTTGTCCACATTGTTGCTGCCGAAACAGGTGCGCACCATCTTCTGCACCATATAGACGTCCTCATTCGGGGAACGCGAGCAGGCAAAGCCCGCCAGGGACTCCGCGCCGTATTTCTTTTTCAGTTCCATAAACTTCGAGGCCACCAGATCGAGTGCCTCATCCCAGCTCGCCCGTTCAAATTCCCCAGTCTCCTTATTTTTGATCAGCGGATACCGGATCCGGTCCGGCGAGTGTACGAAGTCGAAGCTGCCGGAACGTCCTTTGACACAGATGAGACCGTGATTGGACGGTCCGTCCGCAGCCTGCACATCTACGATCTTATTGTTCTTTACAACCAGATCGAACTGACATCCGGTCGCGCAGTGCGGACAGGTCGTACGTACCTTTTTCACATCCCACTCCCGGTAGTCCTTCCTCCGTTTTTCCGTGATCGCGCCGGTCGGACAGGCCTGGGCGCAGTTCCCGCAGGACTCGCAGAGCGACGTTTTCCAGTCGTCCCCGAACGGAGCCTCGATAATATTGTAATTCCCGGTTTTTCTCAGAATGATCGCGTGACGGCCGGTCGATTTCGCACAGGTGCTGACACAGCGCTGGCAGTGAAGGCACAACTCCGGCCGGTAGTGAAGAAACGGATGCGACTTGCGTTCCGGTTTTTCGATCTTGATACGGGTGCCGTCGTAGGAGGAATGCTCCAGCCCGTATTCCACGCAGTATTTCTGCAGCTCGCAGGCGCCGTTTTTCGAGCAGGAAAAGCAGTCCTGCTTATGATTGGACAGCAGCAGATCCAGTACCAGGGTACGCGCTTCGGTGATGCGCTTATTCTGCGTCTGAATGACCATGCCGTCCCGTGCCTTTGTGTTGCAGGCGGGAAGCAGCTTGTCGACACCCTCCGCTTCTACGACACACAGGCGGCAGCAGCCGATCTCGTTCACATGTTTTAAATGGCACAGCGTCGGGATCTCGATACCGGCGCTCTGTGCGGCCTCCAGGATGGTGGAGCCGGGAGCGGCTTCTATTTCTGTTCCATCGATCATTAATCGGATCATTTATCTCTGCCTCCTTCCAGTACGCCGCATCCGAAGTGGTCGCAGCGCAGACACCGGCCCGCTTCCTGCATGGCCTCCTCGTATGTAAACGGATTTTCCACATGTTCAAAATCGAGCTTACGCAGATAGGCCGGCCGCTCGGTAATATTGGCGCGTCCCGTCGGCGTCCGGTTGTTTTCCTTCGCTTCCGGCGCCTCCGCCTCACAGTTCTGTTTGTGATGGTAGCCCAGATACTCATCGATATTCCGGGCCGCCACCTTTCCCGCGGCGATCGCGCGGATCGCCGTAGCCGGTCCGGTCGCGCAGTCGCCTCCGGCAAACACCCCGGGGATCTCCTCCACCGCGGTATCGAGACCGGCGACAAAGGCGCCGCGGTTCGTCGGCATGCCGAATTCCTCAAACGGCTGACTGACGATATCCTGGCCGACCGCGATCAGGATCACGTCGCAGGGAATCCGGTTCGGTTCCTTTTTCGCGTTCATCGGGCTGGGCCGTCCGGCGCGGTCATAGGGACCGATCATCTGCGGCTGCGTGATCAGCGCGCTGCAGTTTCCGTCCGCGTCCTTCTCGATCGAAACCGGTGCCTGGAGCGTCATCAGTTCAATGCCCTCCATGATGGCAGATTCGATCTCCGAATCGAGCGCCGTCATATCGTTCTGCCGTCTGCGGTATACGATGCGGACGTCCTTCGCGCCGCAGCGCACCGCGCTCCGGGCCGCGTCCATCGCCACATTCCCGCCGCCGATCACGACGATCGTTTTCCCCGAATAATCCGGCGTCCTGCCGTGACCGATCCTCTCCAGCATATCGACGGCGGACTCTACGTGGCCGGCATCCGAGCCCTCGAGACGAAGCGTCTTGCCGACCTGCGCCCCGATCGCCACAAATACCGCGTCATACTCGCGGTAAACCTCTTCCACGCTGATATCCACGCCTACGTTTGTATTATATTTCACCTCGATCGTCCCGGCGGACAGGATGGCGCGAATATCCTCATCCAGACGTTCCTTCGGGAAACGGTAATTCGGAATGCCGTACCGCAGCATGCCGCCCAGCTTGTCGCGCCTCTCAAAGACGACGGCATGATGTCCCATCAGCCCCAGAAAATACGCGGCTGTCATACCGGCGGGGCCGCCGCCGATCACGGCGATCCTCTTCCCGGTCGACACGTTCGCCGTCGGCACCGATACCTGATCCGCGGGGATCTGGTCCACCGCGTATTTTTTCAGTCCGCGGATATTCAGGGAGTCGTCGATCAGGTTGCGGCGGCACCGCTCCTCACAGGGATGCTCACAGATCATGGCGCAGGCCGTCGGCAGGGGATTATCCTTTCGGATCAGGTTGATCGCACCCGCGTAATCCTCCTCCCCCACCAGCGCGATATAGCCCGGAATATCCACATGCGCCGGGCACATATTGATGCATGGCACCTTCTGCCTGATATTGCCCGGACATTCATGGTTCTGAATATGGCTGACATACTCCTCCTCAAATGTCTCCAGCCCGAGCAGGACCTCGATCGCGGACTGGTAGCCGATCGCGCAGTCCGCCGTATCCCGGATCATGACCGCCAGCTCTTTCATGTGGTCCAGCGTGTCCATGGAGGCGTCGCCGTCCAGGATGCTCCGAAGCAGGATCTCCAACTGTGGCAGGCCGTCCCGGCACGGCACGCACTTTCCGCAGGACTGGTTCGCGGATGACTGCAGCAGGGCGTACTGGATCGTCAGTGGGCAGGTTCCCGGCGGATACCCTTTTACTTTTCTCTCAAACTTCTCCAGAAGAGTGCCGATCTTCGCGTCAACGCTCTTCGGATTCGCAAGAAAAATCTTACTCATTGGTCTGTCTCCTTCCCATTCTCAATTTGTATACATCAAAAATTTCAACGATGCCTTTCCGGCAAAAACAACGCGTCCTGCCAACAGCGCGGAAAATCCCCCCTGTATGTGGAAAATCACCATAATAATTGTATTATAATATAAAAACACTTCCTATTGTTTGTAAAAAAAAACAGGTTTTTCGGGAAATTCTGTGCAAACGGCACATTTTAAATAAATTTTTAACAATTATTTAAGAAAAATGTGTTATACTAAAGCAAACGCGCAGACGAACTGCCGCGCGAACAAAAAGGGGCCGGCTACACCATGAAATTACCACTGAGTATTGTACTGACATTTTGTCCGGAATACGTATACGAGGCACAGAACGCGGATCTTTCCGCCGTTTTCGAGGGGATTACCCTGTTTGACCGGGACTTTTCCTATATCCCGGATCGTCATTACCTGCAGCTTATTCCCTCACAGATGCTCTTAAAAAGCCTGCCGGGGATCACACACAGCCCGGTACAGTCGTCGCAATGTACGCTTCTGTGCGCCTGTCCGGACCGGAGCATATTCCCGCGGGACATGCCGAAGGAGCTGTCCGTCATTTTTCTGTACACGCAGGACTCCTTCCGAATCGTATTCAACAGGCTGCTCCGCGTATTCCAGCTTTTTGAAAACTGGGACAAGGGGCTGCATGTCATGACGTTAAACCGCCGGTCTGTGCAGGAGCTGCTCGACACCTCCGAAAACTTCCTGAAATATCCCATGCTGATCCTGGATCCGGATTTTTCGGTCATCGCGCATTATAAAACAGAGAATACGGAAAACGAACTGATCGATGAGATCTTAAAGCTCGGCTATATAACGCCCGACCGGATGGCGGCGCTGCGGAATATCGGGCTGTTTCCCGGAGCCGAGCATACGGACTCTCCCACGATCAGCCATTACAGGACCAGGGACGGACAGACCTTTTACAGCATCCTGTACCGCTATGAGAACAACGGCCGCACGCTCGCCTACGCGCTGATTTTCCAATGCGCGGAGGATCCCCGCGGGGAATACATTCATCAGACGAATATTCTGTCGGAGAACCTGGACCTGTATTTTCGCCAGGAGAGCAATTTTCATCAGTTTTCACAGGAGACCTATGAGTCTTTCCTCGGAAAGATTCTGGATCATCCGGAAAACATCCGGCGAAAGCAGCTGGAGGATCAGATCCGCAAGATCCCGGATCTCACTCTGGACGGCCAGTTCCTTCTGGCACGTGCGGACCGGACCGACACGGATCACAGCGGAAACTCCTTCACCTGCTGGAATCTGAAGAATTCCGACCTCGGGCTGAAACCGTTTATTTACCGGAACAGTCTGTATATTCTCCGGGACATCTCAAAGCTCGGGAACATTCGCGCTTTTCTGACTCCGGAGGAGGAGCCTGTCTTTGCGGGATGTTTCCAGAGACATACGTATTCCTGCGCGGTCAGCAACGCGTTTTTTTCTCTGACAGAGCTGCCTGCCGCGGTATCCCAGTGCGATAAGACGCTGCAGCTGTACGACGCGGACCTCAAACCCGAAAATACCTTTATCCGTTTTGAGGATATTTCCATCCGGTATCTGGTGAGTGAGCTGGAGGACAACGCCGTCCTGAACCTCATCACCTCGCCGGGCTATCAGAAGCTAAAACAGTATGACACGGAGCACCACAGCGACCTGTGCCGGATCTTCATGCAGTATCTGCAGAACAGCCGGAATATCAACCAGACGTCCGCGGCGGTCTTCCTGCATCGGAATACGGTACTGAACAAAATAAAACAAGCCGTATCCATCATGAATGATGAATGCGACTCGTATCAGGCGATCACCGCGTTTATTATCGCTTATCTGAGAGACAATCGGGGCTGATCGGCTCCGTAAGGCGGTGTATTTTGCTTCACGGGAGCTTATAGGAACTCTTCAGCGACACGATCCGGTTGAACACCGGCGCCTCCTCTGTCGAATCCTTCGCGTCCACACAGAAAAATCCGTTCCGCACAAACTGAAAGCTGTCATACTTTTTCGCTGTCGCAAGGGACGGTTCCAGATAACAGTTCTTCCACACTGTCAGAGAATCCGGGTTCAGATTCAGGCTGCCGTCGTCATTATAGACGCCCTTCTCCTCATCGATGATATTCTCATAAAGACGGACCTCCGCACGAATCGCCGTCGCGGCATCCGCCCAGTGGATCGTGCCGCGGACCTTGCGGCCGTCCGGACTGTTGCCGCCGCGGCTGGCCGGATCGTAGGTGCAGTGAACCGTTGTCACATTTCCCGCGTCATCCGTCTCATATCCGGTACAGGTGACAAAATAAGCGCTCATCAGGCGCACCTCATTGCCCGGATAAAGTCGGCGGTACTTCTTCGGCGGCTCGATCCGGAAATCCTCCCGCTCGATGAAGAGCTCCCGGCCGAAAGGCACCAGCCGTTTTCCCATCCCGGGATTTTCCGGATTGTTTTCCAGCTCCAGCTCCTCGGTCTGCCCCTCCGGGTAATTGTCGATCACAAGCCGCACCGGATCGAGAATGGCCATGGCACGGGGCGCGGTCATCTTCAGATCCTCGCGCAGGCAGTACTCCAGCATCGCGTAATCCACTGAGCTCTGGCTCTTGGAGATCCCGCAGAGCTCCACAAACTTTTTGATGGAGGAGGGGGTAAAACCTCTCCTGCGCAGGGCCGCGATGGAGACAAGCCTCGGATCGTCCCACCCGTCGACAATGCCGTCCTCGACCAGTTTTTTGATATATCTCTTCCCCGTCACCACATTCGTCAGATACAGCTTCGCAAACTCGATCTGTTTCGGCGGATGCTCAAATCCCACCTCCCGGACGACCCAGTCGTAAAGGGGACGGTGATCCTCAAACTCCAGTGTGCAGATGGAGTGCGTCACGCCCTCAAAGGCGTCCTCCAGCGGGTGCGCGAAATCATACATCGGATAAATACACCATTCATTGCCGGTCCTGTGATGGCTCATATGCGCCACACGGTACAGGATCGGGTCGCGCATGTTGATATTGGGCGAAGCCATGTCGATTTTCGCGCGAAGCACCTTCTCACCGTCCGCGTAACGCCCGTTTTTCATATCCTCAAACAGAGCCAGATTCTCCTCCGCGCTGCGGTTCCGGTAAGGGCTGTCCTTCCCGGGCTCCTTTAAGGTGCCGCGGTACTCGCGGATCTCATCGGGACTCAGATCACAGACATAGGCCTTTCCCTTTTTGATCAGCTTTACCGCCGCCTCATACATCTGTCCGAAGTAATCGGACGCGAAAAACAGACGGTCCTCCCAGTCCGCGCCGAGCCAGGCGATATCCGCCTTGATCGATTCCACAAACTCCTCCTTTTCCTTCGTCGGGTTCGTGTCGTCAAAGCGCATGTTGAACTTCCCGCCGTACTCCTTCGCCAGCCCGTAATTTAAGAGGATGGACTTGGCGTGCCCGATGTGAAGATAACCGTTCGGCTCCGGCGGAAAACGGGTGCATACGGTCTCGCAGCGGCCCTCCGCGATATCCTGATCGATGATCTGCTCTATAAAATTCCTTGAAATCGTTTCATTCTCCATATCCCTCTGTACCATATTCCCTTTCAATATGCGCAGGACTGCGTATGGAATTTCTGCCTCCTGCTCGATTTCTTTTTCATACCTGAACAGTTACCATTATTCCACGTGTTTGTGCGTAAACAGATGGTCCTGACAGTATTCGTAGTTTCCGTTGCATTTGGAACAGTACCGGAACTGCAGGTTCGGATCGTCCAGCTCGGTACGCCCGCAGATCGCGCATTTATGAATCGCTCCGGCGGTTGACTTCACCCTGCTCTGGCTGCTCTGGTTCACCTTTTTCTTAAAATCCTGCCTTCGCTTAAACTCCTTCGGCGAAACGGTCTTTAAATTCCTCGTCGCCGCAAAGAAGATCAGGAAATTCAGGACGGACGCGATGATCGCAACCCGGCCAGACCAGGAACCGGTCACTACAAAGCTGTATGCGATCAGGACCGCGTACACGACCGCCATCCACTTCATCTTGATCGGGATGATAAAGTACAGCATGACCCGCGTGTCCGGATAACAGACGGCAAAGGCCAGGAAAATCGTCATATTTATATAGTAGGTACTGAAGCTGCCTCCGATGGAGACCGGCGTGTTCACTCCGTAGATCACATACAGGAGCAGCGCGCCCAGGATCGTAAAAATGATACCGCCGAAGATATACAGGTTAAAGCGAAACGCTCCCCAGGTCCGCTCCAGCGCCGTGCCGAGCTGATAATAGAGCACGAGCATGATCACGACAAAGATGATATTCGAGCTGGACGGCGGGATCAGCACCCAGGAGATCAGCCGCCAGATCTGCAGATTGTGAAAGATCAGGTAAGGCTCCAGTGTCAGATAATTCAGCATGTCCGGAGCAGCGAACTCCAGGACATATCCGATGACATAGCATATGATCAAATACTTCATCAGGCCGGTTATGGCATATCTGCCGAATCTTCGTTCCATCTTATTTAAAAATTTCATACGGATCTCCTGTTCCAAATTTACCGTAAGCGGCTTTTTCAGCCGACACTTTCTTTGAAAATCTGTTACTGATTATAATAATGTCTCTTTTTTTTGTCAACGGGAATGAAATGATTTACGAAAGGATATTTTTTCTTTTTAGAAAGAATTCATAAAATGATTGTTTTTTGCATTTTACTGTCGTATAATTGCTATTATTTATGAATGATCATAAGGGGAATGATATGTCCAATTCTACTTTTTACAAGCTGGGGATCGATATCGGTTCCACGACCGTGAAAATTGCGATTTTAGATCAGCAGGATCAGCTCCTGTTTTCCGATTATATGCGTCACTTTGCCAATATCCGCGAGACGCTTTCCGAACTGCTCTCAAAGGCTCATGATGAGCTCGGGGACATGATACTCTGTCCGATGATCACGGGCTCGGGCGGACTCACGCTGGCGAACCATCTCGAGGTTCCGTTCGTGCAGGAGGTCATCGCGGTCTCCACTTCCCTGCAGCATTACGCGCCGCAGACGGACGTGGCGATCGAGCTCGGCGGCGAGGACGCGAAGATTATCTATTTCGAGGGAGGGAATGTCGAACAGCGCATGAACGGCATCTGCGCCGGCGGCACCGGCTCCTTCATTGATCAGATGGCTTCCCTGATCCAGACGGACGCGAGCGGATTAAACGAATACGCAAAGGGTTACAAGGCCCTCTATCCCATCGCGGCGCGCTGCGGCGTTTTCGCGAAATCGGACATCCAGCCCCTGATCAACGAGGGCGCGACGCGGGAGGACCTGGCCGCCTCCATTTTTCAGGCTGTGGTCAACCAGACCATCAGCGGTCTGGCCTGCGGCAAACCGATCCGCGGACACGTCGCCTTTCTGGGCGGCCCGCTGCACTTTTTATCAGAACTAAAGACCGCCTTTATCCGCACGCTGAAGCTGGACGATGAGCACACGATCGTTCCGGAGAATTCCCACCTGTTCGCGGCTATCGGCTCCGCACTGAATTATAAGGAAGAGTCTCAGATTTCCCTGCAGGATCTGTTAAATAAGCTTACCGGCGAGCTGCATCTGGAGTTCGAGGTGGAGCGTATGGATCCCCTGTTTAAAGATCAGGCGGCTTATGATACATTTACCGCCCGTCATGACCGTGCGACCGTCCGCAGGGGAGATCTGTCCTCCTATAAAGGGAACTGTTATCTCGGCATCGACGCCGGTTCCACAACAACGAAGGTGGCCCTCGTCGGGGAGGACGGCGCCCTGCTCTACTCTTTCTACAGCAGCAACAACGGCAGTCCGCTCGCGACCTCCATCCAGTCGATCAAGGAGATCTACACGCTGCTCCCGGAGGAGGCACACATCGTGGCTTCCTGCTCCACCGGATATGGCGAGGCGCTGGTGAAGGCCGCCCTCATGCTCGACGACGGCGAGGTGGAGACCATCGCGCACTACACGGCGGCCGCCTTCTTTGATCCGGAGGTCGACTGCATCCTTGACATCGGCGGACAGGATATGAAATGCATCCGCATCAAGGACAATACCGTCGACAGCGTTCAGCTGAATGAGGCCTGCTCCTCCGGCTGCGGTTCCTTTATCGAGACCTTTGCGAAGTCACTGAACTATTCCGTGGAGGATTTCGCGAAGGAAGCGCTGTTCGCGCAGCATCCGATCGATCTCGGCACCCGCTGTACAGTATTTATGAATTCAAAGGTAAAACAGGCTCAGAAGGAGGGCGCCACCGTCGCGGACATTTCCGCCGGTCTGGCCTACTCCGTAATCAAGAACGCCTTATTCAAGGTCATCAAACTCTCCGACCCGGATCAGCTTGGAAAACACATCGTGGTCCAGGGCGGCACCTTTTACAATAACGCGGTGCTTCGCAGCTTCGAGACCATCTCCGGCCGGGAGGCCGTGCGTCCGGACATCGCCGGCATCATGGGCGCTTTCGGCTCCGCGCTGATCGCCCGGGAGCGTTACGAGGGCGAGCCGACCACGATGCTCTCCATCGAGGAGATCAATAAGCTGGAGTTTACGACAAAGCTGGCGCGCTGCGGCAGATGCACGAACAACTGCCTGCTCACGATCAACCAGTTTTCCGGCAACCGCCGGTTTATCACCGGCAACCGCTGTGAGCGCGCGCTCGGGAAAGAAAAAAACCAGGAGCAGATCCCGAATCTGTTTGAATACAAGCTGCACCGGGTCTTTGACTATGAGCCGTTATCGGAGGAGGACGCGGCGCGCGGAATCCTCGGTATCCCGCGCGTACTGAATCTGTATGAGGATTTTCCTTTCTGGGCGGTTCTCTTCCGGGAACTGAAATACCGCGTGATACTGTCCCCGCTCTCGAACCGCGGGATGTACGAGCTTGGGATCGAGTCCATCCCCAGCGAGTCGGAATGCTATCCGGCCAAGCTCGCGCACGGACATATCACCTGGCTGATACAGCAGGGAGTTCAGACGATCTTTTACCCGTGTATCCCCTATGAACGGAACGAGTTTGAGGATGCGGGCAACAACTACAACTGCCCCATCGTGACCTCCTACCCGGAGAATATCAAAAACAACGTGGATGATATCAACACGGGGAAAGTGTGCCTGATCCACCCTTTCCTCGCGCTCACCAATGAGGAAATCCTCACAAAGCGGCTGCTCACCGTCTTAAAGGACGAACTCGGCATCTCCGAATCCGAGAGCCGGCCGGCCATTCATAAAGCGTGGACGGAGCTTCAGGCCGCTCGTGATGATATGCGCAAAAAGGGCGAGGAGACCATACAGTGGATGGAGGAGAATCACCGCCGGGGCATTGTCCTCGCAGGACGCCCCTACCACCTTGACCCGGAGATCAACCATGGCATTCCGGAGCTGATCACCTCCTACGGATTCGCGGTCCTGACGGAGGACTCCGTCTCCCACCTGCAAAAGGTCGAACGACCGCTCATCGTTCTGGATCAGTGGATGTACCACTCCAGGCTTTACGCAGCGGCGCAGTATGTCAAGACGACGGAGAATCTGGATCTCATCCAGCTGAATTCCTTCGGCTGCGGCCTGGACGCTGTGACGACCGATCAGGTCAGCGACATTCTGACAAAATCGGGCAAGATCTATACCTGCTTAAAGATCGACGAGGTCAACAACCTCGGCGCGGCCCGCATCCGGATCCGTTCTCTTATCGCGGCCATCCGCACGCGGGAGAAGAATCCGAAGGAACGCACCATCGTCCCGTCCAACCATAACCGCGTCATCTTCACGGAGGAGATGCGCAAAAATTATACGATCCTGGCGCCGCAGATGTCGCCGGTTCACTTTGAGATCCTGGAACCCGCGTTTAAGGCCTCCGGCTACAATCTCGTTGTCCTTGAAAACGACAACCGCGACGCGGTCAACGCCGGACTGAAATACGTAAACAACGACGCCTGCTATCCTTCCCTGATCACGGTAGGCATGTTCATGGACGCCGTCACCTCCGGCAAATACGATGTGGACCATCTGGCCATCATCATGACGCAGACCGGCGGCGGCTGCCGTGCGTCCAACTACGTCGGATTTATCCGCCGTGCGCTGGAGAAGGCAGGCTATCCGCAGATTCCGGTCATCTCCCTGAACCTGACGGCTCTGGAGAAAAATCCCGGATTCAAGATCAATTTCTCCCTGGCGCAGAGAGGCATTTACTGTCTCGTGTTCGGCGACATCCTGATGCGCTGCATCTACGCCACCCGCCCCTACGAGGCCGTGCCCGGGTCGACGAACGAGCTGCACAGGAAATGGGTCAGGAAAATTACGGATTTTGTGTCCACGGATAAGGCGATCAGCCATCGGAAATATAAGAGATACTGCCGTGAGATGGTAAAAGATTTCGACGAGCTGCCGCGTCTTGACATAAAAAAACCGAAGGTCGGCATCGTCGGCGAGATCCTCGTGAAATTTATGCCGCTGGCCAACAATGACCTCGCGGTATTGCTGGAGTCGGAAGGCGCCGAGCCGGTCGTACCGGATCTCATCGACTTTTTCCTCTACTGCTTTTACAATACAAAGTTTAAGGTGGACAATCTCGGATTTAAGAAATCGAGCTGGGTGAAGTCCAGACTCGGCATATGGGGTGTGGAGCTCCTGCGCCGTTCGGCGCACAAAGCCCTCGAGGAGAGCAAGCATTTCTATCCACCCTCCAGTATCTATGAGACAGCGGAGAATGCAAAAAGCGTCGTATCCCTGGGCAATCAGACCGGAGAGGGATGGTTCCTGACCGGCGAGATGGTCGAGCTGATCAACGCCGGTGTGAACAACATCGTCTGCTGCCAGCCCTTCGCCTGCCTGCCGAACCATATCGTCGGCAAGGGTGTCATCAAGGAGCTGAGGCGCCAGTATCCCGGTTCGAACATCGTGGCCATCGATTTCGATCCCGGCGCCAGCGAAGTCAACCAGTTGAACCGTATCAAGCTGATGCTGTCCACGGCGCAGAAAAACTTAACAAAAATTTAATGGGTTAAGTAGACTGGCTCTTTGCAAAGCCAGCCCCTCCAAGAACCGGACGTG
>JAJQDV010000027.1 GCA_021202015.1 Clostridiales bacterium | reverse complement strand
TGTCAAGAGTGTACCGGGCAATTTTGACGGAATCCGCCTTGTCGGATTTTACCTTATATACAGTATAAATTTCCATGCGCTGCTGTCGCAGCGCACCAACAGCTATGAAAGTCGACACCGGCGCCTTACCGATTCTACTGCTCCATCGATGAAAAGATGGTCTTCTGTCTCCGTATGATCCAGATCAGCAGCGGTACGGCCAGCAGACTGATGATATTTCCGACCGGTATCTGATATTCGTTGATATATGTATAGCCCCTGATAAAGTTCGAACATAGAAGTATGATTCCGCCCCATGCCGCGGACGTCCAGAGCAGATCGCGAAAATCCGCCCCGTAGATGTACCGGCACATCAGGGGAACCACGGTCGCCAGCATGCCGATATTCCCGGCATGGATCATGGCGGTGGCGGTCAGTACGCCGCCCGCGAGGATCCCGTAAAAACGCAGGAACCTCGCCTGCACTCCGACAGAGTGCGCATCCTCATCGTCAAAGCTGACCACGTTAAAGGAAAAACGCATCAGAATGAGAGGAATCATGGTGACCGCCGCTACGATCACAAGGATGGTCAGATCGGAGAAGCTGTCAAAATAGTCCTGGCTGTTCTGGGCAAACTCCTGATAGAGCGTCAGCGTATCCGTGTCCATACTGGACTGCAGATAGTTCATGATGATCCGGAACAGCCGGTTCACGACCGTGCCGACGATCAGCAGATCGGCGATATTAAAACGCTTCCCGCCCACGATTTTCCCCGCGAGAAGGATGACCAGCAGCACGCCGATGGATATCCCGTAGCTTAAGATATAGCGCTGCGTCGCCATCGTGTACGCATCCTCCGCATAGAGAATGACCAGGATCATCTGCGCCATCTGTACGCCGGAGGAGACGCCGAGCATCGTCGGCACCGCCATGGGATTCCGCATGGAAGTCTGGTATACCGTTCCGGAAAGAGCCAGGACCGCCCCGGAGATCAGCATCAGAAGCAGATTCTGGAGCCGCTCTATGATCACGCCGTAGCTGTTCCCGAGGGTTGCGACAATCTCGGACTGCAGCTGATTTCTCACAGAGGAAGCAGCACCGATCGTGGCAAATTTATAGCGGATAAAAGCTCCCACGCACCGCCAGACATACAGCGGCTGATACATCCTGACTCCACGCCCCTGGATGCAGAGATACAGGGTAGCGAGCGCAACAATGACGACCACGATAAAAATTCTTCTTTTTCTCTGTTTTTTTCGCTCCTCCGCGCGGATGGCACGAATTTTTTCAAGACCAGTCGGCATGGCGGTTCCTCCTGTAAAAAATGATGAAAAACGCGGACATGATGCTGCAGACGACGCCGATATACATATTGAAACGGGAAAGCTGCGCCATCATATAACACACATCGTAGACCAGAAGCGTCGCGATGCCTCCCAGAAACGCCGAGGCCGGTATCAGCTTTTTAAAATCGGGGCCGACCATATACCGGGCGAAATGAGGCATCATAAATCCCACCATGGAGATCGTCCCGCAGAAAGCCAGGACAACCGCGGAGAGAATCGTACAGAACACGATCAGTACATTGCGGGCATGCGTCACATTAATGCCCATAGCCCTCGCCTCCGCCTCGCCGAACACGATGATATTCACCCGGCCGGACATCGCGAAGACGACCACGCTGCAGAACAGGATCGGCGCCGCCATGAGCAGCAGTTCCCCCCAGCTGTAGGTCTCCCCTATGTAGCTGCCGCCGATCAGTGTGCTGACGGCAGCCGCCTGATCCTCATCGCCGTAGACGCTCAGATAATACTGAACCAGCTGCCCCACCTCGCTGATCAGCGTGGAGAAAACGGAGCCCGCCAGCAAAAGCGCGACGGTGTTGATCTTTCCCTTTCCGGCCGCCATGGAAATCAGCAGGATCAGCGCGACGCCGATAAAACAGCCCGCCAGAATGCACAGCTGCTGTGCGCAGCGCTGAAAAATGTTCATGGACTGCCACCAGGCGATAATCTCATTTCCGGACACGGAGGAGATCACGGTATTCCCGCTGGTGTAGGTGGCTCCGACCGCAGTCGCGCTGTAAAAAAACAGGATGTAGACAATACCGCCCAGGGTGCCGCCGGCATTCACGCCCATCGTCGTGGGGGACGCCATCGGATTCTGGAACAGTCCCTGGTACACGGCACCCGTCACGGACATGGCGTATCCCGCCAGGATCGCCACGAGCATGGAACAGATCATCGCCCCGAACGAAGGATCATTCCCGGTTGTGACAAAGGAGATCAGTGAGCTTGTCCGGTAGACCACCAGCTCGCGAAACTCTGCCAGAGAGTAGGTAAACTGCGGCAGCTGAAACCCTTCCAGAAACCCCGAGATAATCCCGTAGGGGAGCAGGCACAGCGAAAGGATCAGAATCGCGGCCAGCGCGACAATCAGCATCACAATACGCCGTCCGCCCGCTGACATCGTATAGCGTGCCTGTGCGTCGCTCTTATAGAGCGTTGTCATCTCCTCCTCCATACGGAGCTGGATCTTGTCCTCCATGTCCTTTTTGCGGGTCTGGCTGACATTATTTTTTTCCTTTCGTAAGCCCATGAAACCTGCCCCTCTGCGCATGTATGTTTACGGAGAACAGACGGAACCCTGTTTGCAGTGATTCCGTCTGCAGTTTCTCCCGTATACTCTGAATATCCGCGGTCGAAAACAACCTGATATGATTATTTCCGACCGCACACGGATTCACGTAAAATCATCCGATCCATCGTGATCAGGTGATACGGACGTCATATTTCTGTCTCTCCCGGTTCGCGTAAACCATATCCATATAGCCGGTTCCGGTATTGCTGGAGATCAGATTTCGCGACTTCGCCGCGTGCTCCGGCGCGCCTGTCATGGTAAGCATCGCGCCCGGCGTCTGGATCGTCCCGCCGACCAGAGCCGCCTGCGGCATCCCCGCCGCGGCGCCCGCAGCCATTCCCGGCACTGCGCCCGGTATCGCGCCCGGCACGCCTGCCGCTGCGGCTCCCGGTATTGCGCCAGCTGCCGCGGCTCCCGCCGCTGCGCCCGGTACGCCCGCCGTCCCCGGCAGTCCCGCTGCTCCCGGCACGCTTCCCGTCAGGACCGCTCCCGGCATGGCTGCATACTGCATCGCCAGCGCGCTCGGCATCCCGGCGATCGCCGACTGCGAGGTCTGATTTAATGTCAATGAACCGAATGCCAGCTGATCCACAGCCAGCGACAGTGAATTCACCGGATTCGATGTAAAAAACGGTTCGATCGCGGACGGAGCCGTCAGACCGAGATAGTTGTAAGGCTTCTCCGCCCGGAGACGGGCTCTCGCCGCCTCAATCGCGGCGGCCTGCGCAGCCGCCCGGGCCGCCGCCTCCTCCTCGCGCTGCTGCTCCGCACTCTTGATGTTGTGCTCGGCAAGCTTCATCTCCGGCGTTTTGATCGTACCTGCTTTCGGATGCTCGATCTGATTTTCGAGCTCCTCCTGCTCCTTCTTCGTCCTCCGCTTCGCTAAAATACCGGTCGTCTTCCGGTTGGACTTCCTGCGGAGAGACTTTTCTTTCTTTTTGGATTCTTCCTGTTCCCATGCATCGCGAACCATCTTCACGGTTGAAGTGTCGGTTCCCTGGTCGATGCCGTCGGAGCGTTTCCAGCGGTCTACATCGTACACGTCCGAGGTGTTGGCGTCGGTACTCTGCGTATTCTGGCCGTTCTGGTTGTTCTGATTGTTCTGGCCGTTCATGCCGCCCATCATGCCGCCCATGCCGCCGCTCGGGCCGCCCATGCCGCCGCCACCGCCGCCCATCATGCCGCCCATGCCGCCACCGCCGCCGAGCATGCCGCCGATCATACCGCCGATGCCACCCATGCCTCCTGGCATAATATCACTCCTTTCTGCTTAATGAATATTGCGGTCAGGCCTGCGCTGTCTGCTCCTGATGCGCGGTCTCCGCCAGCTCCGGATTATCCGGCGACGGCGTCGCTCCGACTTCCTTCATCGTAGTCAGAAGCCCCGCAAGGCTCTGGATCTCGGACGGAACGATGATCTTCGTCGCCTTGCCGTCCGCGGCCTTGGCAAAGGCCTCGAGTCCCTTCAGCTGAAGGACTTCCGGACACGGCTTCTTCTGATTCAACACATCGATTCCTTCCGCGTTGGCCTCCTGCAGCATGACGATGGCTCTTCCGTGGCCTTCCGCCTCGCGGATGGAGGCTTCCTTCGCCGCCTCCGCCTGAAGGATCGCGGACTGCTTCGCCGCCTCCGCGCGCAGGATCTGCGCTTCCTTCTCGCCCTCCGCGCTCAGGATCGAGGACTGCTTGCGTCCCTCCGCCACGAGGATCGCGGACTGCTTCTCACCTTCGGCGATCAGGATCGCTTCTCTTCGTTCCCGCTCTGCCTTCATCTGCTTCTCCATCGCGTCCTGGATGGCCGCCGGCGGGGTGATATTCTTCAGCTCCACACGGGTGGTCTCGATCCCCCACACCGCGGTGGCCTCCTGCATGGAGGTGCGCATGTTCGTGTTGATCGTCTCACGGCTGGTCAGGGTCTCGTCCAGCTCCAGCTCACCGATGATGTTTCGAAGCGTCGTCGACGTCAGATTCTCCATCGCCAGCATCGGGTTGTTCACGCCGTATGCGTACAGCTTGGAATCCACCACGCGGAAATACAGCACCGTGTCGATCCGCATCGTAACGTTATCCTTCGTGATCACCGGCTGCGGAGCGAAATCAACCACCTGCTCCATCAGGGAAACCCTCCGGGCCACCCTGTCAACGAAGGGGATCATGATATGTATGCCCGCCTCCATCGTTCTCTTGTACCGGCCGAAGCGCTCGATCACATAGGTATGCGCCTGCGGTACGATACGGATCGCCATGACGAGCAGAAATACAATGATCGCCACAACAACAATAATTGCTACTATATGTCCCATATCCTGTCCTTTCCCCCATGTGCCATGGGTGTTTTCCTCGCGGCTGTTTCGTCCGCACAGCCGCTTTATTTCTGTAAAAGCCCTCACCGCAAACCGGTGAGCCGCGCTTTACATTCAGTTACCTTTTCCCTACTCCTCATCCAGCAGCGGGGAACACATCCGCACCAGACGGTTATAGGCGTCAAAAAACTCGATGACCTTGACATTGACGCCGTAGGCGGAGCGCATATTCTCCTCCGTGATCACCTCGTGGGCAAAACCGAACACCATCGGCGCCCCGCGTTGCAGCAGGCAGACCGTAGACTCGCACATGAACGCCTGATCCGGGGAGTGCGTCGTCATAATGACGCCGAATCCCTTTTTCTTGAGGGAACGGATCTTGCTCATGACCCTAACCATATTGCCGTAGTCGAGGTTCGACGTGGGCTCGTCCATGACCAGCAGCTGCGGCTCCTGCGCGAGCGCCCGCGCGATCATGACCAGCTGCCGCTCGCCGCCGGAAATATCCGTATAGACCGTATCGCGCAGATGCGTGATGCCCATGTCCACCATGGCCGCCTCAGCGATCTCATAATCCATCTCCGAAGGCGATCCGAAATAACCGGTATTGCTGACCCGCCCGAGCAGCACGACGTCCTTTACCTTATACGGGAAGGGCGGGTTATGGAACTGCGAAACATAAGCGATGTTCTGCGCCAGCTTTCGCGCCGACCAGCTGACCATATTCTCCCCGTTCATCTCGATCACCCCGTTCTGCGGCTTCAGAAGACCGAGAATCGACTTGAACAATGTGGTCTTGCCCACGCCGTTCGGTCCCAGCAGGCAGCAGATCTGTCCGGACTCCACCGAAAAATCCACGCCGCGGAGCACCGGAGGGAAGCCCTGGTATCCGCAGTCCACGTTTGTAAGTTTTAATCTCATTGTAACAACCTTTCATAGTACATAGTAAAAAAAGATGCTGCCACTCTGTTCGATCTCCCCTGTAGCAGCATCTGATGTGATTAGCAAGCTGTTTTTTATTATACAACACTTCATCCCGCATCGGCAACGGAAGTCCCCGCATCCGTTTATGCAATTTCCGGATTTTGTTATTCCGTATCCGGGATTATTTATTCCATTTTCGGATTACAGTCGAAAATATAAAAACAGATACCGTATGCGGCCCGCATTCCTGCACACATTCTTATGAAATCCGTCATAATAGGTATGGTAATCCGCGTACTCTTCCTCGGAAATCTCCTGCCTGCCGTAATAGGCCTTTCGATAGATCTCCGTCAGGCGGCCGAAATTCACGCCGCCGGCGTCAAATTTCGCCAGCTGCTTCTCATTCAGCCGGCTATACTCGTCCAGCGTCAGGTTCTTCGCTCTCCTGCAGCCGGCCTTCGCCATGCCGAACATGAAAAACGCGTAGAGATTCACCACGGCGTCCGCGTGAGGCAGCGCGTCGATCGAATCCAGCCACTTTTTCCGAAGCAGCTTTCTCGAATAAATGCCCAGGCAGACGAGCACGGCGGCAATGATCACAAGGATATACCAGTGCTTCGCGATCTCATAGGTGATCGCCCGCGCCTGCTCCGTGAAGGCGGGAGAGGTATCCTCCGTGTTTCCCGCGTCATCCTCCTGCTCCCGGTCCGGCTCGTCCTCGGTCTCCCCCGTTTCTTCC
Source organism: Clostridiales bacterium (assembly GCA_021202015.1). Taxonomy (GTDB): domain Bacteria; phylum Bacillota; class Clostridia; order Lachnospirales; family Lachnospiraceae; genus Eubacterium_I. The sequence goes on along the minus strand of JAJQDV010000027.1, from coordinate 8,714 downwards.
TCCTCATCCGGCTCCGTCTGATCGGACGGCAGTTCATCGTCCGGCTCCTCGCTGGATATTTTTTCACGATCTACCTGAACCAGCACCGTGGAGACGCCGATCTTCTCCAGAATATCAAAGCTCATCAGCTGCTGGATCAGCTTCAGATCCTGTGTGGGCGGATTTAACGGGCGGATGATCCCGGCGAAAATACCGGTCGCCACCACAAACGCCGCCAGACAGACGCAGAGGCTCTGCGTCATAAACCCCTTAAACCGCACCTTCCCGGAATGCGCCCGCATCAGAGACATCACGTAAATCCGGTAAAAGATCATCAGCCCGCAGCCAAACAGAAACAGCAGATAGGCCCAGGTCTGCGTCGGAAACTGCAGGAAAGCCGCTCCGGCCTGGAGTATGTTTCCGAACAGGAAAAGGATAATAATCCCCACGCGGCTGCGGCATACCAGAAAAACGGCGACCGCAATGGCAACTACAACGATATAAAATACCTGCGTCGTATTTTCCGCGTCATTGATAAAAATATTCGTCCCGCGGCTTAACGCCACCGCGACGATCAGGGCGACGATCCCCGCCGCTATTCCGATCAGCGTCGTCGTTCTGTTGACTGCCGCCACGAGACAGACAAAGCACACAATTGCGGTCAGCACGATCAGAACCGGCATCCGCTCCCCCACGTCGTCAATCTCAAAACCCGAGAGTATGTTCACCGTCATCCCGATACTGATCACGATGCAAAACAGCAGATCCCAGCACCGATATTTAAAATATTGCTTCATGACTCATCCACCCCCGCATCCCTGTCGGCATATAGTGTGTTTCCCGCAGTGGAAACCGCATGCCAGGCGACGCCCGCGTCATCGAGCGAGCGAAACGGCGCCATGAGATTTTCCCGGTCCCTGCGCGTCAGCCGTTCCGGGAAAACAAAATACAGCTCCGGACTCCTCTTCTGCCGTTTGATCGAGATCAGCTCCTGGATCAGCTCGGACGTAATCCGGGACGTACACAGGATCAGATTCGTGCAGCGGTTCGGCATTCTCGCCTCCTGGGTTAAAAGCCTCGCCCCGTCCGGATACCCGGCCTCCGGCTCCGGTGTGATCACGCCGAAACGGCGGATATATTCCATATCATTCTCCCTGCCCTTCGGCACGGAACGCCGCATCTCCTGCTGCCGGTCCGCGTAGATGAGCGAATAGGTCACCTCGCGGTGGGACAGTTCTTCCAGAAGGGAAAAAGCCGTTTCAACCAGGGTATCGTATATGTCCATCAGCTCTTCCCGCTCCGCCTGATACGCGGCAAAGTCAAGAACGACCGCGAAATCACTCTGACGCGTGCTCTCCGACAGCTTTGTCATATAGCCCAGGGAATGCGCCGACAGCTTCCAGTGAATCTGTTTCATGGAATCTCCGGGCGTATATTCCCGCACGCCGACATAATCGATCCCGTTCGGAACCGTATTGCGGCTGTCCCTGCTGGAATCGAGAAAAATCTCCTCCTCAACGACAAGCTCATCCATCGTGTGGATCCGTGGTTTCACATACACCTCAAAATCACCGCTGACCGGTACCATCAGACTGAAAAAACCGAACATGTCATATACCCTCAGGTCCTTCATTCCCACGCGGTAAACGCCGATGTGCTTCATGTCCATACCGAAATCAAAGCTGCTGTCCGATCTGGGCGCGATCGTAAAATCCGTGTCCGAGGAGGTATCCACATCGCCGAACAGATCCGAGATGTAAAACCCGCCCCTCGCGTGCGGACAGAAAAAGACGGAACGATTCCATACCTTCAGCCCCAGCTCCACGGGTTCTCCGCGCAGGCACTGGACGCTTTTCATATCCGTCACATTCGTCTCGATCGCGATCTTTCTCCTTACGGCAAACATGATGATCAGTGAAAAAACAAAGAGGATCAGCAGGAATAAAAAAGCCATGTACCCGAACCAGGTGTTGATATACCTGGCCGGGAAAAGAGCCGCGAGCAGCGCGAGGATCCACAAAACAACGGTTATGATAAACTTCACCGTCGGTTTCATCCTTCGTTTCATCTCAATCCTCCATCATGGCCGGAACGACAATATCCCCGAGGATCGCGTCCATCACATCCTGCGGCCTTCTCTTCTCCGTCTTTGCCGCGTGCGTCAGCGTGATCCGGTGGCAGAGCACGTAGGGCGCCATGCGCTTCACATCGTCCGGAATCACATAATTCCGGCCCTGCGCCATCGCGTTCGCGCGCGAGAGGGCATACAGCGCGATGCTCCCGCGCGGGCTGCTGCCCAGCTGGATATCCGGATGGTTTCTTGTCGCCGTGACAATATGCACAATGTAGGAGGCCACCTGACGGCTGACAAGCACACGCCCGGTCTTCTCGATCAGATCGACGACCTGCATTCCGTCCGTGACATCTGAAATCTGCTGCTTCGCCGCCTTTCCCCCGAGCACGACCTCCACCTCGTCGTCGAAATCCGGATAACCGAGGGAAAGCTTGATCATGAAACGGTCGATCTGCGCCTCCGGAAGCTGATACGTTCCCAGCGATTCGATCGGGTTCTGCGTCGCGAGCACCATAAACGGCGGTTCCAGGCGGTAGGTATTCGAATCCACCGTCACCTGGCGCTCCTCCATGATTTCAAGCATGCTCGACTGCGTCTTCGCCGTGGCCCGGTTGATCTCGTCAGCCAGGACGATATTGCTCATGGCTGCGCCGGGCCGGAACTCAAACTCCTGCGTTTTCTGATTATATATGGAAAAACCTGAGATATCGGACGGCATAACGTCCGGTGTAAACTGAATCCGTTTAAAATCGCAGGCAATGGATTTTGCCAGCGCGGACACCAGGCTGGTCTTTCCGACGCCGGGGATATCCTCGATCAGCACATGGCCGCCCGCCAGCATACACAGCACCACCATCTCGATCTGCTCCCGTTTGCCCTTGATCACCGTCGCGATATTATCGATCACCGCCGTGATTTTTTTCTGCGCCTCCTTTGCCTCCTCTTCGGAGAGCACCTCGTAAGGCACATCCAGCGGCGGCATTGTCTCAACTTTTTTCATTCTAAACTTCCTCCCTTTTGATTTCATTTATCATTTATGTCCAGAAACGGTCGAACCTCGGCGTACAGATCCGAATGGGATCGCCCGCCTTGTCCAGTATTTCCAGTATCTGTATATTTGCGTGATAGGCTGCGTACAGGTTTTTCTCCGTAATGACCTGCGACGCGTCGCCGAAAAGATAGGGGTCATTCCGGAACAGCATCAGAGTCTTTGCCCTGCACATGAAGGCCTGATCCGGGATGTGCGTCGTAAAAATAATACACAGCCCCTGTCTGGAGAGCTCGCGGATGGCCTCCATCACAAGAATCATATTTCCGTAGTCCAGATTCGCCGTCGGCTCATCCAGGATCAGCAGCTGCGGCTCCTGCGCCAGCGCACGCGCGATCATGAGAAGCTGCCGCTCGCCGCCGGAAATATCCGTATAGACCCGGTCTCTCAGATGACGGATGCCGACGCGCTCCAGCGCCTGCTCCACCACCTCATAATCCTTCTTCGACGGCTGTCCGAGCGCGCTGATCTGCCCCAGCCGCCCCAGCATCGCGATATCCCTGACCAGATAGGGGAAGGTCGGGATATGCGCCTGCTCCACATAGGCCATCACCTGTGAGACCCGCTTCGGCGTCCACTTTTCCGTGTCCTCCCCGTCGATGCAGATCGACCCTCCCAGCGGGGTCAGAAGATGCAGGATTGTCTTAAAAAGGGTGGATTTCCCGACGCCGTTCGGTCCCAGGATCGCGCAGACCTCTCCGGATGAAACCTGAAAAGATATATTTGACAACACCGGATGTCCGGGCGCGTATCCGCAGGAAATGTCTCTCACCTCAAGCTCCATTATTCAAATCCCCTCCTTTGTCTGGCCAGAACAACCAGGAACACCGGCATGATACACAGGCTGATGATAAAATTGACCGGAAGCTCCGTATTTTCGATATAAATCATCGAGGACACAATCCGGCATCCCAGCATCAGGATCGCGCCGAACAGCATGCTGCAGACCGATACGCGGCGGAAATCCGCGCCGACCATATAGCGCGCGAGATGCGGCACCGCCATGGAGATCATCCCCACATCCCCGCAGTGGATCATCGCCGCCGTCACCATGATCACGCCGCAGATCTGCCCGCCCATGCGCAGCCGCACGCCGTTGATCCCCTGCATCTTCGCCTCGTCCATGGAAAATCCCGCGCCGTTAAAACGGAACCGGATCAGAAACATGGGCAGGAGGCTGGCCGCCATCGCCACGCCGAAGGCGGACATGCTGATGATATCCGTTTTGATATCCGTCCCCATCGTCAGCTCCTGATAGGTCAGAAGATCGTCATCCTCCAGATTATACATCATATAAGTGGTCACCACCTGAAACGCCTGCGAAACGACAGACCCTGCCATCACCATCTCAATCACGGAGTAGGTCGCGCGTTTCCCGCCGGCGATCTTTCCCATCAGCAGCACCCCGCCCACGATGATGGCCGTCAGGATGTAACAGTATTGATACCTTGTCAGCGGCATATAGAGAGCCGCCGCGCCGTACAGCGTGATCATCAGGACATTTCCCAGCTGCACGCCCACCGTCGCCCCGATGATATTCGGAGACGCCATCGGATTTTTATATACCGTCTGAAAGATCGCGCCCGCGAGCGCCACGCCCATCCCGGAGAAACAGAACATGATCGTTCGGGCCAGCCGGGTCAGGCTGATGCGGTAGTTCGGCAGGGAAGCGATGATCTCGGACTGATTCAGCGAATAAGACGTATGAAACAGCCGCGAGAAAAAGAGCCGGCACGCCGTAAACAGATCGGTAAAGGTCTCCTTCGGCGGTATAAATCCGGGTTCGGAGGTCTTGAAACAGAGGCTCAGCAGAAAGAGGAAGATCACCGCCGCCGCAAGTGCGCCATAGATCCGCCTGCTTTTCTTCAAATCTGTCTGTCGGGCTTCCTCCACAATGGTCTCCCCATACTCCATGTATTTCATGACATCCTCCCCCCTTTCCCTCTCAGCAGTACGAACACCATCGCAAAGCTTCCGATAATGCTTGTAAACAGATTCAGGGAATCCGTCATGCCCAGAACCCGCGCCACATCATAGATGATCGTCATCAGCAGCGCGCCGAAAGCAATGGAGGCCGGGAACAGCCTTCTGAAATCCGGTCCCACCACCCGTCGGATGATCTGGGGAGACATAAATCCGATCATACCGATATGTCCCACATAAGCGGTCACAACGGCAGTCATCAGCGTCGAGGCGCCCATCATAAGGAACTTATACGCGCGGACGTTCATGCCCATTGTACGCGCCGCGTCCTCCCCGAAGGAAAGCATGTTCATCTTGCCGGAAAAAACAGTGAGCACCGCCATGCACGGAATCAGCACCGCGCTCATGGACAGCAGATGCTCGAGTGTGTAAGCGCGGTCCAGCGACCCCATCGACAGGCTCCGGAGCAGTTCGATCCGCTCGTCGGAGGGATTTCTGATGATAATATAATACTGGATCAGGGAACAGAAGCTGCCGATCACGGCAGAAAAGACCGTACCGGACAAAATCATCGCGCTGGAGGATACCTTGCCGCGCCCCGCGATCGTTGCGATACTGATCACGAGCAGGACGCCGAAAAGGCAGCCGCCCAGCACCAGCATCTGCTGCAGGTTCCGCTGAAAAAAATTTGCCTGCGACACCGTATCCGCGATCTCAGAGGTCGAGTAAACCTCCACCGTCCCCACGGTGAACGCAAAAAACAGGACATAGATCATATTTCCCAGCGTGCCGCCGGACTGAATGCCCAGTGTGGAAGGACCGGCCAGCACATTGCGGAACGTGCCCTGCAGCAGAGCGCCGCAGGCCGCCAGCGACGCGCCGATCAGCCCCACGATCAGATAGCGGATGATCTGAAAATTCATTCCTCCGTAATTCACGTTTCCGGTCATAAACTCGTAAAGACTGTGAATATTCTGCTGCGCGATCCGCAGCACATAAGCGAGAGAAAACTGTGTCCTCACCGTTGAAATGGAATACTCCATCACAAAAACGAGAGAAAAAACAAAAATTCCCGCGTAGATCAGAAACAACAGGGCAACGATGCCCCATTTGATCTCCCTTTTCTTTTCATTCTTCCGGAACACGGAAACCTCTTCCGCGGATTCTCTGATATGAATGCGGTCATTTCCCGGTCCCTGCGTCTGTCTGTCCATTCCTAATACCCGCAGCCGCCCGTCCGCCGGACGGCTGCTTCTCTCCCCTATTCTCCCAGTATGGAAGCCGTATCCACACTGATGCCGTAAAACGTACTGTAAAACTCCGAAACCCAGCTGCGCAGCTGACTCAGCGTACATCCGCCCTGGAATTTATAAGAGAGCCACGCCGCCTCCAGCGGCGCCTCGATGCCCTCTGTCCAGCTCGCAACGCCGCCGGAGGGATTCACATAGATGTCATAATCTCCTACGATCGAACTCGGAACGGTATGTCCCAGTCCGTCGCTGAAGCCCACTGCGGAATTTCCTGCCGAATCGGTATTCCTGCCATAGACGCTCCAGTGATAATCGTTCTCAATCTTCGATTTAATACTGCTGTCCGCCACAACGATCGCCGGAAACGTGGAATCGCCCAGTCCGACTCCGGCAGTCGACTCTGTCAGGACCGTTTGCATCTGTCCGCTGGAGGTTCCGGTTTTTCCACTCCCTCCCGTCACATAGTGAAGCCAGTAATTATTTTTCAGCGGCACGATATAATAGTTATCCAGTGCACGGTTCGTCAGGTTCGCGATACCCATACAGTCATTTAAAGGCGCTGTATTTTTCGCCTTCATTGCAATCGCAACACCGTAATCGGATCGCAGCGTACCGCTCACGCTGTTCTTCATCTCCCAGAGAGCACTCTCATCCCACGCAGAGACATAAAGCGTAGTCATAGCGCTTCCCCTTCCGTCTACCGCACTGACGACGCCGTCCGCCCAGCTCGCATAGTTCTCCGCGATCTGCGGCGCGTTCGTGCCTCCGTTGGAAGACCGGTCCCCCAGCACCTCGCCGACAAGGCTCACGGACTTCTCCAGATTGGAGATCGAGGTGAATGCGTAGAGCGCCACATAGGCGATCCCCGCCTCCGCAAGAGCCGCAGCCTGATCGTCGGAAAACGTATCCTGTCCGCTGATCACAAAGCAGACATCCGGATGCGCTGCAACCAGCGCGTTAAAGCTCGCGGAGGTGATCGTCGACGACCCGTCGCCGTCCCACCAGGTCTGCACATCCGAGAAACCCTGAGAGGAAAAAGCGCCTGCTGCCATGCTGTTTCCCGTAAAGCTGCCGGATGAGCCGAGAAGACGTCCGCTTCCGCCGAGCATTTCGACGATTACGGCCGCTTCGCCCACGGCGGTAACCGTATCCACGTTCTCCGGGATCTCGACATACTCTCCCCTGGCGTCCACGATCGTCCTTGTTGCATCCTCATCCGTGCCGGGCACCACCTCCGTACCGGACTCCGACTCGCCCTCCAGGCTGCCGTCCCCGCCGCCGGTTCCGTCGTTATCCTCCCCGGAACCGGTGCTGTCCCCGGCCGTGCCGCTCCCGGAATCCGTCCCGTCCGATGAATCCCCGGACGACGTACCCTGCGCGGCCGTCCCGGTATCCTGCGCCGTGTCACTGTAAGTGGCGGAATAGGTCTGATCCGCCTCGTCGCTTCCGTCTCCGCTTATCGCATTCTCCCTGGTCTGATCCCGTTTGGAATCCGAATCATCGATCTCTTCCTGCGGCGACAGATCCTCATCCTGATCCTCGTATTCCTCGTCATTGTCGATGGATTCCGTCTCGGTATCCTCATCCACCTCGTAATCCTGCTCATACACGACCTGTACGAGCACCGGGCTCTTCCGGCACCCCGCCTGTGATACGACCAGACAGGATGCAAAGACGAGAACCAGTAATTTACTTAATTTTTTTCCGTTCATCATAACTCCCATGCCTCCAAATCGGGCAGAGAATGCTCCTCCGAACCGACGCAAATACGGAGAAATCTCCTTTCACGCCCCTGCGCATACAGCAGAGAGCCGCCCACTGCCGATCATCTCAGCCGTGCAGCGAGTCTCTCTCACGTGAGCACTACATTTGTATCATTCCTTAAAAATCATATGCCGAAAACAATCCGGTCTACTTCCAGGCTCCCGCAAACACCTCATCCGCAGCTCTGCCGTAGGTAAGCTCAGCAGAAGTGCCGGCGCCGGTCGCGCTGTTTGTGAAGTAATAATTGTTGCCGCTGCGCAGGCAGACCGTATCGACGCCGTCCGCATCCCAGTCGCCCGCCAGAACACCATCATAGGTCTTCTTCGAAGAACCGAAGGTATAGGTGCTCTGCGCAACACCGCTCTCATTGTAAACCGTAAAGCTGTTGCCGCTGTTTAAGCAGACCGTGTCGGCGCCGGCGCCGTCCCAGTCGCCTGCCAGCGCGGTCTCGCTGCCGGTGCCGATGGAAACCTCCCTCCCCGTGGAGCTTTCCAGGTCATTGCTGAAGTAATATACGCTTCCGCGGCGTACACACAGCGTATCACAGCCGTCGCCGTCCCAGTCGCCGACCAGGACTTCATCCGTGGATTTGCCGTAGACCAGAACCGTATCCGCCACATAGGACTCGCCGGATACGATATCCTCGCTGGCCGTGTTCAGGAAGTAGTAGGTATTG
>JAJQDV010000072.1 GCA_021202015.1 Clostridiales bacterium | reverse complement strand
CCGGTTTTGCTGCGAGTAAAGTAACTTACAAGAAGTTCGCGGCGCTTGCGGCAGGATCAACAGAAGTGAACAGGAAGAGACAGGGCAGATTCTGCCCCGGGAAAGGAAGGATAGTTATGGATCATGTAGTCAGAAGATATGTTTTTTTTGTTGTGGGGCTTTTTGTGAATTCGCTCGGTGTGGCGTTTATCACGCGGGCGGATCTGGGAACCTCCCCGATTTCCAGTATCCCTTATGTGCTGAGCCTCAATTTTACACTTACACTCGGACAGTATACGATGATTTTCAGCGCGTTTGTTGTGCTTTTGCAGGTGCTGATTCTGCGGAAGGATTATCCGCCGATTCAGCTGCTGCAGCTTCTGGTGGGGGTTTTGTTCGGCTATTTCATTGATTTTTCCATGGATGTACTGCTGAGCTGGCTGAATCCTGAACAGTACGCGGCAAAGATGATATATCTGTTGATCGGCTGCGCGATACTCGGCTTCGGTGTTTTTATGGAGGTTGCCGCAAATGCCCTTATGCTTCCCGGGGAGGGACTGGCGAATGCGATTCACATAAAGAGCGGTGTGGCCTTTGGAACGACGAAGGTATGTGTGGATGTGTCTTTTATCGTCTGCGCGGCGCTTTTGTCGCTGCTGTTTGCGCATCAGCTCGCCGGCGTTCGCGAGGGTACGATCATCTCGGCGATTCTGGTGGGAAATCTGGCGCGGTTTTATGGAAAGCGGATGAAACCGGTGACAGACCGATTGTTTCCGGAAACTGATCCGAAAAAGGACAAAGCGGTTTCGCAGGACGATGCGGGACAGGGAGGGATGATTTCGTAGAGAACAGCAGATGAGCATATCCGTCGATTGTAAGCGGAACCCGATCGGCATTGCAGTCCCTTTGAATTTATGTTAAAATAGACAAACATATTAACAAAGGAGATTGAGTATGACTGGAAAAACGATCGGGCTGCTGGTCATCATGATCATTTATCTGTTAATGATGGTGGTGATCGGTATCATCTATTCCCGAAAAAACAACGACGTCAATGATTTTTATCTGGGCGGGCGAAAGCTCGGACCCATCGTTACGGCCATGAGTGCGGAGGCTTCCGACATGAGCAGCTGGCTTCTGATGGGGCTGCCCGGCGTGGCCTATCTGAGCGGCTGTGCGGACGCGGGCTGGACGGCGATCGGTCTGGCCGTCGGTACTTATTTAAACTGGCTGATCGTGGCAAAGCGGCTGCGGCGGTATTCGGTGAAAGCGAACAATTCCATCACGATCCCGGATTTCTTTTCTAATCGCTTCCGGGATAAGAGCCATTCGCTCCTCGCCATTTCGGCTCTGATTATCGTAATCTTTTTTGTCCCATATACAGCATCCGGGTTCGCGGCGTGCGGGAAACTGTTTTCCACGCTGTTCGGGGTGCCGTATCTGCCCGCTATGCTGGTCAGCGCCGTGATTATCGTCGCCTACACCACGCTGGGCGGATTTCTGGCGGCGAGTACGACAGACCTTATTCAAAGTATTGTTATGACCATCGCGCTGGTGGTAGTGATCTTCTTTGGTATCCATGTGGCCGGAGGGCTCGATATCGTCGTCGACAACGCGAAGGCGCTCCCGGGGTATCTGGATATGTTCCATACCTACGACGCCGCTTCCGGGACGGCCTCTTCCTACGGCAGCCTGACCATCGCGTCCACCATGGCCTGGGGACTGGGCTATTTCGGTATGCCGCATGTCCTGCTTCGTTTTATGGGGATCCGGGATGAGGATAAATTAAAAATGTCCCGCCGGATTGCCACGATATGGGTTGTGATCGCCATGTTTATCGCTATTTTTATCGGAATCATCGGCTACTCCATGTCGCAGGCGGGCGCTATTGATATCTTTACCACATCATCGGAATCCGAGACGCTGATCATAAAAACCGCCATGCTGTTAAGCAACAACGGAGGTCTGGCCGTTGTCATTGCGGGGCTGATCCTCGCCGGCATTCTGGCCTGTACGATGTCCACCGCGGATTCGCAGCTCCTTGCGGCCTCCTCCAGCGTATCGCAGAACCTGTTGAAGGACTGCCTGGGTCTCAAACTCTCCGAGAAAGCATCCATGCTCCTGGCGAGGCTGACGGTGATCGTGATCGCCGTGGTCGCCGTGATCCTGGCGCATAATCCGGACAGCTCTGTTTTCCAGATCGTATCCTTTGCGTGGGCCGGATTCGGCGCTTCCTTCGGCGGAGTGATGCTGTTTTCCCTGTTCTGGAAACGGACAAACCGCAACGGCGCTCTGGCCGGCATGATCGTGGGCGGCGCCATGGTATTTATCTGGAAGTTCCTGATCGCGCCCGTCGGAGGCGTGTTCGGCATCTATGAACTGCTTCCCGCCTTTGTCTGCTCCTGCATTGTCATTGTGGTGGTAAGTCTGTTGACAGCGCCGCCGGATAAGGAGATCGTGGAAGAATTTGAGAGTGTGTAAATACATACTTTTGCGCCGGTTCCTTACGTCATATACCCGCATAACTGCGGGATGACGAAAACAAAGGGAATACTTCTGGGATACGTTTATTTTGTTTTCGAATAATTGTTTTGAGATATCATATTGCGTCGGACAAAAGAAAGTGATATCATAAAATTATCAGAAAATAATTTCAGAAAGGAGTGGGATTTCATGAGTAAAATTATCACGATCAGCCGTGAGTTCGGCAGTGGGGGACGTGAGTTGGGTCGATGCCTGGCAAAAAAACTGGGATACGCTTATTATGATAAAGAGATTGTGCAGGCGATCGCGGACAAGACAAAATTGTCTGAGGAATATGTAAACAGCATTGTGGAGAAACGGCCGTTTTCGATGTTTCCGATTCATACCGGCAGCAGCTTTCAGATGATGACGAATCCGATCGACGATCAGAACCAGATGATCTTCCGGGAGCAGTGCAACATCCTGAAGGATATGGCGGAGAAGTCCGACTGCGTGATCGTCGGACGCTGCGCGGATTATATTCTGAGCGAGAAACAGCCGTTGCGGGTCTTTGTCTATGCGGATATGGATTATAAGATCAAGCGGTGCCTGGGAAATCAGGGTGAGGAAGAGGCTTTGAATACGAAGGAGATTAAGAAAAAGATTCAGTCTCTTGACAGACAGAGGTCCCAGTATTACATGTTTTTCTCCGGGCAGAAGTGGGGCGACAAAGAATGCTATGATCTGTGCATCAATATGTCGAATATTAACATGGATGATGCGGTGGCCGCGATTGCGGCGCTGGTATAACGGTTTTCGGTATGCCAACGGGTTATTTTGAAGGCATGGAAACAAATGAAAGAATCAGAAGTAATTTCTGAATGAAAGAATCTCCGGATCAATGTGTGATAACAGCATCGGTCCGGAGGTTTTTTTGTTTGCGCAGGGCTGCGTACGGAAATTATGCGGCTGAGCCGCACGCAGCCCGCGCGGCGAGTATGAGGCAAAAAAACCGCCTCCTACTCGATTTCAGATTGCATTGGGAAATGGAGGTTCTGCTTGCAGGGGAAGGGAAATACGGGTATAATTTGTAAAAAATGATTTTTTGATCAGAAGGAGAATCGGTGGCATGAAGATTGCAGTTGTGTTTCCGGGCATCGGTTATCATGCGGATAAACCGCTGCTCTACTATAGCAAAAAAACGGCAAAGTGTCTTGGATATGAGATCCTGGAAGTACAGTACGGGGATTTTCCTTCCGGCGTAAAGGGAGACAGGAAAAAAATGCAGACCTGTTTTCTTGCGGCTCTGGCTCAGACCGAGGAAATCCTGAAGGGCGTTGATTTTACATCATGTGAGGAGATTCTGTTCATTTCCAAAAGTATCGGGACGACCGTGGCTGCGGCATATGCGCAGACACACCATCTCAAAACAGGGAATCTTTACTTTACGCCGATCGCGGATTCGTTTCAGTTCATGAAAAATCGTTCAGGCATCGTTTTTCACGGCACGGCGGATCCGTGGATTGAGACGAAAGTGCTTCTGGACGCATGTGAAAAGAAGGACCTGCCGGTTTTTGTCACGGAAAATGCGAATCATTCTCTGGAGACCGGCGATGTAAAGACGGATTTGAGGAATCTGCAGCTGATCATGGATAAAACGGAAGAATATATCGGGAACGGACGGACGTTTCGGTGATGAAAATATGAGGAAAATCGGGTGAGAAATGGCGAAACAGAAGGAAATCAAGACAAATGCGATGCGGATCCTGGAGTCCATGAAGATTCCGTTTCAGCATTATACCTACGAATGCGAAGAGTTTGTGGACGGTCTGCAGATCGCGGACAGTCTGAAGCTTCCGCATGAGAAAGTGTATAAGACACTGGTGACGGTGGGAAACAGCAGGAATTATTTTGTGTTTGTGATACCCATTGCACAGGAACTGGATCTGAAAAAGGCGGCCCGGGTCGTCGGCGAGAAAAATGTGGAAATGATCCATGTGAAGGACATCAACAGGATCACCGGATATATCCGCGGCGGCTGCACGGCGGTCGGGATGAAAAAGCAGTATGTGACGCGGATCGACAGCTCCGCACAGAAGCAGCCGACGATCATTGTCAGCGGCGGTCGGATCGGTTCCCAGATCGAGCTGGCGCCGGGAGATCTGGCGCGGGCGGCGCAGGCGGAGTTCGCGGATCTGACAAAGTGACATCTGCTCAAAATCGCTCAGAAAGAGAAGCGCGGAGGGCATGTGAGTAAATTTATGCAAAAAAGTTTGAAGCGTACATCTGAAAATCAGACAGATATTCTGAACGTTTAAAAAAGAGGAGCCATTGACATGAGATGTTCATCCGGAGAGAGAATATACAATGAATTTACGGAGCTGACCGCAATCGATTCCGTCAGCTTTTGTGAACGGCAGATGGCGGATCGCCTGACAGAAAAACTGCGAACGTTGGGCTTTGAAGTGCGTGAGGATGATGCCGGCAGACATTACAACGGCAATGCGGGCAATCTCTATGGCTGTCTGAAGGGACAGCTGCCGGGACCGCCTATTCTGTTGTCTGCGCATATGGATACCGTTCAGCCTGGCGTGGGGAAACAGGCAGTTTTGAAAGAAGACGGCCGGATAGAATCCGCAGGAGAGACCGTTCTGGGCGCGGATGACGTCTGCGGGATCATTGAGATTCTGGAGGGGATCCGGTGCGTGCGGGAGGCGGGTCTTTTGCACCGGGATATTGAGGTGCTGTTTTCCATCGGCGAGGAGTTGCATCTTCGAGGATCGGCGGTCTTTGATTTCTCTCAGGTGAAGGCGAAGGAGGCGTATGTCCTCGATATGAGCGGTGCCGTCGGGAGCGCGGCCCTGCAGGCGCCGACGCTGGCGACGTTTCAGATTACAGTGACCGGAAAGGCTGCGCACGCGGGCTTTGAACCGGAGCGGGGGATTCACGCGATCCGCGTGATGTGTGGGATTATCAGAAGGCTGCGGATGGGACATCTGGACAAAGAGACCGTGATGAATGTCGGTCAGATCGCGGGAGGAGGATCTACAAATATCGTACCGGAGTCCTGCATTTGCAGGGGAGAGGTGAGAAGCTTCGATCATCAGAAGGCATTGCGGACGCTGGATGATATCACACGGACGGCGAGAGAGGCGGCGGACGAGGCCGGAGCGGGGGTATCGATCGACACGGAGATTCAGATGGAGACCTATAAGATTGAAGAGACGGATCCCGTTGTGCGGAGGTTTGCTGCGGCGTGCCGTGAGCTGGAGATTCCCTGTGAACTGCGGAGAACCTTCGGCGGGAGCGATAATAACAATTTTGCAAAAAACGGAATCCATGGAATCGTCCTTTCATGCGGTATGTATCAGGTTCATTCAAAGGAGGAATACACATTCCCCGAAGATATGGTAAACGGGGCAAGGCTGGTGGCGAAACTCATAACGGCTGAAATGAGAAGGCAGGAACCGTCTGCTGAGATATCTGTTTTGCAAAAAACGGGCTGATTTTTTACAGCAAATAAAATGTAATAATTTTTTTGCTGACTTTACGCCTGCAATGTGGTAACATAAGAAACGGCACAAAGAAAAACAGGATTGCCTGATATAATCGAGCAGGAGGCGGCTTTTGCCTCATACTCGCCGCGCGGGGCGCGTGCGGCCCTGCCGCAAAATTTCCTCGCGCGCCCCTGTGCATATTATAAAGAATCCCCTTTGGATCTGTCTTTCCGAAGGGGCTGGTTTTCTGTCATCTGATACAGGGCGAACGACCGGACAGAGTGGAGAATTACTGCCATGAATCACGGATGCGTGGCAGCCCGAGGGGGGATGGAACATGTTTACTACATACAGAACCTTTCACGGTGAGATCTGTGAGGTGAATTTTATACAGCCCGGTTCCTGGATCCGGCTGACAGATCCTTCGATGGAGGAGTGCCAGCAGGTGGCTGAGCGTTTTGATGTTGATATCGCGGACGTGCGGGCCGCGCTGGATGAGGAGGAGAGCTCCCGTATCGAGCTGGAGGACGGCTATACCCTGATCCTTGTGGATATCCCCGCCGATGAGGAAGGCGGCGCTTCCGCCCGGCGGAATTTTACAACGATTCCGCTCGGCATCATTCTGGCCGGGGACTGCATTATCACGGTGTGCACGGAGGAGACGCCCATACTGCAGCATTTTGTCCGGAACCGGGTCAAGGAGTTTTCCACGAAGAAAAAGATGCGTTTTGTCTATCAGATTCTGTTCTACACCGCGACGACCTACCAGAGCAGGCTACGCATGGTCGACCGGAGGAGAAAAGCGATCGAGGAAAATGTCGGGGAGAATACGGAGGATGTCGATCTGGTCGATCTCCACAATCTGGAGTCCACACTGGTATACTTCGCCACCTCCCTGCGTGCGAACGGCGTGGTTCTGGACCGCCTCACCCGTTACAAAAGGCTGGAGCAGTATCCGGAGGATACGGAGCTTCTGGACGACGTCATTATTGAGAATAAGCAGGCAATCGAGATGACCGCGATTTACCGGGATATCATCAACGGTACCCGGGAGCTGCTGTCGTCGGTCATCAACAACCGCCTGAACAATGTCATGAAATACCTGACGTCCATCACGCTGGTGATGGCTATACCGACAATTATTTCCGGTATTTACGGGATGAACGTGGACGGGAAATGGATGCCGTTGTCCACGACGCCGTACGGGTTCAGTATCATCTGTTTTATCATTGTCGGAGCCTGTATCCTGACGCTGATTATTCTGTGGAAGAAGCGAATGCTATGAAAAAACATTATTCGTTGCAAAAAGTGTATTGATGTCACATTTTTTCGTTGTAAAAAATGTTGGCAAATACATTTATTCCCTGCAAATTCTGTTCTATTGTAAAAAGACAAAAAACGTCCTGCTTTTCACATAAATTGTCATGTTGACGGGAACGGAGAAGTGATATACTTTTCTATGATACAGATGAATGTGGGCAGTATGGCGAGAGCCGGCAGTTTTTTGTCGGTATCGTCTGTTCCCTCTGCACAGATTAGCAGGAAAACGGAAAGGAGAAGGTATTGACATGGCAGCGGGCAATGTGACAAAGGTACTCCACACCGGCATCAGCGTTTACAATATGCAGGAGTCGCTGGAGTGGTACAAAAGGAATCTCGGATTTGAACTGGTGAAGGACGACGGTTACTGTCTTCCGCTGAAAGCGAAGACCTGCTTTATCGAGAAGGATGGTTATCAGATCGAGTTGTTTGAGTATGACGAGCCGAAGCAGATCCCGGAGGACCGCCTGACGCCGAACACGGATCTTCAGACCGTCGGCACGAAGCATGTGGCGTTCGCGACGGACGACATGGACGCCTTTAAGCAGATTTATTCCGTCAGTCCGATGGAGTATCGGAAGACGCTGCGCGGGGAGTGACGGATTTTAGCTCTCCCACCGCCCGGAAGCCCCGCAGGGCAGCACGAGACCGCTTATCGATACCGGCAGACCGATTTCCTCCGCGGTGATCCGGCCGCCGTACCGTTTCATCTCCGTGCCGAGCAGGTAGGCGAGCACGGCGGGCTGCAGCCCGGTCGTGTATGAATTAATAAGGAAGAAAAGCGGCTGATCTGATAAAATCCGCGTGCACATCTGCACCAGCGGATGAATCGCGTCCTCGATCTTCCAGACCTCGCCCTTCGGTCCCCGACCGTAGGAGGGAGGATCCATGATGATCGCGTCGTAGGTATTTCCGCGCCGGATCTCCCGTTCCGTGAATTTCACACAGTCGTCCACCAGCCAGCGGATCGGCGCGTCGCCCAGGCCGGAGGCTGCAGCGTTCTCTTTCGCCCACTGAACCATGCCCTTTGCGGCGTCCACATGCGTGACGTGTGCGCCCGCCGCCGCCGCGGCCAGTGTGGCTCCGCCGGTGTAGGCGAAAAGGTTCAGGACTCTGACCGGCCGTCCGGCTTTTTTTATTTTCTCCGAAAACCAGTCCCAGTTGGCGGCCTGCTCCGGGAAGAGGCCGGTGTGTTTGAAGCGAAACGGCTTCAGGTGAAATGTCAGGTTCAGATGAGAATAGCGGATCGTCCACTGCTCGGGCAGATCGAAAAACTCCCACTCCCCGCCGCCTCTGCTGCTGCGGTGGTAGTGCGCATTTCTTTTTTTCCAGCCCGGATGGGTCTTCGGGGTATCCCAGATCACCTGCGGATCGGGGCGCACCAGAATGCAGCTTCCCCAGCGCTCCAGCTTCTCTCCGTTTGAGCAGTCAATGACTTCATAATCTTTCCAGTTGTCCGCGATCCACATAGATTCCTTCCGCCTTTGTCATTATGATGATACCGGGGTCAAAAGCCCGGATACTGTAATCCCAATTATAATGCAAAGATGTTTTTGCCGTCAATGTCATTCCGAAAACGGATTGTACTTAAAAAAATACAAAATATTTTTTCGAAAAATAACATTCCGGGAAAAAAATGCTTGCAATCATTCCCCCAATCCCGTATAATTATCAACGCTGTGACATTGATAGCTGAGAAGCGTGAGGTTGCTGCCCCGCGGAATCGTCTCAAATACGGCGGATTCCCAGTGGCAGGTTTTTCCGTGGAGCGAATGTCATGTTAGGAAACTGACGACAAGTCACTGTACGAAAGGAAGCCGAGAGGCCGAATGCCGTGTGGGGATCAGATGAAACACACGGGGGAGTGTACAGTCACCGCTTGTCGTACTGAATCAAAAGTGCGAAAAGGAGGCGACTTTTTTTATGGCAAATCAGGTCATGAGAATCATTCTGAAGGCGTATGACCACGAGATGGTGGATGCATCCGCGAAGAAAATCATCGAAACTGTAAAGAAAAACGGATCCCAGGTGAGCGGACCGGTACCCCTTCCCACGAAAAAGGAAGTTGTAACGATCATCAGAGCCGTTCACAAGTACAAGGATTCCCGTGAGCAGTTCGAGCAGAGAACCCACAAGAGACTCATCGACATCATTGCTCCGACCCAGAAAACAGTTGATGCGCTGAGCAGACTGGAGATGCCTGCGGGTGTGAGCATTGACATCAAGATGAAATAGCAATGAGCCGTGCGAAAACGGAGTTTATTGCTTAAGTAATGGAAGCAATCCTGCTTCTAGAATGAGCGCGTGAGCGCTCCGCTGTAGGAAAAACAGGAGGTAAAAAGAATGAAGAAAGCGATTTTGGCTACTAAGATCGGGATGACCCAGATCTTTGATCCGGACGGAGTATTGATTCCGGTTACTGTACTGCAGGCCGGTCCGTGTTATGTGACACAGATCAAGACCGTTGACAACGACGGTTACAGTGCGGTGCAGGTGGGTTTTGTTGACAAAAAGGAAAAGGCTGTCAGCAGGGACGCCAAGGGCAATAAGGAAATCAGGAACAGACATGGCGTGAACAAGCCCCAGAAGGGACACTTTGAAAAGGCCGGCGTGAGCTGCAAGCGATATGTCCGCGAGTTTAAGTTTGAGAATGCGGAGGATTACAAGCCGGCGGACGAGATCAAGGCTGACATCTTCGCGGAGGGCGATAAGATCGACGCGACCGCGATCTCCAAAGGAAAGGGTTATCAGGGCGCGATCAAGAGATTCGGACAGCACAGAGGCCCCATGACCCACGGCTCGAAGTTCCATCGCCATCAGGGTTCCAACGGCGCCTGCTCCTCTCCGAGCAAGGTGTTCAAGGGAAAGGGCATGCCCGGACACATGGGTTCCGTACAGGTTACGGTGCAGAATCTGGAGGTAGTTCGTGTGGATGCTGAGAACAATCTGCTTTTGATCAAGGGTTCCGTACCCGGTCCTAAGAAATCATTAGTGACGATCAAAGAATCTGTAAAGGCATAACCTGATCTGAGAAAGGAGGACATACAGATGGCTAACGTATCTGTTTATAATATGGAAGGCAGCGAAGTCGGTTCCATGGAACTGAATGATGCTGTTTTCGGTGTGGAGATAAATGAACATCTGGTGCATATGGCGGTTGTACGGCAGCTGGCCAACAAGCGTCAGGGCACACAGAGTGCGAAGACCCGGTCCGAAGTACGCGGCGGCGGCAGAAAGCCCTGGAGACAGAAGGGTACCGGCCACGCGAGACAGGGATCCATCCGGGCTCCGCAGTGGACGGGAGGCGGCGTTGTATTTGCGCCGAAGCCGAGAGACTACTCTTTTAAAATGAATAAAAAGGAAAAGAGAGCCGCGTTAAAGTCCGCGCTGACCAGCCGGGTTCAGGATGAGAAGTTTATCGTTCTGGATGAGCTGAAGCTGGATGCGATCAAGACGAAGGATTTTGTAAAAGTTTTAAAGAACCTGAAGGTTTCGAAAGCCCTGGTTGTGCTGGACGACAGCGACTTCATCATCGAGAAGTCCGCGGCGAATGTTCCGGATGTCCGGACCGCGCTTGTATCTACGATCAACGTGTATGATATTCTGAAGTATGATACCGTGATTACGACCAGAGCCGGAGCAGAAAAGATCGAGGAGGTATATGCGTAATGGCAAACATACAGTATTATGACGTCATCCTCAAACCGGTTGTGACAGAGAAGTCCATGAACCTTATGTCTGAGAAGAAATATACCTTCCTGGTTCATCCGGAATCCAATAAGACGATGATCAAAGAAGCGGTTGAGAAGATGTTTGACGGTGTGAAAGTAGACAAAGTCAGGACAATGAACATTCCGGGGAAGACAAAGCGCCGCGGCATGACCTACGGCAAGACGGCAAAGACCAAGAAGGCCATCGTCACATTGACGGCTGACAGTGCCGACATCGAGCTTTTCGCGGGATTATAGGCCGAAAGCAGCTTAGTTGTTATATTGATATGAAAGGAGATTCATAATGGGAATCAAGACATATAACCCCTATACCCCTTCCAGAAGGCAGATGACGGGCTCCGATTTCTCCGAGATTACGAAGAAGACACCTGAGAAGTCTCTTGTCGTTTCCATGCCGAAGCATTCCGGAAGAAATAATCAGGGGAAGATCACGGTAAGGCACCATGGCGGCGGTGCAAAAAAGAAATACAGAATTATTGATTTCAAAAGAAATAAAGACGGTGTTCCGGCGAAGGTCATCGGGATTGAGTATGACCCGAACCGGAGCGCGAATATCGCGCTGATCTGTTATGCGGACGGCCAGAAAGCTTATATCATCGCACCGCAGGGACTGACTGACGGGATGCAGGTCATGAACGGACCGGAAGCCGAGATTCATGTAGGCAACTGCCTGCCTCTGGTGAATATCCCGGTCGGTACACAGATTCACAATGTGGAGATGCATCCCGGCAAGGGCGGACAGCTCGTGAGAGCGGCCGGCATGAGTGCGCAGCTCATGGCAAAAGAAGGCCGATTCGCGACTCTGCGTCTCCCCTCCGGTGAGATGCGGATGGTTCCGATCGAATGCCGCGCGACCATCGGTGTGGTCGGCAACGCGGATCACAACCTGATCAACCTCGGAAAAGCAGGCCGGAAACGTCATATGGGCGTACGTCCGACTGTACGCGGTTCCGTCATGAACCCGAACGATCATCCGCATGGCGGCGGCGAGGGCAGATCCCCCGTCGGACGTCCGGGACCTGTTACCCCCTGGGGCAAGCCCGCGCTTGGCTTAAAGACCAGGAAGAAACACAAACAGTCGAACAAGTATATCGTAAGAAGAAGAGACGGAAAAGCGATCAAATAGGAGGTAAAAAATGGCACGTTCATTAAAAAAGGGACCATTTGCTGACGAGAGTTTACTGAAAAAGATTGACGCGATGAACGCTTCCGGAGACAAGTCCGTGATCAGGACATGGTCCCGCCGTTCCACGATCTTTCCGCAGATGGTCGGACATACAATCGCAGTTCATGACGGCAGAAAACATGTGCCTGTTTATATCACGGAGGACATGGTCGGCCACAAGCTCGGTGAGTTCGTACCCACCCGAACCTACAGAGGTCATGGCAAGGATGAGAAGAAATCTAAAGTAAGGTAATTCAGAGAAGGAGGTTAGATCATGGCAAAAGGACACAGATCACAGATCAAACGTGAGAGAAATGCACAGAAAGATACCAGACCTTCCGCGAAGTTATCTTACGCGAGAATGTCTGTAACGAAGGCCTGCTTTGTGCTGGACGCCATCCGCGGCAAGGATGTCAATACGGCGCTGGCTATCCTGATGTATAATCCCAGATACGCTTCCGGCGTAATCGAGAAGCTCCTGAAATCCGCGATCGCAAACGCGGAAAACAATCAGGGCCTGAGCGCGGATCATCTTTACATCGAAGAGTGTTACGCGAACAAGGGACCTACGATGAAGCGCATCCGCCCGCGGGCGCAGGGAAGAGCATACAGGATCGAAAAGAGGACGAGTCACATTACGATCGTTCTCAATGAAAGGTAGGAGGTTAAAACATGGGACAGAAGGTAAATCCTCATGGATTGAGAGTCGGTATCATTAAGGACTGGAGCTCGAAATGGTACGCGGAGAAGGATTTTGCAGACTATCTGGAAGAAGATTATAATATCCGGAAATTTTTAAAGAAAAAATTATACAGTGCGGGTATCTCCAATATTGAGATCGAGAGAGCGGCAGACCGTGTAAAGGTGACTGTCTACACCGCAAAGCCGGGCGTTGTGATCGGCAAGGGCGGCGCTGAGATCGAGAAGATCAAAAAAGATCTTCAGAAGATGACAAACCGCAAGATGATCGTCGATATCAAGGAGGTTAAAAAGCCGGACAAAGACGCTCAGCTCGTAGCGGAAAACATCGCGGCGCAGCTTGAGAACCGGATTTCCTTCCGGCGTGCGATGAAGTCCTGCATGGGAAGAGCCATGAAGGCGGGTGCTCTCGGCATCAAGACCTGTGTGGCCGGACGCCTCGGAGGAGCGGATATGGCACGTACGGAGTTTTACAGCGAAGGAACCATCCCGCTTCAGACTCTGCGTGCGGATATCGATTACGGCTTCGCGGAGGCGGATACCACCTACGGCAAGGTGGGTGTGAAGGTCTGGATTTATAAAGGAGAGGTTCTTCCGAAAAAATCAGTGGAAGGGAGAGATAAGTAATGTTAATGCCAAAGAGATCGAAGCATCGGAAACAGTTCCGGGGCACAATGAGAGGAAAGGCGACCAGAGGCAATACGATTACCTACGGAGAGTACGGAATCATTGCCACGGAGCCCTGCTGGATCAAGTCGAACCAGATCGAGGCGGCCCGTATCGCGATGACGCGTCATATGAAGCGTGGCGGTAAGGTCTGGATCAAAATCTTCCCTGATAAGCCTGTTACATCCACACCGGCTGAGACCCGAATGGGTAAGGGAAAGGGTACGCTGGAATACTGGGTGGCTGTCGTAAAGCCGGGACGCGTTTTGTTTGAGGTTGCCGGCGTGTCGGAAGAGGTTTCCCGTGAAGCCCTGCGTCTTGCTTCGCACAAACTGCCCTGCAAGTGTAAGATCGTTTCACGCGAAGAGTTAGAAGGCGGTGAATAGAATGAAATCTGCAAAATATTTAGAAGAATTAAGAACACAGAGCCCTGCTGAGTTAGACAGTCAGCTGGTAGCTGCGAAAAAAGAGCTTTTTAATCTCAGATTCCAGAATGCTACTAACCAGCTCGAGAATACGGCACGGCTGAAAGAAGTGAAAAAGAATATTGCCAGAATCAAGACTGTGATCGCTGAGAAGGCGGAATAGTTTTTCGGCACAGACCCTGAAAGGAGAGTTTTCGTGGAAGAAAGAAATCTTAGAAAAACACGTGTCGGCAAAGTGGTGAGCGATAAGATGGACAAGACGATCGTCGTTGCTGTGGAATACAGAGTCCGGCACCCGCTGTACGGCAAAATCGTAAAGAGAACTTACAAGTTAAAAGCCCATGACGAGAACAACGAATGCGGCATCGGCGATAAGGTCAGAGTGATGGAGACGAGGCCTCTTTCCAAGGAGAAGAGATGGAGACTTGTCGAGATTATGGAAAAGGCCAGATAATTATGATAAGAAGGAGGCTGCCAGTATGATTCAGCAGGAAAGCAGACTTAAGGTAGCTGATAACACGGGAGCAAAGGAGATTCTCTGTATTCGTGTTATGGGCGGTTCAACCAGAAGATATGCGCACGTTGGTGATGTGATCGTTGCTACGGTAAAAGACGCAACACCAGGCGGAGTTGTTAAAAAAGGTGATATTGTAAAAGCGGTTGTTGTACGTACAAAGAGAGAGATCCGCCGCAAAGACGGTTCCTATATCCGCTTTGACGAGAATGCTGCCGTCATTATCAAGGATGACAATACTCCGCGGGGAACCCGTATTTTTGGACCGGTTGCCAGAGAGCTTCGCGACAAACAGTTTATGAGAATTGTTTCTCTCGCGCCGGAAGTGTTATAGGAGGTAGCGGCTCATGCTTAAAATAAAAAAGGGCGATACGGTGAGAGTGATCGCAGGCAAAGAAAAAGACAAAGAAGGCAAAGTGGTTGAGGTAGACGCAAAGAGAAGCCGTGTGACCGTTGAAGGCGTCAACAGGGTCACAAAGCACACAAAGCCGTCTGTCGGAAATCAGGCCGGCGGTATTGTGGAACAGGAGGCGCCGATCCACATTTCAAATGTGATGTATGTTCACAAGGGAGAGACCACCAGAATCGGTTTCAGGATGGACGGAGACAAGAAGGTTCGCTATGCCAAATCTACAGGCGAAGTGATCGATTAATCCGGGAAAGGAGGTCCATCAAGTTGAGTAGACTGAAAGAAGTTTATCAGAATGAGATCATAGATGCTATGGTCAAAAAATTTGAATATAAAAATGTCATGCAGGTACCGAAGATCGAGAAGATCGTGATCAATATGGGCGTGGGCGAGGCGAAGGAAAACGCGAAGATCCTGGAGTCCGCCATGAAAGACCTTGAGACCATATCCGGTCAGAAGCCGATCAAGACCATCGCGAAGAAATCTGTCGCGAATTTCAAGCTCAGAGAGGGCATGGCGATCGGATGCAAGGTTACCCTGCGCGGAGAGAAGATGTATGAGTTCGCAGACCGGCTTATCAATCTTGCGCTGCCGCGCGTACGTGACTTCCGCGGCGTAAATCCGAACTCTTTTGACGGCAGAGGAAATTACGCGCTCGGTATCCGGGAGCAGCTGATCTTCCCGGAGATCGAATATGACAAGATCGACAAAGTAAGAGGCATGGATATCATCATTGTTACGACAGCGCGGACGGATGAGGAAGCGCGCGAGTTACTGAGATTATTCAACATGCCGTTCGCGAGATAACAGGAGGGAATTTTATGGCAAAGAAATCTTTGAAAATCAAACAGCAGCGCAAACCGAAATTCTCTACCAGAGAATATACCCGCTGCAGGATCTGCGGCCGTCCGCATTCCGTGCTGAAAAAGTACGGCATCTGCAGAATCTGCTTCCGTGAGCTGGCTTACAAGGGTGAGATTCCGGGTGTGAAAAAGTCCAGCTGGTAGGATATGTTAAAGCACATGATATAAGGAGGTTGACGATGAGGACGACGAACGATCCGATCGCGGATATGCTTACGAGAATCCGTAACGCAAATATCGCAAAGCATGATACGGTAGATATCCCTTCATCCAAAATGAAGCTCGCGATCGCGGAGATTTTATACAATGAGGGCTACATTCAGAAGTATGATATCATTGACGATGGTAATTTTAAAGCCATTCGCGTCACTTTAAAATATGGTGCGGATAAGAATGAGAAGGTTATTTCCGGCCTTAAGCGGATTTCAAAACCGGGTCTCCGCGTATATGCGGGCAAGGACGAGATCCCGAAGGTGCTTGGAGGACTCGGCATTGTGATTCTTTCCACGAACCAGGGCGTGATTACCGATAAGGAGGCGAGACGCCTTCAGGTAGGCGGTGAAGTACTCGCCTTTGTGTGGTAAGAGCGTTGTCAATAGCCAGACTCGTGGAATGCCTGCATTCCAAAGAGGCTGGATATTAGACAACCTGACAGACATGAGCAAGTAGCGCGACAGCGCGGATTGCGAATGGATGGGATGATTGTGGAGCACGTTAGTGCGGAGCAATCAGCAGCTCTTACATCAATATTTATAGTATAAACAGGAGGTACGGGCATGTCACGTATAGGAAGAATGCCAATCGCGATCCCGGACGGTGTAATCGTAACGATCGCAGAAAATAATCAGGTGACGGTAAAAGGTCCGAAGGGAACACTGGAAAGAGTGCTTCCCGCGGAGATGGAGATCAGACAGGAGGGCGCTGAGATTCTTGTCAGCAGACCGAACGATCTGAAGAAAATGAAATCCCTGCACGGTCTGACAAGGACATTGATCAACAACATGGTCATCGGCGTCACACAGGGCTATACGAAGGAACTGGAGATCAACGGCGTCGGTTACAGGGCCGCGAAGTCCGGAAAGAAGCTGACACTGACTCTCGGCTATTCTCATCCGGTGGAAATGACGGATCCGGAGGGCCTTGAATCGGTTGTTGACGGCAATAAGATTATCGTAAAGGGTATTGACAAAGAAAAAGTGGGTCAGTATGCCGCCGAGATCAGAAGCAAGAGAAAGCCGGAGCCTTATAAGGGCAAGGGTATCAAATATGCTGACGAAGTGATCCGTCGCAAAGTCGGTAAGACCGGTAAGAAATAATGGGAGGTGTGACAGAGAATGATCAATAAGAAATCAAGGGCGGAAGTCCGCGTGAAAAAGCACAGAAGAGTGCGCAATCATCTGGCAGGCACTGCCGAGAGACCGCGTCTGGCTGTTTTCAGAAGCAATAAGCATATCTACGCACAGATCATTGACGATACGGCTCACCATACACTTTGTGCCGCTTCCACAATGGAAAAGGATATCAGGTCGGCTCTGGACTATACAGACAATACGGAGGCCGCGAAGGCTGTCGGCGCCGCAGTCGCGAAGAAGGCGCTGGAGAAAGGCATTACGACAGTGGTCTTTGACCGGGGCGGTTATATCTATCAGGGCAAGGTTCAGGCACTGGCTGAGGCTGCGCGTGAAGCCGGCTTAGACTTTTAACAAGGAGGGAAAGCGACAATGAAAAGGACTATCATCGATCCTGATCAGTTTGAATTAGAAGAAAAGGTCGTGGCGATCAAGCGTGTTACAAAGGTCGTGAAGGGCGGACGCAATATGCGTTTTACGGCGCTGGTTGTTGTCGGCGACCGCAACGGTCATGTCGGCGCAGGTCTGGGCAAGGCTCTGGAGATCCCGGAGGCGATCCGGAAAGGCAAGGAGGACGCCATGAAGCATCTCATTGAGGTGAAGCTTGACGAGAACAGCAGCATCACGCATGATGTGACCGGAAAGCATACCGGCGCATCCGTACTGCTGAAGAAGTCTCCGGACGGTACCGGCGTGATTGCCGGCGGCCCGGCACGTAATGTCTGCGATCTGGCGGGGATTAAAAACATCCGTACAAAATCTCTGGGTTCCAACAACAAGCAGAACGTTGTGCTTGCGACGATTAACGCGCTCAGCCAGCTGAAATCTCCCGAAGAGGTAGCCAGACTCCGCGGCAAATCGGTAGAGGAAATACTTGATTAAGGAGGACTTGGAAAATGGCAGATAAATTAAGAGTAACACTCGTAAAATCAACCATCGGCGCGATCCCGAAGCACAAAAAGACGGTGGCGGCCCTGGGTCTGAAGAAATTAAACAAGACGGTGGAACTGCCGGATAACGAATCTGTTCGCGGAATGGTACGGCAGGTCAGACATCTGGTAAAAGTCGAAGAAATCTGAGCAGATAAGGAGGTGCCAGGATGGAATTATCGAATTTAAAACCGGCGGAGGGTTCAAAGCACGGCGACCGGTTCCGGAAGGGCCGCGGGCACGGCTCGGGAAACGGAAAGACAGCCGGCTACGGACACAAGGGGCAGAAAGCCCGTTCCGGATCTCCGAGGCCGGGATTTGAGGGCGGTCAGATGCCTTTGTACAGGCGTATACCGAAAAGAGGCTTTACATGCAGGAACTCAAAGGATATCGTTGCGATTAATGTTTCGTCACTGGAAGCGTTTGACAATGACACCGTGGTAACGGTGGAGAAGCTGATCGAGACGGGCATTATAAAAAATCCGAGAGATGGCGTTAAGATTCTTGGTAACGGAGAGCTTACGAAGAAGCTTACTGTACAGGTAAATGCCTTCAGTGGTTCAGCGAAAGAGAAAATAGAAGCACTGGGCGGAAAAGCTGAGGTGATCTAATGCTGAAAATGGTCCGCAATGCATTTAAAATTCAGGAAATAAGAAATCGACTTCTTTTCACCCTTCTGATGCTGGTGGTCGTGCGAATCGGCTCTCAGATTCCGGCTCCCGGCATTAACTCAGAGTATTTCGCGGAGTGGTTTTCCGAGAACTCCGGAAACGCGTTCGGTTTTTTTGACGCGGTTACCGGAGGTTCATTCGAGAACATGTCCGTGTTTGCGCTGAATATTACGCCGTATATTACGTCGTCCATTATTGTTCAGCTGCTGACGATCGCCATCCCGAAGTTTGAGGAATGGCAGAGAGAGGGAGAGGACGGAAGGAAAAAGCTGATCGCGATCACGAGATATCTCACCGTTGCATTGGCGGTTATGGAATCTCTGGCCATGTCCATTGCTTTCGGCAGACAGGGGCTTTTCACTGATTATAATGCACTGAGCGTGATCATGGCGGTGATTACGCTGACGGCAGGATCCACGGTGATCATGTGGATCGGCGAGAGAATTACGGAACGCGGAGTCGGAAACGGGATTTCAATCGTCCTGATCATCAACATTATTTCCAGGATACCTTCCGACATATCCGGTCTGTTTGAGCAGTTTGTGAAAGGGAAGGAGATACAGAACGCTATTCTGAACGGTGCGATCATCGTGGCGATCATCGTTCTGGTCGTTGTTCTGGTCGTAGTGCTGCAGGGTGCGGAGCGGCATGTTCCCGTGCAGTATTCCCGCAAGGTGATGGGCAGAAAACAGGTCGGCGGACAGTCGTCCCATATTCCGCTGAAGGTGAACACCGCAGGCGTTATCCCGATCATCTTTGCGCAGTCGCTGCTGATGTTCCCGGTGGTCATCTGTCAGATGCTCGGCAAGACCGGCGGCACAGGCGTCGGCGGGAAGATCCTGGGCATGCTGACGCAGTCCAACTGGTTTGATTTTAATACGCCGATCTATAATATCGGTCTGGCTGTATATATCCTGCTGGTGGTCGCGTTTGCGTACTTCTACACGTCCATTACCTTCAATCCGCTGGAAATTGCCAACAATATGAAGAAACAGGGCGGGTTTATTCCGGGTATCCGGCCGGGCAAGCCGACCAGTGACTATCTGACGTCGATGTTAAATTATATTATATTCATTGGCGCGGTCGGACTGGTGATCGTGGCGATCATCCCGATCTTCTTCGAGGGTGTATTTAATGCGGACATCTCGTTCGGCGGTACTTCGCTGATCATTATCGTGGGTGTTGTCATTGAGACCTTAAAACAGATCGAATCCCAGATGCTGGTTCGCAATTACAAAGGTTTTTTAAATGAATGATCACAGAGTCTGTGTCAGTGCGCACAGTTTTTGTGACAGGTGAAACACGCAAAAGCTGGAGATATGCGAAAGATACGTATCTTCAGCTTTGTGTACACAGGGGTGCGAAAGGAATATGACAGCTGTGCTGTCTGCACTCCGCGCGGCGGGTAAGAGGCGAAAACCGCCTCCTGCCCGATTACAGGAGGGAACAACATGAAGATTATAATGTTAGGGGCGCCGGGCGCCGGAAAGGGAACGCAGGCGAAGCTGCTGGCAGATCAATACGGAATACCGCACATTTCTACCGGCGATATCTTCCGTGCGAATTTAAAGGCCGGAACGGAGCTCGGGAAAAAAGCAAAAGTTTATATGGATCAGGGGCTTCTTGTTCCGGATGAGCTGACCTGCGACCTTGTTGTGGATCGGATTTCCGACGAGGACTGTAAGAACGGATTTATCCTGGATGGTTTTCCTAGGACGATTCCTCAGGCGGAATGCCTGACGGCTGCGCTTTGCGAACGCGGCGAGAGCATGGATTACGCGGTGGATGTGGACGTTCCGGATGAGAATATTATTGAGCGGATGTCCGGCAGAAGAGCCTGC
Source organism: Clostridiales bacterium (assembly GCA_021202015.1). Lineage (GTDB taxonomy): Bacteria > Bacillota > Clostridia > Lachnospirales > Lachnospiraceae > Eubacterium_I. Next base: position 45,046 of record JAJQDV010000072.1, on the reverse strand, counting down.
GTCAACTGCGGCGCGACCTATCACATTGTCAATATCCCGACGAAGGTAGAGGGAATCTGTGACCGCTGCGGCAAAGAAGTGGTACTGCGGGCGGATGATGAACCGGAGACGGTAAAGAAACGTCTGGATGTCTATCATGCGCAGACGCAGCCGCTGATCGACTATTATAAAAAGCAGGGCATTTTAAAAACTGTGGATGGCACACAGCCCATGACGGCTGTATTTGAGAACATTATTGCTCTGTTGAAAGCGTAAGAATTTAGCAGGAGGCTTACATGTCGGTTTTAATAAAAACAGAGCGGGAAATTTCACTGATGCGTGAGGCATGCAGGATCATTGCAAAGGTTCATGAGGATCTTGGCAGGGAACTGCACCCCGGTATGTCTACCCTTGATGTGGACCGTAAGGCTGAGGAGATGATCCGAAGTTTCGGCTGCACTCCTAATTTCAAGAATTATAACGGGTTTCCGGGTTCGGTCTGTGTATCCGTCAACGAGGCGGTTGTTCACGGGATTCCCAGTAAGAAGCGTATTCTGAGGGAAGGGGATATTGTCAGCCTCGATATGGGCTGCATTTATAAAGGGTATCATTCCGATGCGGCGCGCACGCATGCCATCGGAGAGGTTTCCGGGGAGGCCGCGCTTCTGATCGAACGTACCCGACAGAGCTTTTTTGAGGGAATCCGTTATGCCAGAAGCGGAAATCATCTCCATCAGATTTCAAACGCGATCGGGGATTACTGTGAGAGCTTCGGGTACGGCGTTGTGAGAGATCTGGTCGGCCATGGGGTGGGAACCGTGCTCCATGAGGATCCGCAGATCCCGAATTTCCGTCAGAAAAGCAGGGGGATCCGGCTTCGGAAAGGCATGACGCTTGCCGTAGAGCCCATGGTGAACGCCGGAGGCTGGGAAGTCGAATGGCTGGATGATGACTGGACGGTCGTGACAAAGGATCGCTCGCTCTCCGCGCATTATGAAAATACAATTCTTATCACGGATGGTGCGCCGGAAATTCTTACGCTCACAGAGGACGAGAGGGTTTCCTGTTCCGAACTGTTAGGAACGGTTAAGAATTAACTTTGCATATGACGCAGGATGAATTCTTTAACAGTTCCGCAGGTGATGAATGAGAGAATAGTAAAGGTGATGTGAGATCCATGGAGACCGGAGGAATAAAACTGGCAAAATCCAGATCCGGGCATGACAGAGGAGAGGTTTTTGTTATTGTAAAAGAGGAAGATAACTATGTTTTCCTGGCGGACGGCGTCGGCCGTACCGTGGAAAAACCGAAAAAAAAGAACCGCAGGCACATTCAGGTGATCCATAAGATCCCCCCGGATGCGGCGGAACTTCTGTCACCGGATACGGAACTTAAAAATACAGATATAAAAAGGGCACTGAAGCTATACATGAGACAATCGCAGGGAACAGAGGACTGTCCCGCCCGATAAGAGGCGAAGAGATGCCCGGGGACAGAGCCCGGTAAGAGAGGGGCAGACCCTATAAGGACAGAACCCGGTAAGATTTATAAAATCAGGAGAATTATTATGTCAAAGGCAGATGTAATTGAAGTAGAAGGCGTAGTGGTGGAAAAACTTCCGAACGCGTTCTTTAAGGTGGAGCTGGAGAACGGACATCAGATCATGGCGACGATCAGCGGAAAGCTGCGCATGAATTTTATCCGTATCCTGCCCGGGGATAAGGTTACACTGGAGCTTTCCCCTTATGATCTGACAAAAGGAAGAATTATCTGGAGAGATAAATAAAAAAAGCTTGCAATAGCATAAGTTCCGTGTTACAATGGATGCCGACGCTTTGAAAACCCAAGGGGATATTATGCGTATCTCCGGGCACAATTCAGAGCAGCGGGAAGAGTATGTCCAGTGGTATTTTACGGGGCTTCTTCTGCTGACAGAAAGGAGGATTTGCTGTGAAAGTAAGAGCATCAGTTAAACCAATGTGCGAAAAGTGCAAAGTGATCAAGCGGAAGGGTCGGGTTATGATCATCTGTGAAAACCCGAAACACAAACAGAGACAGGGTTGATATCATTATCATTTATAATAGATGATGAGAGCAGGTTGGAGCATATCTTTAACTGCGTAATCCGTTCCTCCCCGGATGACTCTGCCACAGAGCACCGATTTGGAACAGGATCTGTTTGAATCAGAAGGGCGGCGGTGCGCCTGAGATTTTTTTTATGTGCGGCTGCAGCGGAGTCCCCTCAGACTTCGCTGTTCATGAAAAAGATAAAAGCGCTGCACGAATCGAAGACAGGACTTGGGTCCGGTAAAATCAGTATGGAGGTGTAAACACACATGGCTCGAATCGCAGGTGTAGATTTACCAAGAGAAAAACGAGTAGAGATCGGATTGACTTATATTTACGGCATCGGTGTATCCACATCGAGACGTCTGCTTTCTGTCGCGAATGTCAATCCGGATACCCGCTGCAAGGACCTGACCGGTGAAGAGGTCAAGGCTCTCAGTGAAGCGATTGAATCAGAAGGCGTCATTGTTGAAGGCGAGCTGAGAAGAGATGTAGCGATGAACATTAAACGTCTTCAGGAGATCGGATGCTATCGCGGGATCCGTCACAGAAAGGGACTTCCGGTTCGCGGACAGAATACCAAGACCAACGCGAGAACCAGAAAGGGTCCGAGGAAGACAGTAGCAGGCAAGAAAAAATAATGCGAGAAAGCAGGGTGGTTAATCATGGCTAAAAAGGTTGCGAAAAAGGTAACAAAAAAGCGTGTAAAGAAAAACGTTGAGCGCGGACAGGCACATATCCAGGCTTCCTTCAATAATACGATCGTGACATTGACGGATACACAGGGGAATGCCCTGTCCTGGGCGAGTGCCGGCGGTCTCGGTTTCAGAGGTTCAAGGAAATCGACTCCCTATGCTGCTCAGATGGCGGCGGAGACTGCTACGAAGGCAGCTCTTGTCCACGGATTAAAGACCGTTGACGTTTTTGTAAAAGGACCGGGTTCCGGCAGAGAGGCGGCGATTCGCGCGCTTTCCGCGGCAGGTCTCAATGTAACAAGTATCACAGATGTGACGCCGGTGCCGCATAATGGCTGCCGTCCGCCGAAGCGCAGAAGAGTCTAATCAGGAGGTTGATCTAATATGGCAGTAAATAGAGTACCTGTTCTTAAAAGATGCAGATCGCTCGGGTTGGAACCGACGTATTTAGGAATAGACAAGAAATCAAAGAGACAGCTGAAGAGAGCGAATCGTAAGGTTTCCGAGTATGGCCTTCAGCTGAGAGAAAAACAGAAAGCAAAGTTTATATACGGCGTTCTGGAGAAGCCTTTTCATAATTATTATGTCAAGGCCGACCGGATGAAGGGCATGACCGGTGAGAACCTCATGACCATGCTGGAGTGCAGGCTGGATAACGTTATCTTTCGCCTCGGAATGGCGAGAACCAGGAGGGAAGCGCGTCAGATTGTCGATCACAAGCATGTCCTTGTGAACGGATCCTGCGTAAATATCCCTTCTTATCTGGTAAAGGCCGGAGATAAGATTGAGATTCGTGAAAAGTCCAAAGGCTCCCAGAGATATAAGGACATTCTTGAAAAGACCGAAGGCCGGCTGGTTCCGGAATGGCTGGAGTCTGATCTGGAAAATCTGTGCGGCACGGTAAAGGAGCTGCCGACCAGAGAGATGATCGATGTCCCTGTCGATGAGATGCTGATCGTCGAGCTGTATTCCAAATAATCAGTGTAGGTGGCATAAATATAGAAGGAGGACTACGGAGTGTTCGATTTTGAAAAACCCAGAATTGAGATTGCTGAGATTTCAGAAGATAAAAAATTCGGCAGATTTGTCGTGGAACCGCTCGAAAGAGGATACGGCACGACTCTTGGCAATTCCCTGAGACGGATCATGCTCTCTTCGCTGCCGGGAGCGGCAGTCAGTCAGGTTAAGATCGACGGCGTTCTGCACGAGTTCAGTTCCATCCCCGGCGTTAAGGAGGATGTGACCGAGATCGTGATGAACATTAAGAATTTAGCGTTAAAGAATACCAGTCCGACAAATGAGCCAAAGATTGCTTACATTGAATTTGAGGGTGAGGGTGTTGTGACCGCAGCGAATATTGAGGTGGATCCCGATATTCAGATCATGAATCCGGATCTTGTGATCGCGCACCTGAACGGCGGCACAGAGTCCAGACTGTACATGGAGCTTACGATTACAAAAGGCCGGGGCTATGTCAGTTCGGAGAAGAATAAGACCGAGGATACCCCAATCGGTGTGATTGCGGTTGATTCCATCTACACCCCGGTGGATCGTGTGAATCTCTCCGTGGAGAATACCCGTGTCGGTCAGATTACCGATTATGACAAGCTTACACTGGATGTCTATACGAATGGCACGCTGGAACCGGACGAGGCGGTCAGCCTTGCCGCGAAGGTTCTGAGCGAACACCTGAGCCTCTTTATCGACCTCTCTGAGAACGCGAAGACCGCAGAGGTTATGATTGAGAAGGAAGACAATGCAAAGGAAAAGGTTCTGGAGATGAACATCGATGAGCTGGAGCTTTCCGTGCGTTCTTATAACTGCCTGAAGCGGGCCGGGATCAACACCGTCGAGGAGCTGACCAACCGGACGCCGGAGGATATGATGAAGGTTCGCAATCTGGGCCGGAAATCGCTGGAGGAAGTACTGGCGAAATTAAAAGAACTGGGGCTGCAGCTGAACCAGGGTGATGAGTAGAGGAATCTGTTACGGATCTATAACGATCCGCGTATACTGATGCGGGGAGACCCGTTGCAGGAGACGAAGGGGCGGGGGATGTAAGACCGAAGAGCAGTACCCTGTCGGAAATAGAATGTGGAGGAATTTGCGCGGGAAGTTTTTTGCATCTGCGCAGGCATTTGGCGGATAAGACCGAGGGGCGCTGCCGGATGTACCACAGAATGGAGGATTATAAAATGGCAAAATATCGTAAATTAGGCAGAACATCAGATCAGAGAAAGGCCATGCTCCGCAGTCAGGTGACGGCGCTGCTGTATCACGGCAGGATTGTCACTACGGAGGCCCGGGCAAAGGAAGTCCGGAAGCTCGCGGAGAAGCTGATCGCTCTTGCGGTGAAGGAGACTGACAATTATGAGGAGGTCACCGTCAAGGCAAAGGTGCCCCGCAAGGACAAGGACGGCAGGAGAGTAAAGGAGGTCGTAGACGGGAAGAAACGTACCGTTTATGATGAGGTTGACAAAAAAATCAAAAAAGATCTCCCGTCCCGCCTTCATGCCAGAAGACAGATGCTGAAGGTTCTGTATCCTGTCGTCGAGAAGGGCGATAAGAAGAGAGAGACAAAGCAGATTGATCTGACGGACAAATTATTTACCGAGATTGCACCGAAGTATAAGGGCAGGAACGGCGGTTATACCAGAATCGTAAAGATCGGACCGCGTAAGGGTGATGCTGCCATGGAAGTTGTTCTCGAACTGGTATAGGTTTTTGTGTTAATTCTGAATAAAACAGCAGGCGGATTGTACAGGTTTCTGTATGGTTTCCTGCTGTTTTTTTCATGCTCAGGGGCGCGTAAGGAAATTTTACAGCTTAGCTGCACACGGCTCCGCGCAGCGGGTATGAGGCAAAAAAGCGCCTTCTACTCGATTGCAGGAAGTGTACAGTAATAAGATTTTGTGATTACAAAGCCGTAATTTCCTATTGGAAAAAACGAAAATATGGGTTTATACTAACATTGTTCTTGAAAAAGAACATGGATTTGAAATATCTCAATTTATATAAATACCAAACCTTCATAAAAACCAAACTCCGATTTATGCTGAAAAGCATAAAGCAAAACAGTCTTATCCCCTCCTGGATAGGACTGTTTTGTTATATAGGAAAATTCTCCGAACTTCCCATATGGCAAAAGCGCTCCGCGAGGGCGCACTCTTATTTGTTTTGCATCCAGGAGTCATCCTGCATGCCGTAGTTCAGAAGACTGTAGATGTATTTCGGTGTGTCCATCTCGTTTTTCCGCGCCTGTTCTTTGATTTTTTCATACTCGTTACGGTCCAGGGAGGCGGTAATCTGACGGATTCTTTCGCCTCCGGACATCCTTTTTTTCAGGAATCTGATGTTGATCTGCATGGGTACCCTCATTTTTCAATATGAATTTAATAAGTTAAAAAGTTACTTTCGATTTTAGATTATCTTATCATCAGAACATTGAAGCGGCATTGAATCTGTCTGAGTTTTGAAGTTTCATGTATCAAAAAGTAACTATCGGCCCCATGAATTTTATGTTACCTGATAATTTCAGATAACACAAGAACGTATGTAATTTTACTTATGCGTATTTCGGGATTAGATATTCGGGAGGTTGACCAATCCGGTTTCGGTATTTATACTATATTTATGAAGAATTTTTACCGGATTATTGTAAACAATCCCAAAAAAATATTGCTGGTGTTTTTTGTTCTGGCGGTGATCGGAGCGTACCTGCAGTCATTGGTGAGCGTGGATTACGATCTGAAGGATTATCTGCCGGAGGATTCCGCGTCGACGGTATCTCTGGAGGTTATGGAAGAGGAATTTGGCGGCGGCATCCCGAACGCACGCGTGATGGTGCAGGATGTGTCGATTGCCGAGGCGCTCGATTATAAGGAGCGGCTTCTGAACTGCGAGGGTGTGACGGCTGTCACCTGGCTGGATGATGCCGTCGATATTCTGGAGCCGGTTGAGATGGTGGATAAGGATACTGTGGAGATCTATTACAGGGATCAATCGGCCCTGTTTACGCTGACAATCGACCGTGAACAGCGGGTCGAGGCCGTGGATGCCGTCCGTGGGGTGATCGGGGAGGAAAACGCGATGGACGGGGATGCGGTATCCTCAGCGCTCTCCACAACCGGAACGATTGATGAGATCCGCAGGATCATTATTGTTGCGGTTGTGTTTGTCCTGGCGGTACTGTTGCTGACGACGACTTCTCTCGCGGAACCTGTTCTTGTGCTGATTGGCCTGGGCGTTGCGGTTTTGATCAATATGGGCTCAAATCTGGTTTTCGGGGAGATTTCCTTTGTGACACATGCGGCCGGGGCGATTCTGCAGCTTGCGGTATCCCTGGACTATTCCGTTTTCCTGCTCCATCGCTTTGAAGAGTGCCGGAAGACGGAGCCGAATGAGAAGGAGGCCATGGTGGAGGCGCTCTGCAAATCCACCTCGTCGATTTTATCGAGCGGACTGACGACGGTGATCGGTTTTCTGGCGCTGGTATTTATGTCCTATCGGATCGGGATGGATCTCGGCCTGGTACTGGCGAAAGGCGTAGCCATCAGCCTGATCACGGTTTTTGTTTTTATGCCGGCTTTGATTCTGACCGCATATAAGCTCATCGACCGAACACATCACCGCAGCCTCATGCCGGATTTCCGCCGTTTCGGGAAGGTGGTATGTAAAATCATGCTGCCGATGGTCTGCATGTTTGCCGTGCTGATCGTGCCCTGTTTCCTTGCGTCGAATCAGAATGATTTTTATTATGGATCCGCGTATATTTACGGGGAGGACACGCGGTACGGGCAGGACACCGCGGCGATTCAGGATGTGTTCGGGGAACAGGATACCTATGTGGCGATGGTTCCCGGGGGAGATACGGCGACGGAGCGGGCGCTCTCCGATTCGCTGAGCGATCTTGCGCAGGTAAAGAGCATCATTTCCTATGTGGATACGGTCGGAGAGACGATTCCGTACTCTTACCTGGATGAAACCACGCTTTCACAGCTGGTTTCCGATCATTACAGCCGGTTTGTGATCACCGTGGACGCGGATTCCGAGGGGGAGGAAACGTTTGCCCTGGTGGAAAATATCCGGAGCATTCTGGATTCTTTCTATCCGGATGAGAATTATCTGGCCGGTGTCGGCGTCAGCGCTTATGACCTGATGGAATCGATCACCTCCGATACGCTGAAAGTGAATCTGATCGCGATCGCCGCTGTATTTCTGGTTCTGCTCGTGATGATGCGCTCTCTGTTCCTGCCGGTGATCCTGGTGGTCGGCATAGAATCCGCGATCTGGATCAATCTGGGGATTCCGTATTTTTCCGGATCGGCGGTGTTTTATATTGCTTATCTGATTATCAGTTCCATTCAGCTGGGTGCGACAGTGGATTACGCGATTCTGTTCGCAAACCGGTTTATGGAATACAGAAAGAGTATGGAGAAACGGCAGGCGGTTGTACGGACGGTGTCGTCGGTTACCGTGTCCGTGCTGACGTCCGGTTCGGTACTCGCCGTGGTCGGAATTCTGCTCGGGTTTGTATCCTCGAACGGTGTACTGGCTCAGCTGGGGCGTTTTCTCGGGATCGGCAGCCTGCTTTCCATGGCGGTCGTGCTGTTTGTACTGCCCGGCCTGCTGTGTCTGTTTGACGGGTTGATCCGGCGGACGACGCGGCATGCGGATTTTTACAGCAGGGAGGGTTGATGGGGGCGTAACAGTTCCTATAGAAGAGGGAGGTTACAGGAATGAAAAGATGGAAAAGACCGGCGGCTGCGCTTTCCGTATGTTTTTGTATTCAGCTGTCGGTTGCGGCAGTCCCGGCCGCATCATCGGACGCGGCAGCATCTATGGGCGCGGTTGCTTTATCGGATTCGTCATTCGATGCGGACGCGGCGGCGGAAACATCGGGTACTTCCGCCGAAAAGGAGGAGGTTGTCTATGTTCGTCTGGGAGCGGACGGCTCCCCGGCCAATACCTATGTCGTGAATATTTTTTCCGGAGGGGAGATAACGGACTACGGCGACTATATCTCGATAAAGAATCTGAACACCACAGATGAGATTACGCAGAAAAATGATCGGATTACGCTCTCTTCCTCCGCGGACAGAGTTTATTATCAGGGTGAGCTTGCGGATGCTGAGATCCCGTGGGATATTTCGATTCGTTATTTTCTGGACGGCACGGAGTATCTGCCGGAGGAACTGGCCGGAGCGAGCGGCGCTCTGGAGATCCGGTTTGAGGTTACGCGGAATGAGGACTGTGCCGGGAACTTTTATGATACATACGCCCTGCAGGCATCGTTTACGCTGAATACGGAAATATGCAGTGATATACAGGCGGAAGGCGCAACGGTCGCCAATGTGGGCAGGAATAAACAGCTGACGTTTACGATTCTTCCGGGAAGCGGCATATCCGCGGATATTACGGCGGATGTGATCGATTTTGAAATGGAAGCTGTGTCCATAAACGGCATACGTATGAGTCTGGGTCTTGAGATCGACGATGAGGAGCTGCTGGTGCGGATCACAGAGCTTACGGACGCTCTCGCGGAGATCGATGACGGAACGGGAGAGATCCGGGACGGCGCCGGTGAACTGCAGGAGAGCGTTTCGGGGGACTTTTCGTCCGGCGCGGACGCTCTGGACGAAGGAGCGGGTACGCTTCAGACCGGTGCGGGAGCGCTGTTAAGCGGAGGTGGGGATGTATCCGAAGGCGCATCTTCCCTGGCCTCCGGCGCGGACGCGATGGATGACGGAATACAGGATTTAAATACCGGGATCGCTCAGGTTCAGGCCGGTCTGGACGCGCTGACGGAGCAGACGGAAACGCTGACCGACGGTTCCGCACAGATGTATTCCGCCCTGCGGGAGCTGCAGGCGGCTCTCTCCGGTATTTCCGCCTCCTCGGAGGAGCTGGAAGAACTCGTTTCTGCTTCCTCCGCATTGAAACAGGGCATCAGCGACCTCTCAGACGGGGCGGCGGCGCTGGAGAGCAGCCTGAGTTTTGAGGCGTATAAGGCGGCGATGGCGGGATACGGTGTAGATGTCGACGCGCTCCTGACAGGAAACGCGGCCGGTGTTTCATCAATTGAAACCGTGCTTGCGCAGACCAGAGCGTTGCGGGAGACGCTGGCGGGGAATGAAGCCGCGCTTTCCATGCTCGGCTTATCTCTGGATACGATCGATCAGTACATCGCGCTGCTTGAGCAGATGGAGGTTCTGCTGAACGGAAACACGGCGGCGATTCAGGGGATGGAGAGCTATCTGAGCGCGGCAAATGCCGGAGCGGCACAGGTCGCGGCGGGAGCCGCGGAGCTGAAAGCGGAGTATGAGCAGTTTGACGCGGCGATTCTGGAACTGGCCGATACGCTGACGGATTTTCTGTATGAACTGACAGCGCTCAGGGATGCGGTCAACACGCTGGCGGAGGAGTATGAAAAGCTGGACAGCGGTCTGAACGCCTATACGGACGGCGTGGCGCAGGTGGCGGCAGGTTACAGCCGGATTTCCGACGGGGCTTTGAGTCTGGCCTCCGGAAGCTCTGAGCTGGTATCCGGCAGCCATTCCCTGTACAGCGGCACGACGGCGCTGCTTGGCGGGATAGAGGATATTTATGACGCTTCCGGAAGCCTGAAAACCGGAACCGGGGAAATGAAAGCGGGGACGGCCGAGCTGCTGACCGGCATCGACGCGCTTTATGACGGCCTGGGTGAACTGAAAGGCGGCACGGAGGAGCTCCGGGAGGAGACGGAGGACATGGATACAGAGCTGGAGGAACAGATCGACGCCATTCTTGACAGTATCTCCGGCGGGGAGGAAGAGGTGGTTTCCTTTGTGTCCGAAAAAAATACGGCGGTGAGCTCCGTTCAGTTTGTGATACAGACGGAGCCGATTGAAATTCCGGAGGCGGAGAGCGCTGAGGAGGAGGCGGAGGAACTGAATTTCCGGCAGAGGGTATGGCGGCTGTTTTCACAATAACCGGCTTGATATGAAGGGGATTTTTTGGTAAGATAAATGAAAAGAAGTGCAAATGGAAAGAATACAGATGTGGAACAGGGGATCGATTTTTAACAGTTCCTAAGGAGGTGGAGTATGGATAAAAAGGCGATGTATCGGTTGAGCTACGGCTTATTCGTACTGACCGCGCAGGACGGGGGCAGAGACAACGGCTGTGTGGTGAATACGGTCACACAGGTTACTTCCGAGCCGAACCGGATTACGGTGGCGATCAATAAAAACAACCTGACGCATGATATGGTACTGCGTTCGGGGGTGTTTAATGTTTCGGTCCTGTCGCAGAAGGCATCCTTCGAGGTTTACAGACACTGGGGTTTTCAGAGCGGCAGGGATGCGGACAAAATGGAGCGGATATCCATAAACAGGAGTGAGAACGGCCTGGTGTATCTGGCGGATGAGGCGAATGCATTTTTAAGCGCAAAGGTGATTGAGAGTAAGGATCTCGGCTCTCATACCCTGTTTCTGGCGGATGTGACGGACGGCGCGGTTCTCTCCGGAGACGAGTCCGTGACCTACAGCTACTATCAGAAATATGTAAAGCCGGCGCCTTCCGCCGCAAAAAAGGGATTTGTGTGTACGGTCTGCGGATATATCTACGAGGGGGAGACGCTGCCGGATGATTTTATCTGTCCGGTCTGCAAACACCCGGCCTCAGACTTTGCGCCGATCGAGATAAATGAGAAAAAAGAAAACTCAGCAAAGGAAAAAAAGGAGGATATCACGATGAGTAAGTACGCGGGAACACAGACAGAGAAGAACTTACAGGCAGCTTTCTCCGGGGAATCGGAGGCGAGGAACAAGTACACATATTTTTCTTCCGTCGCGAAGAAGGAGGGATATGAGCAGATCGCCGCGCTTTTTTTAAAGACCGCGGAGAATGAGAAGGAACACGCGAAGATGTGGTTCAAAGAGCTGAACGGCATCGGCGATACCGCGCAGAATCTGGAAGCGGCCGCCGCGGGTGAGAATTATGAGTGGACGGATATGTATGCCGGATTTGCGAAGACCGCGGAGGAAGAGGGATTTCCTGAGCTTGCGGCGAAGTTTCGCATGGTCGGGGAGATTGAGCGGCATCATGAGGAGCGGTATCGCGCGCTTCTGAAGAATGTGGAGACCGCGGCCGTCTTTGAGAAGAGCGAGGTGAAGGTATGGGAATGCAGAAACTGCGGCCATATCGTGACGGGGACGAAAGCGCCGGAGGTATGTCCGGTCTGTGCGCATCCGCAGAGCTATTTTGAGGTGCGCAAGGAGAATTACTGATTACGCCGGGTTGACGGTTGAGATTGCGCAGCAGGGAACGCGGTGTTTTCTGAATATTCCGAAGCATTGCGAATATGGCGCATCGATCCGGGGAACAATGGGAGTGAAGCGTGAAAAGGGGAAATGAACGGGAATCATGCGGGATGAACTGACATTAGATACGGGAAAATACAGGGTCTGCAAGAGCAAATGGAAGGATGAGACGGTGATTTACCGCGCATATGAGGAAGTGTGTTATGTGGGGAATCCGGTTCTCGTGAAAAACCAGAGCATGAATATCTATGTGCCGGAGGCGTATTTCCATGAGGAGCAGTCGGATGGGTGGACTGCGGAGACCGCACCGGTTTATTTCCCGAACGGTGTCGGCGGATATATGCCGGCTGAACCTCTGAGAGCAGGGAAGAAAGGCATGGGCGGTGCGGAGAACGGCATCTTGGAGGCGTTGTCCAGAGGCTTTGTTGTCGCTTCGCCCGGAGCCAGAGGCCATTCCTGCCGACAGGGCGGACTGTTTGCGGGAAAGGCTCCGGCCTGTATCGCAGATCTGAAAGCGGCGGTTCGTTATCTGCGTCATAACCGGGAGCGTATTCCGGGTGACACGGAAAAGATCATTTCAAACGGAACCAGTGCGGGCGGCGCGCTGTCCGCACTGCTGGGGGCGACCGGCAACTGCCCGGATTATGAGGAATATCTGGACGCGGCCGGCGCCGCCCGGGAGAGAGATGATATCTTCGCGGCATCCTGCTACTGTCCCATCACGAACCTGGAGCACGCGGATATGGCATATGAGTGGCAGTATGGATTTCTGCTGGGTGAACCGCCGCGGGAGAAGACCAGAAAGCCGGGGATGTCCGACCGGACGCATTCCGGCATGAACCGAAAGGGTCTGAAAGAAATTCCGCTTGCGGATCAGAAGGCGATGTCAGAGGAGCTTGGCGCTGCGTTTCCGCGTTATGTAAACGCGCTGTCGCTTAGGTGGCGGGACGGTCTGCCGGTGATGCTCAGCAATCTGGGGGAGGGCGCCCTGCTCGATCTTATCCGGAATCTTTTGCTGCATTCGGCGCAGCAGGCTCTGGATCAGGGCAGGGAGATCCCCTTCGATACCGGAGTCCGAATTCAGGGGAGAGAAGCGGCTGACCTGGATTATAAGCGTTATCTGGCTTATCTGACACGGAAAAAGGCGGCTCCCGCCTTTGACAGCGTTTTAAATCATACCTTTGAAAACAGACTTTTCGGCTCCGCGCAGACGGACTGCCGGCATTTTACGGATTTTTCCTTTGTGCGCAGCAGGGCAGGGGGAGAACGGGCGGAGGATATTCAGATCCGGCTGATGAATCCCATGAATTATATCGGAGCTCAGAACTGCAGATGTGCGAATTACTACAGGATTCGGCACGGGGCAGCGGACCGGGATACTTCGTTCGCAATCCCGGTTTTGCTGGCGGCTGCTCTGACCGGAGCAGGCGTGGATACGGATATCTCGTTTCCGTGGGACATTCCCCACGCGGGGAATTATGACCCGGATGAGCTTTTCGCATGGATGGAGCATATCAGCAGACAGTGACTCCATATGGAAGGAACAGGTTCGGCTATTGCTCGTGAAATCTGGACAGGAACTGCCTTGTGCGCTCCTGAGACGGATGGTCAAATACCTGCAGCGGGTCGCCCTGCTCCAGGATATATCCGTTGTCCATGAAAATGATCTGGTTGGCGACGTCTCTCGCAAAAGCCATCTCATGTGTGACGATGATCATGGTGGTCTTCTTCTCGGCAAGCTCACGGATAACCTTCAATACCTCGCCGGTGAGTTCGGGATCCAGTGCGGAGGTCGGCTCGTCGAAGCACAGGATATCCGGATGCAGGGCCAGTGCCCTGGCGATGGCGACGCGCTGGCACTGGCCGCCTGAGAGCTGATGAGGATAATTCGTCATGCGGTCGGACAGTCCCATCTGGTGCAGCAGCCCTTCCGCCTGCTCCCGGATTTCCTGATGAATCTCTTTTTTCCGCGCTTTGTAATCGGGAAGCTCCTTTGCCTGCAGTTCCATGGCCAGCATGACGTTACCCAGGGCGGTATACTGTGGAAACAGGTTAAAGGACTGGAAGACCAGACCGAAATGAAGGCGGTTTTTTCGGATTTCGGAATCTTTTTTTGTGGATTCGTCGCCTGCGTCAAACAGCGTCTGACCCTTCACGCGGATGGCGCCTTTGTTTGGCTTCTCAAGAAAATTCAGGCATCGCAGCAGGGTGGTTTTCCCGCTCCCGGAGGAACCGATGATGGAGAGTACCTGGCTTTCCTCCAGGGAAAAGCTGATGTCCTTCAGTACCTCTGTCTGCCCGAATGATTTGCTCAGATGGTCGACTTCTAAAATAGGCATATTTTTCTCCTTTTCTAACGCTTGAGCACGACGAATCTGTTCCTGTATTTCAGACAATGATCTGGTCTGAGTCTAACGGAAAAACTCGAGTTTCTTTTCTATACGTCCCAGCACGACCGTCAGGATGCCGTTGCAGATCAGGTAGTAGACGGCTGTGAAAAACAGCGGCCAGATGACGCCCGAGATACCCTGCGAGCCTTTCATAAAGGACTGGCCGGCCCAGATGATCTCCTGCAGCGCGATGATGCGCGCCAGAGAAGTATCCTTTACCAGGGTCAGGATCTCATTGGACATGGGCGGGACGATGCGCTTGATCATCTGCAGCAGAGTGACTCTGAAAAAAATCTGTCCTTTTGTCATTCCGAGAACCAGGCCGGCTTCCTCCTGGCCGATGGGAACGCTCTGGATGCCTCCGCGATAGATCTCTGAAAAATAACATGCATAGTTGATGATGAAAGCAACGGACGCGGCCATAAACCGTCCGGTTTCCCCGCCGCCCCAGATCGCGTTGCCGAGTACCAGTCCGGGGAAATAGTAGATGATCAGCAGCTGGATCATCAGCGGCGTTCCGCGCACGATCCAGACGATGGTTTTCGCGATGCGGCTTATTATCCGGAAATTCGACATGGAGCCGAAGGAGATGACCAGACCGAGCGGGATGGCGCCGATCAAAGTCACGCCAAACAGTTTTAATGTCTGCAGGAATCCGACATTCAGGGAGTGCAGGACGATCGGCAGCTGTTCTAAAAATTGATTCATGAATGCGGGTCCTCCTGTTGTGTGTTTCAGCTTACAGAAAGAATCGAGAAAGGAGGCGAATTCGCCTCCTGTTCGCCGCGCGGGCTGCGTGCGGCTCTGCCGCCAAATTTCCTTACGCAGCCCTGTGCAGACAAAAGAGCAGGCGACTGCCTGCTCTTCGGAAATCAGGATTACTGTGCGATGATACTGTTCTCAATGCCGTACTCTGCGGCGATTGAAGTCATGGAACCGTCCTCATAGCACTCCGCAAAGAAATCATTCAGCAGTTCGACCAGATCGGATCCCTGACGGAAGCCGACGCCGTACTCCTCATCGACGAGAACCAGTCCGGTGGTGAGACCCTCATAGCTGGTGCCCTCGCCTACCATGGCCTCCGCCATCAGCAGGTCGATGATCGCCGCGTCCGAGGTGCCTGCCGAGACCTCCATCAATGCGTCAGCCTGGGCGCTGACGGGGGTGTAGCTCAGGCCGTTGTCCTCAGCGGCCGCCTCGCCCGCGCTGCCGGACTCCACGGCGAAGGTCAGGTCAGCCAGGCTCTCCAGATCGGTATACTGATCCGCGATATCCGCGGCGAGAACGACAACCTGGGAATTGCTGCTGTAGGCGTTGCTGCAGTCCATGGAGCTGGTGACCTCATCGGTCAGTGTCATGCCGTTCCATACGCAGTCGATGGACTTATTGTTCAGCTCGAGAATCTTGTTATCCCAGTCGATCTCGATAAACTCAACGTCTACGCCGAGGCTCTCCGCGAAAGCGGTGGCCATATCGGCATCGAATCCGATCCAGTTGCCTTCCTCATCCTGATAGTCCATCGGCTCGAAATCCGTGATGCCTACCACAAGGGTGCCCTTCTCCTTTATGTACTCCAGATCGCTGTCTGTGTCTTCGGCTGCGGAGGTGTCTTCCGCAACTGAGGAAGTGTCGGTTGTATCCGAATCAGAGTCCGATGTGCTTCCGCAGGCGGTCATGGAGACAGCCATTCCCGCGACAAGTGCCAGTGCAAGTAATTTTTTCATGTCAATATCCTCTTTTCTGTTTTGTTTTGTTACTGACTGCAGTAACTGTTTTAATATAATATGGTAATGATTCAGAACCGGAATCGAAACTTCGATTCATGTCGTTCTGAACAGGTATCATATTAGCAATTTCGTAAAATAAAGTCAAGAAAAAGTAAAATGGATCGACCATTTCCGACAAAATGTATGGTTAAAGATACAATCCTTTTGCTTCATCGCATCCGAGCACGATGTTCAGACACTGGATCGCCGCGCCGGAGGCGCCTTTTCCCAGATTGTCGAACCGGGAGGACAGAAGGATGCGTTCTTCGTTCCCGGTGACGAAGATTTCGATCCCGTCCCAGCCGGAGCGGTTGTTGCTGCCGAGGAAATTCCCGCTTTCCGCTTCCGCGCCGAAGGGCAGGACTCTGACAAACGGCTCTCCGGCAAAATGTCGCTCAAACATGGCGTGGATGGATGCGGGGTCCGGCGCGCCGTTCAGCAGCTGTGCATAGAGGGGGACGGATACCAGCATTCCGCTGTAATAATCCCCGACGATGGGGGAGAACAGCGGCTCCCGTGTAAGCCCGGTGATGGCTTTCATCTCCTTTAAATGCTTGTGCATCTGGGACAGTCCGTACTGTCTCGGGGAGAGGAGTTCCGGACTCCGGTTTTCTCCTTCGTATTCCGCGATCATCTTTTTTCCGCCGCCGCTGTAGCCGGTCAGGGAGAACGCGGATACCGGAGCGTCAGCGGGTAGGATCCCGTTTGCGATCATCGGATAGACCAGCGTGATGAAGCCGGTGGCATGGCAGCCGGGCACGGCGATCCTCTGTCCGGTACGGATCGCTTCCCTGTGGGCGGGGGAGAGCTCCGGATAACCGTAAGCCCAGCCCGGCTCGGTTCGGTGGGCGGTGGAGGTGTCGATCAGGATGGTGTCCTCTCCCTCCGCCAGTGCGACGGCCTCTCTCGCCGCGGCGTCCGGCAGGCATAAAAACGTGATGTCTGAATCATGAATGTACTGTTTTATAACAGCGGGATCCTTTCTTGATTCAGCGGGAATCTTCAGCAGTTCGATATCCTCTCTGTGTTCAAAACGCTCAAAGATCCTAAGTCCGGTCGTACCTTCGCTGCCGTCGATAAATATTTTTTTCTTCATAATCATCTCCGTTCTGCCGCCGGGGCGGCGGCATGGGTCGTAAGGAGCAGCTGTGTTCGCGGTTTTGCCTGTGCTGCCCGCAGGTTTTCCTACCCTATTATATAGTTCTTTCCGTTTTTTGCAAGAGGAAAAGATGTTGACAAAAACACCTCTGTTGCTTAAACTCTGTTTTATAGTGAACGGTATCAGGAGAAGCTCCCGGACTTTCCTGTTCTGAATTACGGATGAACCGATAACTGAAAAGGGGATATTTTCATGGAATACTGGGATATATATGATAAAGAAAAAAGAAAAACCGGGCGTACGATGAAACGGAACGACTGGCGCCTGAAGGATGACGAGTACCATCTGACGGTGCTCGGCGTCATTGTACGTCCGGACGGCAGGTTTCTGATTACAAAAAGGGTGATGACCAAGAGCTGGGCGCCCGGCTGGTGGGAGATCCCCGGAGGCGGCGTTCAGGCGGGGGAGGAGTCCCGCGACGCGGTGATCCGTGAGTTGAAGGAGGAGACCGGACTGGATGTATCCTGCTGCGGCGACGGTTATCTGTTTACTTACCACAGGGAAAATCCGGGAGAGGGAGATAACTATTTTGTGGATGTGTACCGTTTTGTCCTGGATTTTGAGGAGCCGGATGTGCATCCGCAGGAGGCGGAGACGGACGGCTATATGCTGGCGGATGCCGATCAGATCCGGACGTTTGCGGATCAGGGGATTTTTCTCCACTATGACAGCATAAAGACAGCGTTTGAGCTGTGAGAGAGGCGTCAGACTTGCCGGGGCGCATTCTTTTTTACGCATGTGATGTGGAGCTGTGGGCAGTAACAGGAATTCAACCGCCGGGAGCGGATAAAACGGAGGATAAGGATGGGCAAGAGAGAAAATTATATCACCTGGGATGAATATTTCATGGGAGTGGCGAAGCTGGCCGGCATGAGATCCAAGGATCCGAATTCCCAGGTCGGAACCTGTATTGTCAGCGCTGACAACAAGATCCTGTCCATGGGCTATAACGGATTTCCCATGGGTTGTTCGGATGATGAGTTCCCCTGGTCGCGGGAGGGGGATGAGGAGGAGACGAAGTATCCGTATGTGGTACACAGCGAGCTGAACGCGATTCTGAATTACCGGGGCGGCAGCCTGGAGGGAGCGAAGCTGTATGTTTCTCTGTTTCCCTGCAACGAATGTGCCAAGGCGATTATTCAGGCCGGGATTAAGACGGTCGTCTACGATGATGATAAATACGACGGTACGCCGGCGGTTACGACGTCGAAGCGTATGATGGACGCCGCGGGGGTGCGTTATTACCGTTACCAGAGGACCGGGCGGCGGATAGAGATCTCGGTGTGATGGATTTTCCGCGGATGAACGGAAAATGAGATCAAATGCCCCTGCGTTTTTTGCAGAGGGGGGTTTTGCCGCACAGAAGGGAGAGAAACTCTATGATACAGGATCTGGCGCCGCTGCATTTTGATAATACCTATCATTTGATGCGGCCGGGAACGGGAGACCGGGTCATCAGCATGAAGGACGATAAAGTACTGATTACGGGACAACTGACCGGGACGAAGCCTTGGGAGGGAAGGATGGAATCTTCGTATAAAGAATCCGGAGGTTCGGAGGGCGGGATCAATCTCCCCCGATTCAAAGAATTGCCGGAGTTGTTTCGCAGGGAACGCACTTTTACCTACCTGTTCTCCATCAGTGGCGAGCGGTATTTTCTTTGCCGGGATCTGGATCTGGACGGATATCGGTACGAGAAGGGGACGGCTCTGCGGGGAAGCGCGCCGCAGCATCTGGTGTATGCGGCGCTTGTGGGGATGCAGCTGGGGCGCTGGTACGACGCGCACCGGTTCTGCGGGGCCTGCGGACATCCCATGACGCCGGATGAGAGGGAAGGGATGATGCGATGTCCGTCCTGCGGTCAGATGGTGTATCCTAAGATCTGTCCCTGCGTGATCGTGGGAGTTATTCATGAGGGGAAAATCCTGGTGAGCCATTATCGGGGCGGGTTCACGGATCATTACGCCCTGATCGCCGGTTTTGCGGAGATCGGGGAGACGATCGAGGAGACCGTTATCCGCGAGGTATATGAGGAGACGAAGCTTCATGTCAAAAATCTGCGCTACTATAAAAGCCAGCCCTGGCCGTATTCGGACAGTCTGCTGTTCGGTTTTTTCGCGGAGCTGGACGGGACGGAGAGAATCGTCATTCAGGAGGACGAGCTGTCCATGGCAAAGTGGGTGACGCCGGAGGAGATTTTTGAGAAACCGAATCATTTTTCGCTGACAAACGAGATGCTCTGCAGGTTTAAAGAAGAGTATGGCGGGGCATAATTATGTATAATTTCCCGGCGATCGAGCAGGAGGCGGTTTTTGCCTCTTACTCGCCGCGCGGGGTGCGGACAGCATAGCTGTCTTATTCCTTTCGCACCCCTGCGCATATAACAGGAGGATCAGAATGTACGATACCGCAATTATAGGGAGCGGCCCGGCCGGGTTATCGGCGGCGCTGAATCTGAAGCTGCACAATAAGGATTTTGTCTGGTTTGGTTCCGCAGACTTAAGCGCGAAGGTTGAAAAATCAGAAAAGATCGCGAATTACCCGGGTCTTGGAATGATCACCGGGACGGCGCTGAACCGGTCTTTTTCCGCGCAGACGGATCAGATGGGAATTGTCCTGACGGACAGGATGGTGACTGCCGTGATGCCGTCGGAGGAGGGATTTTCACTTCTGGCGGAGAATGATATTTATGAGGCGCGGACGCTGCTGCTGGCGGTCGGCGCCGCGGCGGCAAAAGGATTTCGGGGGGAGAACGAACTGCTTGGCCGGGGTGTCAGCTACTGCGCGACCTGTGACGGATTTCTCTATCGCGGAAAGACCATCGCGGTTTTCTGCGGAGACCGGCGTTATGAACATGAGGTGTTGTACCTGGCTGAGCAGGCTGAGCAGGTATATCTTCATGTGCCCTACGCGGGTTGTGAAATCGATCGGGAGAATGTTGAGATACTGCAAAAACCGATCGTGCAGGTGAAAGGAGAGAGCCGCGTAACGGCAATCATTTTGTCGGACGGTACCGAAAAAAACGTGGATGGGCTGTTCTGTCTGCGAAGCGCGGTCGCTCCGGCGGTGCTGCTGCCGGATCTGGCTGTGGACGGAGCTCATATCGTCGTGAACCGAAGGATGGAAACAAATCTGCCGGGATGCTTCGCGGCGGGAGACTGCACCGGCCGTCCGTATCAGATCGCGAAGGCTGTGGGCGAGGGAAATGTGGCGGCGCACAGTATACTGGAGTACCTTTCGCAATACGGACAAACACAATCAAAATGACGGTGCGTATCGGCGCACAACATACGGCGCTTTTGCGACAGAAGAAAAACCGCAGATCACAGTTCTTTTACCGCGATACCGTGCTGACGGAAAAAAAGCATGGCCAGCCGATCCCATTCCTTTTCCAGCGATTTATCCGGCGAAAAGATCCGGTAGGAGATACCCGTGGAGCAGGTCAGAATCTCTTTTTTATAACTGAGATTTAAAAACATGCCTGTGACATCCTCTGTGTGAAAGCTGCTGCCGGCATGGGCAATCGTACCGGCCTGGTTCTGAGGAGAGAGCAGGAACACGAAGCGGAAGGACTCCGGCTTGCGGTTTCCCCGGATCAGATCCAGACAGAACGGGCGCACATGGGAAAACGGAAGGAACCGCAGTCCGGACAGACCGCGCTGCCGCATTTCTTCCTCGGAATAGAACTGTGTGCGGAGCGTTCCGTCGATGTCGGTTCGGAAAGCCTGCGATACGGATGCCTCCTGAAGGAGAAAGTGATCGAACATCGTTCCTTTCAGCATTTGATTTAAGAGGGAACCGATCTCTTCGATTTGAAATACTGTCATAAAATCTCCTGTTCACAAAATCTGATTTTTATGATAAAGTATAATGAATATTGTGCTTGTATTATAAAAGAACGAAGTATAAAACGCAATAAAAATATTCCTTTCGCATCCCTGCGAAACAAAAAGGAGAACCCTGTATTTGATCATAAGAAATAATAAAAATATTTTTATATCAATTTTACTGGCAGCAGTCCTGGCGTTTACGGTATCCGGCTGCACATTTGCCGCCGGCGACATGGATTCTGCTGCGGATGAAACAGCGGATCTGAGTTGGAGCGCTTCGGTCGAGGATGAAGCTGCGGATCAGAGTGATCCGGCCGGAAATGCGACACAGACGGAGGATGTGGTCTCAGGAGAAAAATACGCGTATCAGACACTGGATGACGAGACACGGCAGGTCTATGATGAGATCGTATATTCGTTTTCGAACCGCGAGGATGTCACGGTCTCGACGACGGATGAGAGCGTGATGGAGCTGGCCTATACGGCTGTCCGGTATGATTACTGTGATTTTTTCTGGGTAGATCAGCTTCAGTTTGTGCAGTACAGTAAGGGAGATGAGATCACCTCCCTGGAGATTACGCCGACCTGGTCAATGACGGAGGAGGAACAGGCAGAGATTCAGCTGCAGATTGATGCCGAGGCGAATCGCATGCTGGCGGACGCCCCGACGGACGGCAGTGATTTCGAGAAGGCACTTTATGTGTATGAGACGCTCATCCGGGAGGTGGATTACAATGAAAATGCCTCGAACAGTCAGAATATCATCAGCGTGTTTCTGAATCATGAGACAGTCTGCCAGGGCTACGCCTACGCGACGCAGTATCTTCTGGAGAAGCTGGGGGTTGCCTGTACGACGGTGATCGGCAGCACGGACGGTCAGACGCATGCCTGGAATCTGGTCGTCATGGACGGGCAGTATTATTACATTGATACCACCTGGGGAAATACACAGTTTATCTATCGCAATGAGAACGGAGAGGATCTGTCGGAAGAGGATATCCTTCGTCTGGAATATCTGAATTACGACTATTTCGGAGTGACGACGGAGATGCTCCTTATGACCCATGAGCCGGATTCCGCGATTCCGCTTCCGACCTGTACGGCTACGGCGGATAATTATTATGTCCATGAGGGGCTCTATGTGGATGCGTGGGATGCCGATGTGATCGGCGGGATCATCCGGAACGGGTATGAGAACGGCGAGGGAATCGTCCGTATCCGGTTTTCTGATCGGGAGCTGTGCCGGCAGGCGGAGCAGTATTTTCTTACGGACAGCCATTTGTTTGACTATTGCGGTGAACTGCAGTCGGTGAAGTATCTGCAGGATTCAAATTCATCGGTCATGGTCCTGGTGTTTTCATAGAGGATATTTACACGCCCATTCGGGGACGGCTTTTTCGGGCGGGGCAGGCTCCCACAGGACAGACCTGCCGCAAACGGTACCTTATTTCAGGGGATGGACCTGCTCATCCCGCATAAAGGTTGCGCTGTGTACACGGCGCGCGAACAGACTGGAGAATACACATCCGTATGAATAAGATTAATTTGTCGCATAATCTGCTGGGATGTCGGTTTGACAACTGGCTCCGGCTGAAACATTCCAATCCGATCACGAATAAAAAACAGGGTCGGTTTATCACGGCGGTTACATTTCTTCTGGGGCTGCCGGCTCTGCTGGAGTGGCTGATTTTCTATATTCCGATCCGGCGGACGAAAATCCGGCGCGACCCGGTTTACATCGTCGGATACTGGCGGTCCGGCACCACGTTTCTGCAGAACCTTCTGACGAGGGATCCGCAGTACGGGTGGTTTGACCCGGTGAAGACGGTGACTTTTAACAATTGTATTCTGATGAAACGCGTTCTGGCGAAGGTGCAGAAGAACCTGTTAAAGGACGCCCGTCCGATGGACAATATGGACTATGAGCTGGATCTGCCTATGGAGGAGGTGTTTGCCCAGGCGACGATCTCTACGCAGGCGATCAGCCATATGCTTGTTTTCCCCGACGGCGGAAACGGCGTGAAGTATATTGAGACGGCCTTTATAGATGAACAGAATGAGGAAAAACAGCGGGAATGGCGCACGGCCTACGATTATATCCTGCGGAAGGTGACGTATCTCTACGGAGGGAAACAGCTTCTTCTGAAAAGCCCGGAGAATACCTGCCGGATCGCGGAGCTGAAGCGCTGCTATCCCCATGCGAAGTTTATCAATATTTACCGCAATCCGTATAAGGTCATCATGTCCACGATCAATATGTTTACCAAGGAGATGGATCTGCTCTGTCTGAACAATCCGGCGCCGCGGGAGGTCATCGAGGAGGTTTCCATCGACCTTTTTGAACGCATATACAGAAAAGCGATTCGTGAACTGGAGGAGATGCCGGAGGGGGACCGTATTGATATCTGTTATGAGGATTTCTGCAGGGATCCGGAAGGATATGTGAAGAAAATCTATGATCATCTCGGCATCGACGGGTTTGAGGAGGCGAAGCCTGAGTTTGAAAAGTATCTGGAGAGCCAGAAGGATTACAAAAAAAATGTTTTTACACTGGATCCGGCTCTGAGGGACAAGATCAATCGCAGGCTGGGATTTTACTTTGACTATTACGGATATGAGAAACTCTCGGAATAAACGGCGGTCGTGAGCGGCTATGAGTGGTTGTAAACAAAAAATCCTTGTATTTTTTCGTGTTTTCATGTAATATATTCATGTGTTGTGTCTGTCAAGCGTGAGGGAAAGTGTCTGACGCAGACAAATCGAATGGATTTGTAACCCCTGAGGAGCAGGAACACTGCAATATTATAAAGTACATATCGAACACCCATTACAGCGAAGGCGCCGTAATCAGGTGTTTTTTGTCATATCATAAAGGAGGATTCAAAATGGCAGCGGAAAATGAGATGATCAGCCTGGAGGAGATGGGAGATCTCCGTGACAATATGGGATTGCTGGAACTGGAACTGATGAAGAACCATGGCATAGACCCGAATCTGTATCTGGAGTATGATGTGAAAAGAGGACTGCGCGACTCCGCCGGCAAGGGCGTTCTGACCGGCCTGACCGAGATCTCGGATGTAAGCGCGTATCATATCGTCAACGGAAGGAACATTCCGGCGGACGGGAGACTGTTTTATCAGGGAATTAACGTCATGGAGATGATCGAGGGCCTGAACGGGCGCAAGTACGGATTTGAGGAGGCGATCTACCTGCTGATGTTCGGGAAACTGCCGAGCCGGCAGGAGCTCGATGTCTTTTTCCCGGTTTTGTTCGAGATGGAGGAGCTGAGCGGACGGTTTGTCCGGGACGTTGTGATGAAGGCCTCCAGCAGGAGTGTGATGAACTCCATGCAGCGGTGTATCCTGACTCTGTACAGCTATGATGAGAATCCGGAGGATATCTCTCCGGGCAACGTACTGCGACAGACGATGGAACTGATCGCGAAGATACCGATCATCGCGGTTTATTCCTACAACGCCTATCTGCATTTCCGGAAAGGAGAGATGCTGATGATCCGGAATCCGGAGAAAGGCCTTTCCCTTGCCGAGAATTTTCTCCAGATGCTCCGGCCGGACGGAAAATATACGGAGCTGGAGGCCAAGGTGCTGGATATTGCGCTGATTCTGCATGCGGAACACGGCGGCGGCAATAACTCCACGTTCACGACGCATGTGGTCACATCCTCCGGAACGGATACCTATTCATCGATCGCCGCGTCTCTGGGTTCGCTGAAAGGACCCCGCCACGGCGGCGCGAATCTGAAGGTGCAGCATATGTTTGCCGATATCAAGGAACATATCTCAGACTGGAAAAATGAGGCGGAGGTGGAGGCCTATCTGCAGAAAATCCTGGATAAGCAGGCATTTGACCGCAGCGGCCTGATCTACGGCATGGGGCATGCGGTCTACACGCTGTCCGATCCCAGGGAGGTGATCCTGAAAAAATTTGCGCGTATGCTCGCCGAGGAAAAGGACATGATGGAGGAATTCGCTCTGTATGAGATGGTGGAGCGTCTGGCGGGCCGGTTGATCATGAACCAGAGGAATATGTTTAAAAATGTCTGCGCAAATGTAGACTTTTACAGCGGTTTTGTATATACTATGCTTGGGATTCCCGAGGAACTGTTTACACCGATCTTCGCGATCGCGCGTATGCCAGGCTGGAGCGCGCATCGGCTGGAGGAGCTGATCAACGCGAGCAAGATCATACGTCCGGCTTACAAGTATGTCGGTGTACACGCAGATTATATTCCGATGGAGGACCGGTAGAATCTGCTGAGAAATGAAACGACGCCCTGTCGTTTCCTATATATTGTAGTAAACGAATTCGACGCAGCCATAGGAGAAGGATGGTGTCGGATTCGTTTTACTGTGAGAAGAAAAGAAAGGAAGCAAACCATGAGCAATTACAAGATGAACACGAAATGCGTACAGTCCGGATATCGTCCCGGGAACGGTGAGCCGCGGCAGATCCCGATCATTCAGTCCACCACGTTCCGCTATGACACCAGCGAAGCCATGGGGCGGCTGTTTGACCTGGAGGAGCCCGGATATTTTTACACGAGACTGCAGAATCCGACAAACGATATGGTGGCGGCGAAGATTGCGGACATGGAGGGAGGAACGGCCGGCATGCTGACGTCCTCCGGGCAGGCCGCGAATTTTATGGCGCTGTTTAATATCTGCGAGTGCGGGAGTCATATCGTGGCGTCCTCGTCTATCTATGGCGGGACATTTAATCTGCTCTCCGTGACGATGGCGAAGATGGGAATTGAGACGACTTTTGTCGCGCCGGACTGTTCCGCGGAGGAACTGAACGCGGCTTTCCGGGAGAATACGCGGGCGGTATTCGGCGAGACGATCGCGAACCCGGCGCTGACGGTTCTGGATATTGAGCTGTTCGCGAATGCGGCGCATGCGCATGGTGTGCCGCTGATTGTGGATAATACCTTCCCGACGCCTGTCCTTTGCCGTCCGATCGAGTGGGGAGCCGATATTGTCACGCACTCTACGACGAAGTACATGGACGGGCACGGAGTGGCCGTGGGCGGCGCGATCGTAGACGCCGGCCGGTTCGACTGGTTTGCCCACGCGGACAAATTCCCCGGACTTACGACGCCGGATGAGTCCTACCACGGCATTGTCTTTGCGGAAAGGTTCGGGCTGGCGGGAGGCTTTATCACGAAGTGCACGACGACGCTTATGCGCGATCTGGGCTGTATTCAGTCTCCGCAACACGCGTTTTATCTGAATCTGGGTCTGGAATCCCTGCATGTGCGCATGCCGCGTCATGTGGAGAACGCCCGAGCCGTGGCAGCATTTCTGCAGGAGCAGCCTCAGGTGATATCCGTGATCTGCCCGGAGCTTCCGGGCGACGCGTATTATGAGATGGCGCAGAAATATCTTCCCGATGGGGGATGCGGCGTGATTTCTTTTGAACTGAGGGGAGGACGTCCGGCGGCGGAAACGTTTATGAAGGCTCTGAAGCTGGCGGCGATCGAGACCCATGTGGCGGATGCCCGTACCTGCTGTCTGAATCCCGCGACATCCACGCATCGTCAGATGACGGATGAACAGCTGGCTGAAGCCGGAATACCGGCGGGGCTGATCCGCATGTCCTGCGGACTGGAGGACATGGAGGATCTGATCGCGGATGTCGCGCAGGCGCTGGCTGCCTGTAAAGCGGAATGATTGTTTCAGCGGAGTTTCAGAGTAAAAGGTCTTTTCTCAGATGCCGATCTGTGTTATACTTATACAGTTACAGAAATATCAGATTTTGTTTAAAGCAGGTGCGGACATGATCGATCAATACCGGGTTCGACAGATGAGCCGGATGGCCATGCTGGAGTCGGAGGTAGGGAAAAATGTCATAAAGATCTGTTCTTATCGCAGGGCGGATTATGTAATCATGCAGATCATAAAGGGATTTTTTTTAGGCACCGTCTGTTTTGCGGCGATATTAACTCTGGTTTTCTGTTTCCTGTGGGATGATCTGAATACATTTTTCGCGGATGCGCAGTATATGGAATATGCCCGGCAGATCCTGATGGGGTATATTGTTTTTATGGCGGTTTATCTGGTGATCTGCGCGCTGGCGGCAATACATCGTTATAACCGGTATGGGGAGTTGAGAAATCAATACCTCAGATATCTGAACAGTCTGGGCAGATCTTATGAGGCGGACAGGCGCAGACACAGACGCAAGCGAAAAAAATAATCGCATAACCGTGAAGGTCGTGAACGGTTGCGCGATACTAGTGTATCGTCCTCGAATTAACTGGACTGTATACTTGCCTGTTTTCCCGATAGCACATCTCAAAAATACTCGACGTAGCCCGCTACGCCTCCGTTTTTTGAGATGCACTCTCAGAAAAACACTCTGCGCATAAAGTCCAGTTAATTACGAGACGATACACTAGAGTTCCGGGATGACGACGAAGACTGCTGATCATGCAGGAGGAAATATGATCCAACTATTAAAGCTGAGAGAACGGTTTTTCCGGTTTGTCGGACGTTATGAGTTTTATGTGATGGCGGCGGTCCGGTTTGTCATTGCTTTTGCCGCGTTTTCGCTGATCAACTCAGTAACGGGGTATATGGATGTGCTGTCGGATTATCCGATCGTGCTGGTTTTCGCGCTGATCAGTTCTTTTCTGCCGGCGGGTATGATGATGTTCCTCGGCGCGGTTCTGATTTTACTTCAGTTCTACGCGCTGTCGGCGGTACTGTGCCTGATTACGGCGATTATTTTTATTATATTATTTTGCGTATATCTGCGGTTCTCAGACAGAAAGGGTTTATATACGGTTCTGACGCCGGTGCTTGGCGTATTGGGGATTCCCTATGTGATGCCGGTGGCCAGCGGTCTTTTCGCGGAGCCGTATGCCGTGATCTCGGTTGTCTGCGGTGAGGTCGCATATTTTATTTTAAAGCGTGTCAGCGCCGGTTCCGCGTTGTTTTCGGCCTCAAATGACACAAGTACGACGAGCACGGTCACGTTCGCCGTCACGGAGATCCTGGCGGATCAGGAAATGTATCTGTATCTGGCGGCTTTTGTAATCTCGGCGGTTGCCGTTTACTGTGTTCGGAGACTGCCGGTCGATCAGGCGCATATGGCCTCCGTGGTGGTCGGAACGGTGATTCAGTTTGCCATTATCGGAGGCGGCGAGATATTCTTCGGAAACACACAGGAGCTGATCCGGATTCTGATCGGATGTGCGGTATCGCTTGTCATTATGCTCTTTCTCGCGTTTATGATGCGAAGCCTGGATTATTCCAGAGTGGAGCGCGTGCAGTTCGAGGATGATGAATACTATTACTATGTGAAGGCGGTGCCGAAGGCTTCCGTGAGACCGGAGGACAGGCAGGTCAAGCATATCCACTCCAGTCACACCCGCGGGAAAAAGAACCCGAGGGGAAAGAAGGCAAGGGCGGAGGATTCGCGCAGATCCGGGGAGGAGTCCCTGGAGGAACAGGTGATGAGAGAATTCCGCGAGTAACAGGTCCTGAGGGTCAGAGAGCAGGGAGAAGGGAAGTGAGGCAATGAGAGAGATGGCGGCAAGCTTATACGCGGTGATGGATAAGTATCTGTACTGGATCAATTTGCCGAAGCTGAATGTGATCGATGTGGTGGAGATTATCATCATCGCATTTGTGATCTACAATATTCTGGCATGGGTCAAGAATACCCGCGCCTGGTCGCTGCTGAGGGGAATCATCGTTATTTTGCTTTTCATTCTGGCGGCGGCTGTTTTTCAGATGAATACCATATTATGGCTGGCCGCGAGACTGGCGAATATCGCCGCGCTTGCCCTGGTCGTTATTTTTCAGCCGGAGCTTCGAAACGCCCTGGAGAGCCTCGGAAAGAAAAATTTTCTGAGCCTGTTTTTCCGTTTTGATTTCGGTAAGGATTCCACGGTGCGATTCTCGGAAAGAACGATCGCAGAGATTGTAAAAGCCTGTTATGAGATGGGCAGGGCGAGGACCGGCGCGCTCATCGTGCTTGAACGCAGAATACAGCTGGGCGAATACATCCGCACGGGGATTTCCCTGGATTCCATGATTTCCAGCCAGCTGCTGCTCAACATCTTCGAACATAACACACCGCTGCATGACGGCGCGGTCATTGTGCGGGAAGACAGAATCGTCGCCGCCACCTGCTATCTGCCGCTGTCAGACAGCCTGGAAATCAGCAAGGACCTGGGCACCCGTCATCGGGCGGCGATCGGGATCAGTGAAGTGAGCGATTCCGTCACGATCGTGGTATCGGAGGAGACGGGAGCCGTGTCGGTTGCCATGGACAGGATGCTGTATCGGGATGTGGACGCTGATTTCCTTAAGAATAAACTGAAATTCGCCGCGAAGCTGAATGTACAGAGCGAGACCTTTGTGGAAAGGGTGCGGAGAAGACTGAATATTCCCAGACCGGAAGACGGACAGAGTGATTTTTCTCCGGAGGACAGGAGGACAAAAAATGCTGAAAAAGCTGACCAATCTGATCACAAATAATTTCTGGCTGAAGATTCTGGGCATTGTCTTCGCGGTTATCATCTGGATGGCAGTCGTCAATGTACAGGATCCGGACAAGGCCGTGACGTTTTCCGTGCAGGTGGAAGTCGTAAACGGTGATTTTCTGACGGATATCGGAAAGACATATGAGATTCTGGACGGAACGGATACCATATCGTTTACCGTTACGGGGCAGAGATCTATTGTGGAGAACCTGTCCGCATCGGATTTTAAAGCTGTGGCAAACATAGAAAATATAGACGACTCGATGTCCATCGTGCCGATCGTGATCACGGCGACCAGCTACAGCAGCCAGCTGGAGATCACGACGAGGAGTTCATACCTCAAGCTGAATGTCGAGAACCTGGTCACGCAGGAATATGAGATCGAAGTCATTATGGAGGGAACGCCGGCGACGGGCTGTTTTGTAAATTCCGTGGATTCCTCTCCGGAAACGGTGACTGTAACGGGACCGGAGTCTGTGGTAAACCGGATATCGACCGCGCAGGTGACGCTGAATGTCGACGGAGCGACGGACGATGTTTCTTCCACGGAGCCGATCGCGCTGCTGGATGAGTCCGGGGAAGAGGTTTCACAGGAACGTCTGACGCTTGACGCCGCGGAGACGGTGGCTGCGGCGGATATTCTGATGAGGAAGACGGTATCGTTATCGTTTGAGGTCGAAGGCGAATCTGCTGAGAATACCCGTTATACCGGGATACAAAGCGAGGTAAGCTCCGTAACCCTGGAGGGAGACCGGGACGTCCTGAACGCTATGACGAGTCTGGACATCACTTCGGATCAGCTCAATGTTGAAGGCGCCGGGGAGTCTCTGACCGTACAGATCTATCTGCCGGATTATCTGCCGGAAGGAGTGTCTCTGGCGGATGGTGAGAAAGAGGAAATCACGGTTATCCTTGAAATCGAAGCCCAGACGACCGTTGAGGTGGAGATGCCGACCGATAATATTACCGTGTCCGGCCTGGCGGAGGGGCTGAGCCTGTCCTATGACAGCGATACTGTTGCCGTGACTATAACAGGGTATGCGGATGATCTGGATTCGGTCAGCGGAGAGGATCTGACCGCTGTACTGGATGCATCCGGTCTGCAGACCGGGACTTATGAGGTGGGGCTTACGTTGGAAGGAGATTATGCGGAAACGGCAGCGGCGACGGTCTCTGTTACCGTTACAGACGATTCGACCGAGGAAGAGGAAACGGAGTCGGAAAATAACAGTGAGGAGGAGTGACGGCATATGGTCACGGAAAAGATCATCATAAACAATCCGGCGGGTCTGCATCTTCGCCCCGCGGGGAAGCTCAGCTCTCTGGCGTCAGCATATCAGTCGTCGATTTTTCTTTACAAGGGAGAAAAGACGGCCGATGCGAAAAGCCTGCTTGCTTTACTTGGGGCTTGCATTAAGTTCGGAGATGAAGTAGAATGCATATGCGAGGGAGAGGACGAGGAAGCCGCGCTCGCCGCGGTAACAGGACTGATCAGAAACGGTTTTCAGGATGACGCTGAGATTACAGGAGAGGATACGGGAAATGGATCATTTGGATGAATTGGAGGCCGAAGCGATATATATCATGCGTGAGGTGGCGGCGGAGTGTGAGAATCCGGTCATGCTTTATTCCATAGGAAAGGATTCTTCCGTTATGCTGCATCTGGCGCTGAAGGCATTTTATCCGGAGAAGCCGCCGTTTCCGTTTCTCCATGTGAATACCACATGGAAGTTTAAGGAGATGATTGCTTTCCGTGACAGGGTTGCGGATAAATACGGCATAGAGATGCTGGAGTATATCAATGAACAGGGCGTCCGTGACGGGATTAATCCGTTCGATCACGGTTCCTCTTATACGGATATCATGAAGACGCAGGCTCTGAAACAGGCTCTGGACAAATACGGGTTTACCGCGTCCTTTGGCGGCGGACGCCGCGATGAGGAGAAGAGCCGTGCGAAGGAGAGGATTTTTTCTTTTCGCAATTCCGAGCATGCCTGGGATCCGAAGAACCAGCGCCCGGAGATGTGGAAGCTGTTCAATACGGAGATTAACAGAGGGGAGAGCATAAGGGTTTTCCCGATCTCGAACTGGACGGAAAAGGATATCTGGCAATATATTCAGCGGGAGCGGATCGAGATCGTACCTCTCTACTTTGCGGATGTCAGGCCTGTTGTGGAGCGCGACGGCAATCTGATCATGGTGGATGACGACCGCATGAGGCTTCTCCCGGGAGAAAAGCCGATGATGAAGAAGGTGCGCTTCCGTACACTGGGCTGTTATCCGCTGACCGGCGGCATCGAGTCTGAGGCGGACACGCTGGATGCGATCATCCGGGAGACCTTGAGCGCCGTATCATCCGAGCGTACCAGCCGCGTGATTGATAAGGACGGCGGGTCGGCCAGTATGGAAAAACGAAAGAGAGAGGGATATTTCTGATGGATGCGTTGTTGAAGTTTATCACCTGCGGCAGTGTGGACGACGGGAAATCCACCCTGATCGGGCACATGCTCTATGATGCGAAGCTGATATTTGCGGATCAGGAGCGTGCGCTGGAGCTTGAATCCAGGGTGGGATCCAGGGGAGGAGAGATTGATTACAGCCTTCTTCTCGACGGTCTGATGGCGGAGCGCGAGCAGGGGATTACCATTGACGTGGCTTACCGGTATTTTACAACGGAACACCGTTCTTTTATCGTCGCGGACACACCCGGACATGAGGAATATACGAGAAATATGGCGGTGGGCGCTTCTTTTGCGGATCTGGCCGTGATTCTTGTGGACGCGAGCCAGGGCGTCCTGACACAGACCAGGAGGCATACGAGGATCTGCTCTCTCATGGGCATTAAGCATTTTGTTTTTGCCGTGAACAAGATGGATCTGGTCAATTATGAAAAGACGAAATATGATAAAATTAAAAAGAACATCCGGGTTCTCCTTGCGGAGTTTGACTATAAGTCCGCGGTAATGATCCCGGTGTCGGCGACAGAGGGAGACAATATCACAACGAAGTCCGATCGCATGACGTGGTACGGCGGAGAGGCTCTTCTGCCATATCTGGAGTGTGTGGACGTAAAGGAGAATCCCGCGGAGACCGGATTTACGATGCCGGTGCAGCGCGTCTGCCGCCCGAATCATACGTTTCGCGGTTTTCAGGGCCAGATCGAGAGCGGCAGCGTTTCCGTCGGAGATACCCTGAAGGTGCTCCCGAGCGGTGAGACAGCGAAGGTGACTTCTGTTTATCAGGGTTCCGATAAAGTCGATTCCAGTTCTGCGGGCAGGGCTGTGACGATTCAGCTTGATACGGAGATCGATGTTTCCCGCGGGTGCGTTCTGGTGGAGGACGCGGAGGAGCTTGTCAGCAATATGTTTGCCGCGACGCTTCTCTGGATGGATGATGATAAGCTGATCGCGGGGAAGAATTACCTTCTGAAGATCGGTACGCAGAAGGTGCCTGCTACCGTGATGAACATCAAATATAAGATCGATGTGAATTCCGGCGAGGAGGTGTATGCCGACGCGATCTATAAAAACGAGATCGCACGCTGTGAGATCTCAACGGCGGCCCGGATTGTCTTTGATCGTTTTGAGAAGAACAACGCGCTCGGATCGCTGATCCTGATCGACCGTGTGACACATATGACGTCCGCCTGCGGCGTTGTGGAACACGCGTTGAACCGCGGCGACAACCTGACCTGGCATGATATGGACATTACCAGGGAGTTCCGGGAAAATCAGCTGGGACAAAAGGCGAAGACGATCTGGTTTACCGGACTTTCCGGCGCGGGGAAATCTTCTCTTGCCAACGAGATCGAGAAACGCCTGACCGCCATGGGAAAGCACACGATGCTTCTGGACGGGGACAATGTCCGCATGGGCCTGAATAAAAATCTGGGCTTTCGGGAGCATGACCGCATTGAGAATATCCGCCGGATCGCCGAGGTGTCAAAGCTGATGAACGACGCGGGGCTGATCGTGCTGACCTCCTTTATTTCTCCGTTTGCCCGCGACCGCAGGAGCGCGCGGGAGATCATCGGAGACGCTTTTGTGGAGGTCTACGTGAGCACGCCGCTGGAGGAGTGCGAGAAACGTGATGTGAAGGGCCTTTATCAAAAGGCGCGCAGCGGCAGGCTGGATAATTTTACCGGTATCACCAGCCCCTACGAAACGCCGGAACACCCGGACGCCGTGATCGACACCAGCGAAGGCACTCTGGAGGAGTGCGCGGAGAAGCTGCTGAGACAGCTGGAGAAATACCTGCAGTAAACCTGCGTGCGCTGCTGCGGAGGCAGCCGGAAAAATACCTGCAGTAAATCTGCGTGCGCTGCGGAGGCAGCGCATGAAAATGCTATAGAGGGAATTGGAATTATGGGAAGATATTTTGGAACAGACGGCTTCCGCGGGGAGGCCAATGTCACGCTGACCGCGGAGCATGCCTTCATGGTCGGGCGTTTTCTGGGCTGGTATTATCATCGCCTTTCGGGAAACAAAGCCCGGATCCTGATCGGAAAGGATACCAGGAGGTCGAGTTATATGTTTGAGTACGCACTGGCGGCGGGACTCACCGCATCCGGCGCGGACGCTTATCTGCTGCATGTGACCACGACTCCTTCGGTCTCCTATGTGGTCCGCACGGAGGATTTTGACTGCGGCATTATGATATCCGCCAGCCACAATCCGTACTATGACAATGGGATCAAACTGCTCAACGGCCGGGGAGAGAAGATGGATGAGACCACGATCTCCTATATCGAGGACTATATCGACGGGCGTCTGAACCTGTTCGGAGAGCAGATTGACGAGATCCCCTATGCTGTCCGGGAGGACATCGGCCGCACCGTGGATTATGCGGCCGGCAGGAACCGCTATGTCGGCTATCTGATCTCTCTCGCGGTTCATTCGTTCCGTGATGTGCGCGTGGGGCTGGACTGCGCGAACGGGAGCGCGTGGATGATCGCAAAAAATGTGTTTGACGCCCTTGGAGCGAAGACATATGTGATCAACGCGGAGCCGGACGGGACGAATATCAATCAGAATGCCGGTTCTACCCATATAGAAGTGCTGCAGGAGTTTGTCAGAGAACAGCATCTGGATGTGGGTTTTGCTTATGACGGTGACGCGGACCGCTGTATCGCCGTGGATGAACGGGGGAATGTGGTCAACGGCGACCTGATTCTTTATATTTACGGGAAATATATGAAGGAAAGAGGGAAGCTGCTGAATAATACCGTTGTGACTACGGTCATGTCGAATTTCGGCCTTTACAAGGCGTTTGACGCCGCGGGTATTGATTATGAAAAGACGGCGGTCGGAGACAAATACGTATATGAATGTATGCAGAAATACGGTCACCGAATCGGCGGAGAACAGTCCGGGCATATTATTTTCAGCAAATACGCTACGACCGGGGACGGCATTCTGACCTCGATCAAGCTGATGGAGGTCATGCTCGCGAAAAAGCAGCCGCTCTCCAAACTGGCGGAGCCGGTCCGAATCTATCCGCAGGTGTTAAAAAACATTCGGGTAAAGAGCAAGCCGGAAGCGCAGAATGATCCGGATGTTCAGGCAGCCGTCAGCGCCGCTGCCGAAGTTCTCGGCGCTGCCGGGCGTATCCTTGTCCGCGAGAGCGGCACGGAACCCCTCATCCGCGTCATGGTCGAAGCGGAGACGGAGGCGATCTGTGAGCACCATGTTGATCAGGTACTCGACGTCATTCGTTCAAAAGGCCATGAGATGCAGGGATAGGATCCTGCGAATAATAAGAGAAAGAGGTGAGTTGTGTGGTTGAATTAGATCAGTTCAAAACGGTCTTAGGCACATACAGACATCCGCTCCGGGAAGTAAGGGATTCACTTTAACCTCGCGAACAAAGAGCAGAGGATCGAGGAACTGGAACGGGAAATGGAAGCGCCGGATTTCTGGAATGATCCGGAGCGTTCCCAACAGATGATGAAAGAATTAAAAAGTAAAAAGGATGACGTTCAGATTTATGAACGCCTGGTCGCCATGATGGAGGATATCGAGACCATGATCGAGATGGGATACGAGGAGAATGACGCTTCTCTGATTCCGGAGATTGAGGAGATGATGTCTGAGTTTCAGGATACCTTCGAGAGTATCCGGGTAAAGACCCTGCTTTCCGGTGAGTTTGACAGCAGCAATGCCATCGTGACGCTTCATGCGGGCGCCGGCGGCACCGAGGCCTGTGACTGGGCGGGCATGCTTTACCGCATGTATTCCCGCTGGGTGACCGCGAAAGGATATGAGATGGAGGTGCTGGATTATCTGGACGGCGACGAGGCAGGGGTAAAGTCCGTCACTTTTCAGGTGAACGGGGAGAATGCCTACGGTTATCTGAAGTCTGAGAAAGGCGTGCACCGTCTGGTTCGCATTTCCCCGTTTAACGCTGCGGGAAAACGACAGACGTCTTTTGCCTCCTGTGATGTGATGCCGGAGCTGAAGGACGATGTGGAGGTGGAGATCAATGAGGAGGATCTCCGCATTGATACCTATCGTTCCAGCGGCGCGGGCGGACAGCATATCAACAAAACTTCCTCGGCGATCCGGATCACGCATTTGCCGACGGGGATCGTGGTACAGTGCCAGAATGAGCGTTCCCAGCATATGAATAAAGACAAGGCGATGCAGATGCTGAAGTCCAAATTGTACCTGTTAAAGCAGCAGGAGAATAAGGAAAAGGCGGATGATATTCGCGGGGAGCTGACGGAGATCGGCTGGGGGAACCAGATTCGTTCCTATGTCATGCAGCCGTACAAGATGGTAAAGGATCTGAGGACAAATGAGGAAACCGGCAATGTGGATGCCGTGATGGACGGGAATCTTGATCCGTTCATGAATGCCTATCTGAAATGGATTGCGCATGATAAAAACAGGTTGCATTAGCGGGTTGCTTATGTTAAGATATCCTTGCTGTGAAAACAATTGTATCTCTGGGAGAAACACGAGAGGCGGGATATGGTATGGCTGAGAAGACAAAATATTTTGTTCTGAAGCAGAAAGCAGTTCCGGAAGTGCTCTTAAAAGTAGTGGAGGCCAAGCGTCTCCTTGATTCGGGAAAAGTATCGTCCGTACAGGATGCCGCGGATCTGGTCGGGATCAGCCGCAGCTCCTTTTATAAGTATAAGGATGATATTTTTCCGTTTCATGACAATTCCAAGGGACGCACCATTACGGTGATGGTACAGCTGGATGACGAGCCGGGACTTTTATCTGAGGTGCTGCGTATTGTGGCGGATTTTCACGCCAATATCCTGACGATCCACCAGAGTATTCCCGTGAACGGGGTAGCTTCCCTGACTCTGAGCGTGGAGGTTCTGAGCAATACCGGAGATATCTCACAGATGGTTCAGACCATAGAGAATCAGGCGGGGATTCATTATTTAAAAATACTGGCAAGGGAGTAGACAGATGGTGAAGATTGCAGTTTTAGGGTACGGCACAATCGGTTCCGGTGTCGTGGAAGTACTGGAGAAAAACAGGACCGTTATCACAAAGAGAGCCGGAGAGGAGATCGCGGTAAAATATATTCTGGATCTCCGTGAGTTCCCGGGGGATCCTTATGAGGACAGGATCGTACATGACTATGAGGTGATCCGGAAGGATCCGGAGATCTCCGTGGTTGTGGAGGCG
Source organism: Clostridiales bacterium (assembly GCA_021202015.1). Classification (GTDB taxonomy): domain Bacteria; phylum Bacillota; class Clostridia; order Lachnospirales; family Lachnospiraceae; genus Eubacterium_I. Next base: position 7,700 of record JAJQDV010000072.1, on the reverse strand, counting down.
ATGGGAGGCGTGGAGCCCGCTTTTACGTTTGCGAAGGGCGCAATCCTCGCCGGGAAGCATTTTGCCACCTCGAACAAGGCGCTGATCGCGAAACACGGCGCGGAGCTCATTGCCATGGCGCGCGAGAGCGGTCTGAACTGTCTGTTCGGCGCGAGCGTGGGCGGAGGCATCCCGATCATACGGCCGCTGAACTGCTGTCTGACGGCGGATGTGATCGAGGAAATTTCCGGGATCTTAAACGGAACGACCAATTATATGATGACAAAGATGTCCGAGGAGGGCGCGGACTTTGATGATGTACTGAAGGATGCGCAGCAGAAAGGATTTGCCGAGGCGGATCCGACCGCGGATATCGAAGGACATGACGCCTGCAGGAAGATCGCCATTCTCACCTCTCTCGTCTGCGGACAGCAGGTGGATTTTGAGGAGATCCATACAGAGGGCATCACGAAGATCACGGCGACAGATATGAAATACGCGAGGGCGATGGGCAGAAAGATCCGTCTTCTGGGCGCCAGCTATAAGACCGGAGACAGTTACTGTGCGATCGTCGCTCCCTATATGCTGGATGATACCAATCCGCTCTACGGGGTCAACGGTGTATTCAACGCTGTTTTTGTAAGAGGAAACATGCTCGGTGACGCCATGTTTTACGGGAGCGGCGCCGGCAAGCTTCCGACCGCGAGCGCGGTTGTGGCGGATATTATTGATATCGTCCGTCATAAGGATGAACATATCCCGCTGGAGTGGAGACCTGAGAAGCTGGATCTGCTGGATTACCGTCAGCTTTCCGGCCGGTATTTTATCCGCACGGCGAAATCCGTGTCCGAGATTGAGAAAGTATTCGGATCGGTGTCATATGTAAAAGCGGAAGGAATTGTCGGGGAGACGGCTTTTGTCACGGACGTGATGGACGGATATGCGTATGAGCAGGCCGCGGAGAGGCTGGGCGGTATCCTGCAGTGTATTCGTGTGAAGTAAGTGCGGAATAGATTCGGTTTTATGCTCGATCACGGTATTTCCTGATGGTTTTTAAGGACCTGTCACAAGATGCTCACGTTATTTTGTGACAGGTCCTAAGATTCAGATAGAAACAGGTCCTGCTCTGTGTCAGGTACGGCAGCACCCAGAGCAGACCGATCATGAGTGAGAGGATGCTGAAAAGTACCCAGGCGACAAAGGAGAGATACATGAGGAATAATCTTCGCTTGTGTCCCTTCATCAATCTGCGGCTCTCACGGATGGCGTCCGTGACGCGGATGTCCGTGTCGTCCAGCAGGAGGAACGTGGTCATCGACCAGGAGAGTGTGATGAGGATCAGCACAAGGGTTCCGATCGCGCAGAGGACGACGGCGAGTACGGTCCAGCCGACGATCCCGAGTCTGCTGAGTTCGGCTGTTCCCGACAGGACAGGAATGAGACAGACGGATCCCGGCAGTTCGCAGAGGAAAGAGACGAACATGGTCAGAAGACCGTAGCCGAAGTATTTATCCGGACGGTTCTGAAACGGATACAGCATATCTCTCAGGGTGGTTTCCTGCCCGCGGGCCAGCTGCAGATGAATGCGGGAGATCCCGGCTGACAGCAGAAAAGAGATCAGAGAGACGATCACGGATCCGACCAGCCCGGTCAGCACGCGGGAATATACTCCAAAGGAAAGCCCCTGCTGCATCATATTTGAAAACGGAATGTTAAAAATGATTGTGAACAGCGAGGTCAAAAACAGAGCCGCGATCACGGTGCCGTAGTGGCCGAGCAGATTTTTTCTTGCGGCAGCCTTCAGCTTTTTGTTTTCATTATTCATAAGAAGAACTCCATTTAAAAAAAATCATAGCAACGTTTAATCAGTTGACGCTGTTTATAAAACCTCTCCGGTATCCAGATCCAGACCGTAATACTGTTCTATGGTGTAGAGATAGGTGTTGTAGTAATTTTCCAGGCTGCCGTATGTCTGTATGATTACTGCCAGACTGTGGATAATGATGACAACGCTGATCAGCACTGCGATCAGTCCGACGATAAACGCATATCTGGAAACACGGCCCGGTTTTGATTCCGCGCCTTTGGAAAGGACTGCGAAAAGGATGGCCAGAGAGCCGAAAATAATGGCGATAAAACCGGTCATCACCGTGATGATGCCGATAATGGCACAGGCGATGGCTGCGGTTGTCATGGCTGAAGTCGCCGGCGGTCGGCTGAACTGGTCTTCCGGATCTCCGAAGCGGTTTTTATTTGGATCGTACATACAGATACCTCGATTCGTGATGTCCTTATTTCTGCGGTTACATGCCATTGTAACATCTCGGATTAAAATGTCAATAAGAGCAAAGCATCCCTTTTCAATATTTTTATAATTGAAAAAACGGGGAAAGTGTACTACAATCACTTTTAAATCGGGGCGGCGTTTCGGCGAAATGAAACGCGGACGGGAAAGAGAGTTGACAAACAGCCATGCGGACGGAGACATTTTCGGCGGAGGAGACGTTTGCGGTCGGAGAAGAGATCGGACGGAATGCAAAGCCGGGTGAAGTATATACTCTGGTGGGAGATCTGGGTGTGGGAAAGACGGTTCTTGCACAGGGAATCGCGTGCGGACTGGGGATCGCGGAGCCGGTCAACAGCCCGACGTTCACGATCATGCAGGTGTACGAGGATGGGCGCATCCCTCTTTATCATTTTGACGTGTATCGCATTGGGGATATAGAGGAGATGGATGAGATCGGCTATGAGGATTGTTTTTACGGCGACGGTGTGTCGGTCATAGAGTGGGCGGATCTGATCGGAGAGATTCTGCCGGAGCATTACTGCGAGATTCGAGTTGAGAAAGATCCGGAGAAGGGATTTGACTATCGAAGGATCTCAATCGTCAGGATATAATAAGCGGCAGATGAATTTTCGTGCGCAGCAAAGACGCCGGCATGTCCGGCGGACACAAAAACCGTGAAAAGGAGGGACCCGGTCATGAAAATATTGGCGATGGACAGTTCCGGGCTTGTTGCCGGGATTGCCGTGGTTGAGGATGATGTTCTGATTGGTGAGTATACCGTAAATTATAAGAAAACACATTCTCAGACACTTTTGCCCATGCTGGATGAGGTGGCGAAAATGATCGAACTGGATCTGGACAGCCTGGATGCGATTGCGGTTTCAGCGGGACCCGGATCCTTCACCGGACTGCGCATCGGTTCCGCCACGGCAAAGGGGCTGGGGCTCGCGTTGGACAGGCCGCTGATTCATGTGCCGACAGTAGACGCGCTGGCGTGCAACCTCTGGGGGAGCCGTGACCTGATCTGTCCGCTTATGGATGCCAGGCGCAATCAGGTCTACACGGGACTTTATCTTTTTGAGAGCGGCAGCCTTAAGATCATCCGCGAACAGTGCGCGGTCGGGATCGATGAAATCGTTGCGGAAATCAACCGGCTGGACAGACCCGTTATTTTTCTCGGCGACGGAGTGCCGGTATTTTCTTCTTATCTGAATAAGAGCTGCAGAGTTTCTTATTCATTTGCTCCGGCGCATATGAACCGGCAAAGGGCGGGTGCGGTGGCTTATCTCGGTCTGCAGTACGCGAAGGAGGGAAAGCTGGAATCCGCAGCCGATCACAGGCCGGATTATCTGCGTATGTCCCAGGCGGAACGGGAGAGGAAAGCGCGGGAAAAAGGCAGCTGAACACAGGGGAACCGGAAAGAGCCGATTCCATTGGTTGTTCGATGCCGGCCGTGCGGAGCTGACGGGGATGAGATTGTGTTTATGGAAGATGATCCGGTTATGAAAGAATTTTCTGTAAAAAAAATGACAGCGGAGGATGTGCCGCAGGTCACAGCCCTGGAACAGAGAGCTTTCTCTGAGCCCTGGAGTGAGAAGGGGTTTTCGGATGCCCTGCTTCAGGAGCGAAATGTATTTCTGGTTGCGCGGAGTACGGATGGAAGGATTGTCGGATACTGCGGCATGTATGGTGTCGCCGATGAGGGTGAGATTACAAATGTGGCGGTGGAAGAGACGTATCGCCGCCGGGGGATCGCGGCTTCTCTGCTGCTGCGGTTGAAAGAATATGCGCGTCAGGACGGAATTGCCGCGGTTTTTCTGGAGGTACGGCGTTCGAATGAGGCGGCCGTCCGTCTTTATGAGAAATCCGGATTTGCGGTTTGCGGGATTCGAAAAGCGTTTTATCGCAGGCCTGTCGAGGATGCGCTGACGATGCGCTGCTCTATAATGATACCCGGGTCAACGGGAAATGATAAGGACATTCTTTCATGAGAATAAGATTCCGGAAGACCTGAAAGGGAACAGAATGAAAAAAGAGAATCATATTTACTGTAATTGCTGCGGGAAAATGATACATACAGAAATCGGGATTCAGATGGAGGAGTATTTTCATCTGGAAAAAAAATGGGGGTATTTCTCCGAAAAAGACGGCGAAACGATGACAGCGGACGTCTGTGAAGCCTGTCTGGACAGGTGGATGCGGGGTTTTCAGATCGCGCCGGAGATGACGGAAAGGACGGATTTATTTGAATGTTAGATATTTGTTTGTTGGGTACCGGCGGCATGATGCCGCTGCCTTATCGAAGGCTGACCGCGTTGATGACGCGATATAACGGAAGTAATCTCCTGATCGACTGTGGGGAGGGGACGCAGGTGGCGATCAAAGAAAAGGGGTGGAGCTTTCATCCGATTGATGTCATTTGTTTTACACACTATCACGCGGATCATATCAGCGGACTGCCGGGGCTTTTGCTGACAATGGGGAACGCGGAACGCACCAGACCGGTGCTTATGATCGGTCCTAAGGGGCTGGAACGTGTGGTGAGCGCGCTGCGTACGATTGCGCCCGAGCTGCCGTTCCCGATCGAATTTTACGAGCTTTCGCAGAAAGAGGAGGTCATCCGGGTATGCGGTTATAAAATTACCGCTTTTCGTGTGCAACACAATGTGACCTGTTACGGCTATACGCTGGAGATCGAGCGAAAGGGAAGGTTTGATGTGGAACGCGCCGTGGCGGCGGATATCCCTCAGAAGCTTTGGGGACGGCTCCAGAACGGAGAGGTGATCGAACAGGATGAGAGAACGCTTACGCCGGATATGGTGCTTGGTCCGCCCCGCCGGGGCATCAAGGTGACTTACTGCACCGATACACGGCCGACGCCTGTGATCGCGGAGAATGCGAAAAACGCGGATCTTTTTATCTGCGAGGGCATGTACGCGGAGAAGGATAAGGAGGAAAAGGCACGTCAGTATAAGCATATGACCTTTTATGAGGCGGCGAAACTGGCGGCCCGCGCCGGTGTATCCGAGATGTGGCTGACCCATTTCAGCCCGTCCCTGATGCACGCGGAAAATTACATGAGAGATGTGCGGAAAATTTTCCCTCAGGCTTCTCCGGGAAAAGACGGACGTTCGATAGAACTGGATTTTACGGAGGAACAGAGATAATGACGGAAGAAAATGATGTTTTGATTCTGGCGATCGAGAGTTCCTGCGATGAAACTGCCGCGGCGGTCGTAAAAAACGGCAGGGAGGTCCTGTCCAATGTGATCTCTTCTCAGATTGCGCTTCATACCCTGTATGGCGGGGTAGTGCCGGAGCTGGCGTCAAGAAAGCATATCGAAAAAATCAACCAGGTCATTGAGGAGGCGCTGAACAAGGCGGGCGTCGGACTGGAGGACATCACGGCGATCGGTGTGACATACGGTCCCGGACTGGTTGGGGCGCTTCTGGTCGGGGTTGCCGAGGCGAAAGCGATCAGTTACGCAAAAAAGCTTCCGCTCATCGGAGTTCATCACATTGAAGGGCACATAAGCGCAAATTATATTGAAAACAGGGAGCTGGAGCCGCCGTTTTTATGTCTGGTTGTCTCTGGTGGACACACGCATCTGGTAAAGGTCCTGGATTACGGTAAATATGAGATTCTGGGGAAAACCCGTGACGATGCGGCGGGGGAGGCTTTTGACAAGGTGGCGAGAGCCATCGGATTGGGTTATCCGGGCGGACCGAAGATCGAACAGGCTGCCCGCGGCGGGAATCCGGAAGCGATCTCCTTTCCGCAGGCGAAAGTGCGGGATCATCCTTATGATTTCAGCTTCAGCGGCGTGAAGTCGGCTGTTCTGAACTATATTAACGGATGTAAAATGAAAAACATCCCGATTGTTCCGGAGGATATCGCCGCCTCTTTCCAGAAAGCGGTCGTGGACGTCCTGGTCGGGCACGCGATACACGCGGCAAAGGAAACCGGTCTGCGTAAGCTGGCGATCGCGGGAGGGGTTGCGTCCAACGGTGTGCTGCGGGAGGAGATGCGTTCCGCCTGCGAAAAGAGGGGGATCGCGTTTTATCACCCGTCGCCTGTTTTGTGTACGGACAATGCCGCCATGATCGGAACGGCGGCATACTATGAGTACAGGGCCGGGACACGTCACGGATGGGATCTGAATGCGGTTCCGAATCTCAGGCTCGGCGAGCGGTGATCTTAGGGTACAGAATGGAGGAGGCACAGGATGAAGCATTCTGCAATTGTTCTTGCTGCGGGGAAGGGCTCCCGGATGCGCAGCGAGATTCCGAAACAGTATATGACACTGGCCGGCCGCCCGCTCATCTGTTATGCGCTGCAGACCTTTCAGGAAAGTTTTATAGATGAAATAATTCTGGTAACCGGCGAGGGTCAGGAGGAATACTGCAGGCGTGAAATCGTGGGGAAGTACAATTTATCGAAGGTAAAGAAGATCGTTCCGGGCGGGAAGGAGCGATATGATTCCGTATATAGAGGACTCCGTGCGGCAGAGGATTGTGACTATGTTTATATTCATGACGGCGCGCGTCCTTTTCCGGATGCGGATATTCTGCTGCGGGCCAGGCAGTGTGCGGAACAGTATGGCGCCTGTACGGCCGGTGTCCCCGTGAAGGATACGGTGAAGATAACAGATGAGAGCGGTCTTGTGAAAAGCACTCCTGATCGGAGGTATGTATGGCAGATTCAGACGCCGCAGGCATTTTCTTTTTCCATTATAAAGGACGCCTATGATCGACTGTTTGAACTGGGGGATTTCAGCGGGATTACAGACGACGCCATGGTGGTAGAACGGACTCTTTCCTGTCCCGTTCGGGTATTTGCAGGTTCCTGGCGAAATATCAAGATCACGTCGCCGGAGGACCTTCTGATCGCAGAGCAGATACAGAAAAAGAGCTGAAAAAGATGCGGCAAAATAAAATTTAATTATTGACATAAAGTTTTCGCAATAGTATAATAATCAATGCGCTGATTTGAAGCACATGAGCATGGAGAGTTACCGAAGTGGTCATAACGGGGCGGTCTTGAAAACCGTTTGTCTGAAAGGGCGCGTGGGTTCGAATCCCACACTCTCCGTTATCGACTGGGTCGATGATCATAGATTTAGGCATTTGGAGAAGTACCCAAGATGGCTGAAGGGACACCCCTGGAAAGGGTGCAGGTCGTTAATAGCGGCGCGAGGGTTCAAATCCCTCCTTCTCCGTTGTTTTTGCTCTTTACAGACTGTGCCGGACGCATGCAGCGGTTTTGTGCATGTGATGGGACGGATTGTGAATATATAAAAAGTAAAAACAAAAAAGCTGTTGACATTCCGGGATGGTCGTGATAATATATTCTGGCTGTCGCAAGAAAAGTATAGTATTACAACAGCAGAACATTGATAACTGAACAGTGAAATAACCTTGAAAGATTCACAAGA
>JAJQDV010000049.1 GCA_021202015.1 Clostridiales bacterium | reverse complement strand
GAAGCATGGCAACATGTGGAGCTGACTGCTACTAATCGTCTGAGGGCTTGACCAAGACATGCTTGTATGATAACGTGGGGCGGAAGGTTTGCGGAGCAAACACACCGAAAGAGCGTAAGCTCCTGAGGTGACCGCTTTTCGTATGAAGCAAAAAACAACGTTTGTCTAAATCATAATCTGTATGAAGTTTTACCTGACTACTAAATTCGAACGGCGCTGCGCTTGTTCTCATTAAGGGTCAGGTATGCATCGCACGTAAGTGACCAAAAGACGGTCACTAAGTGCTCATAGCGATCAGGGAACATATATTTGCACAGGGGAATCATACAGCGGCAGTATCACGGTCTCCAAAACCGTTCACGGGGGTTCGAATCCCTCTTCCCCTGCTCCTTACGAAACTCCCCCAGAACCCTTGATTTCACGGGCTTTGGGGGTTTCCTTTTGTTTTCATTTTCGATGAAAATCCTCAAACTGTTCACATACGGATATGGTTTCGTTTCTGCAGGAGGTTACAGCTGCCATGCAATTTTCAACATCACTTTGTTCCAGTTCGATACTGTCTTCACCAGGGTATCTGGTTGTAAAATAGTATCCATCGATGATGCGCATCTGCGATTCACATTCAGATGAAAAATAGATATCCATATCACGACGGAGAAAACTGATCAGGTTTGCCAGACTGTGCGTCCTTAAAACCCGGCCCATTCTGTTCTCCGCATTAACATCTTCCGGATCAAAATATTCCGATACTATATGTTTCATATACCGTTCACATATTGATTGGGCAAGGCTGCCCATCGAATTAGCGACCGTACCATCCTCGTAATTTTTCCTGAAAAACTCATAATCATTCTCTGCGAAATCGAAATACGTATTTAAGGCCATATTTGTATACCCTCCTTTCTGATATTTTTATAAAACAACATCTTGTTATGTTTCCATTCATCTCCCACGACAATTTTTAAATCTGTTTCCGGGTTATCAATGTCACCCATTGAAACATCTGATCTTAATCGGATTAAATCCATTTTGAGTTCAGATTTCATAGGGAAATTATCCTTTAATTCCAGAAACAGATCAACGTCGCTGCTGAATTTTTCTTTTCCCCTCGCACAACTCCCATATAAATACAAAGCAGAAATATAAGGAAAAACAGATGATTTCCGAATTTGTTCTAAAGCATACGTAAGTGCCTGCTCCTGTCGTTTCGATTTAATCATACACATCTCACTTCCTGTACGACAATCTGATAATTTTCTGTGGAAATAACGCTGACTTTGCTTAATTACAATTATAATATCAGAAAAAGCAAACTATTACAACTCTGTGCTCAGGGTTTTTGCATTGCAAACAGAGCCGGTTTTGGATATAATCATATTATCTTATAGACGGGAGGATAAGAAATATATTCCGATTATTTTTCTCAGGGAGAGTGACTTATGGATACGTTAATTACTCAGATTTCCGCCATCGTGCGCGAGTGCGGCGACATTATTTTGCAGGCTGACCGCGGTCATGTGGGCGTGGACGCAAAGGCAGGTCATGCGAATTTTGTGACCACATATGACCGGCAGGTGCAGAAGATTTTGCAGGAAAAACTCCTGAAAATCCTGCCGGAGGCCGTGTTTGTCGGCGAGGAGGAAGACATTCACGCTTCGATTCAAGACGGATTTGCTTTTATCGTTGACCCGATTGACGGCACGACGAACTTTATCCGCGATTATCATGTGAGTGCGATTTCAGTCGGCATCACAAAAGACGGCGAGCGCTGCATCGGCGTCGTCTACAATCCTTATCTGGATGAAATGTTCACAGCAAAGCGCGGTGAAGGCGCTTATCTGAACGGGAAGTCCATTCACGTCTCGAACCGTGCTTTAGCGGACGGAATCGTGATTTTCGGAACCGCTCCATACTATGAAGAATATGCGGAGGAATCCTTCCGCCTCGCCTGCGATTATTTCCGTAAATGTGCGGACGTCCGCCGCAGCGGGTCCGCCGCGCTCGACCTCTGCAATGTCGCGGCCGGCCGCGCGGAGCTGTTTTTCGAGCTTGCCCTGAGCCCATGGGATCACGCCGCGGCAGGACTCATCGTTGAAGAGGCCGGCGGGACAGTGACCACTATGGACGGGAAACCTGTCCGGCTCGACACATTGTGTTCAGTTAAGGCGACCAACGGTGTGGCAATGTGACCATACAGTATCAGGCGCCGTTATTCATCAGCAACAACGGTCGCCGGAGAATTATGAATTCCTCCGTCAACAATGACGGACACGCCATTTGTAAATCCGGACTCATCGCTGGCGAGATAGAGAGCGAGATAAGCAATCTCCATCGGGGAACCGACCCGTTTCAGCAGCTGTGTTTCCGTCATGGCGTTCCAGGACGCTTCATCCGGGAATGCGTTCGAGCGTTTGATGAGTGTTAATTTAAACAGTGTCATGTACGGCTGCCGCAAAGCTGTCCTGTATTTTCTGGAAAACGAGAGAGGCGGCGTCATCATTAATATGGCTTCTTTATTAAACACACATGCGCTGCTATCGCTGCGCGCCAACATCTATGAAAGCCCATCGCAGCTCTGCATAAGTTCGATTACGGAAATCAGAGATTTCCTATCTCACTTATCCGCTCTTCGAGCTCCCGCGATAGCCGCCAGTATTCGCAATCCGGGCTGATCGCCCTACTTGCTCATACCGGCTTGGTCGTCGAATATCCAGCCATCTGGGTGTGCAAGCACCCCCATCTGACTGTCTATTCACGACACTTTCATAGTAAATAAAAAGTATTATTTTTCAGCGGTCCCTTAAGTATTTTTTCAGATCAGCATATACAATTTCTCTGATTTTTTCAGCAATGGTTTTCGCTTTTTTTTCATCAAATTTTATCTGTTTTGCAACAGCGAGCAGATCCTCCATACCGGGATCACGGCCATTTCCGTTGACTGTTGTTGCATGTTCGCCCCCGATTGAGTTGCTGTATGTCAGGTCATAGGCCGGCGATAGCTGCCATCGGCCATCCTTATATAAAAAAGAAAAGTTTTTAGAATGGTCGTCTCTGTTATGTGCAAATACATTAAAGCACATTTGCCGGTACAGTTTTTCAATTTCTTCATAGCTGTGTGTCAACTGCATCGTCAGCTGCATCAGGATGTGATAGTCCAGGTTCGGGATGCGATGTGACGTTTCAAGCAGACCGCTTACCGAAACCATATGAATCCTTTTGTTTTGCTCTCTGTCAAAACGCTTTACGGCAAAATAGCCGCCGTTCAGCTTTGATGAAAGGAATCTTGTTTCCGGCATCTGAATACCGCATTTTTTTGCGCAGACAGAATAGTCATACTCCTGTTCTCCGATATTTTTCCGGTCTGTTGAAGATGGAAATTTTACAATCCAGTCATCTTCGTCTATCTTATAAAAAATTTTGGGCCTTGCACCGCCGGAGGAGCCGCCCATTTGAAACAGCGCATCCAGATTATCAGATTCTTCCGCCGCAAACAGTTTTTTACACTCCTGAGCGATCTGGTCCAGGGACATGGCTGCCCATTCCGCAGTCAGATTTATTTCCGGCTGGTAGGTGAGCGCTCCCATTCCTGCAGCGCCGACAATTGCCAGTCGGTTCAGGCTGTTGACTTCTGCGGGATTGATTTTTCCCTTTGCCAGCAGACGGTCCAGGAGAAGTCTTCCCCATCCGTCAGGCAGGCTGTCTGAGAAAACACCAAATAGACCTTCAAATGTTTCATATTTTCCGGGAGTAAAAACACCGCCTTGCAGGGGCAAAGAAAGAGGACTGACAGAAAACCCGTTTAAAATCCACTCCGGATCATATTCGAACGCGGCAAGATGGTTTGCGGTTAAGGCCAGTGTGCCGACCTTATGGTTATCCATCCATACCGTGACTGTTTTATAATTGTTCATCAATTACCTCCTGAATCGATGTATATCCTTTTTTTGAAAACAACGCATCGAAGTCTTCTTCACATCCCAATGCATAGCTTATCTTGATGAGTGAAGACAGAGAAATCTCCCCGGTGCGCTCAAAGCGTTTGAGCGATCCGAGACTTACATCAGAGCGTTCGCTGAGCTGTATCTGCGTTAATTTTTTCTCCTTTCTTCTCTGCCGCATTCTCATGGCAATTTCCTGATTTACATCACCCGGAGATTTGAATAAATTGAAGTTGTTCATGGATAATATTTTAGCTAAAATATGTTGTTTTGTCAAGCGATGGTTAATATTTTATCCACGGATTACACACAAAATGATAAAAATCAGCATTTTGGAGCTGACTCGCAGCCGCTCAGCGGAGTGAGTGGCTGCGAGTGAAAAGTAATGTAATTTTTACAAAAAGAAGAAAATATACAAGAGCGCTCTTGAAAAAAGAGCGCTCTTGTTTTATACTGTGAAAGTATGTGTTTTGTTATAACAGCCGGTCACAAAACAGAGGAGCTTTGGCATGAACTGCAGGGAACTGGATATCAATAAAAAAATACTTGTCACAGGCGCTGCCGGTTTCATCGGTTATCATCTGACGAGGGCGCTGTTGGAAGCGGGCTGCGCCGTGGCGGGATTCGATAATTTAAACAGCTACTATGAGGTCGGCCTGAAGGAGGATCGGCTGAGGATTTTAAAAGAATCTGATCGCTTTCGTTTTATCAGGGGAGATCTGGCTGACCGTGAGGCGCTGGAGCGCGTTTTTGTACAGGAAAAACCGGATATCGTCGTGAATCTCGGCGCGCAGGCCGGCGTGAGGAACAGCATCGATCATCCGGACGCTTACATACAGTCGAATATCATCGGATTTTACAATGTCCTGGAGTGCTGCCGCCATTATCCGGTGGACCATCTGGTCTTCGCATCCTCGAGTTCGGTCTACGGATCGAATAAAAAGATTCCGTTTTCCACGGAGGATAAAGCGGACTGCCCCGTAAGCCTGTACGCTGCGACCAAGCGGTCGGACGAGCTGATGGCACACTGCTACAGCAAGCTCTATGATATTCCGGCGACGGGACTTCGTTTTTTTACCGTTTACGGGCCGCTGGGGCGGCCGGATATGGCATATTTTTCTTTCGCGAACAGGATCATGGCGGGGGAGCCGATCAGGGTGTTCAATCAGGGGGATATGTACCGCGATTTCACCTACATCGACGACATTGTGTACGGCATGAAAAATATCCTGAACAATCCGCCCGCGGAGAATGAATGCGGAGCGCGGTACAAAATCTATAATATCGGAAATAATAAACCGGTAAAACTGATGGATTTTATCGAGACACTGGAGCGATGCCTGGGAAAGAAGGCAGAGAAGGAGTTCTGTCCGATGCAGCCGGGTGATGTGTATCAGACTTACGCGGATGTGACGGATCTGATGGAAGACTTTGGGTTTAAGCCGGATACGGATATTGAGACCGGCCTGACACGTTTTGCAGAGTGGTATCGCGAGTATTATCATATTTGATGATACCGGGGCAGTAGGTCATGAATCGAATGCCCGTATTCAACCTTCACAGATGTTGGCGCGCTGCGACAGCAGCGCATGGAAGTTAAGAGACATAAGAAAACGGAGGATTTACGAATATGAAGATCGCAGTTGCGGGAACCGGATACGTCGGTTTATCCAACGCCATTTTACTGGCGCAGCATCATGAAGTATATGCAGTTGACATTATTCCGGAGAAGGTGGAGATGGTAAACAACCGGATTTCCCCCATTCAGGATGTCGATATTGAGCAGTATCTGGCGGAACGTGAGCTGAATCTGACCGCTACGCTGGATGCGGAAGCGGCCTATACCGGCGCTGATTTTGTCGTGATCGCCGCGCCGACGAATTATGACAGCACGAAGGATTTTTTCGATACGTCCGCGGTAGAGGCCGTGATCGAGCTGGTCATGAAGTATGCGCCCGAGGCGTTCATGGTGATCAAGTCCACGATTCCGGTGGGTTATACGGAGTCTGTAAGAGAAAAATACGGAACGGAAAATGTCCTTTTCAGTCCGGAGTTTCTGCGGGAGTCCCGCGCACTGTATGACAACCTCTATCCTTCCCGGATCATTGTCGGCACGGATTTAAACGATGAGCGGCTCAGCAAGGCGGCTCACACCTTTGCCGGTCTCCTGGAGGAGGGCGCGATCAAGGAGGATATCGCCAAGCTCTTTATGGGATTTACGGAAGCTGAGGCGGTAAAGCTGTTCGCGAACACTTATCTGGCGCTCCGGGTGTCCTATTTCAATGAGCTGGATACCTATGCGGAGATGAAGGGACTGAACACGCAGCAGATCATCGAGGGCGTATGCCTGGATCCCCGGATCGGCAGCCATTACAACAATCCCTCCTTCGGTTACGGCGGCTACTGCCTGCCGAAGGATACGAAGCAGCTGCTCGCCAACTATAAGGATGTGCCGGAGAACCTGATCGAGGCCATCGTGGAGTCCAACCGCACGCGGAAGGATTTTATTGCGGACCGCGTGCTGCGGCAGGCGGGATATTATGATTATTATAACCGCGGCGACTATAACGCGACGGAGGAAAAGACCTGCATGGTCGGCGTGTACCGCCTGACCATGAAGACGAATTCCGATAATTTCAGACAGAGCAGCATCCAGGGGATCATGAAGCGGATCAAGGCGAAGGGCGCCACGGTCATCGTCTACGAGCCGACGCTGGAGAACGGGAGCACGTTTTTCGGGAGCAAGGTGGTCAATGACCTCGACCAGTTCAAGATCATGTCGGATTCCATTATCGCGAACCGCTATGACAGCTGTTTGGACGATGTGCAGGAGAAGGTGTATACGAGGGATCTGTTCCGCAGGGATTAGCGCAGGAAATAAGAAATAAATCGACCTTAACCCTGTCTGTTTTCCTTGCAATTAAAAAGCGGTGTTGCTATAATGGCGGAATATGATAACTGTTTATGATATAAAAAGAACATTTCGATATCTGAAAAATAATGGTTTCAGAGCGTGCTTCAGGCGTGTCCGGCTTCGCCTGATGGGAGACGGATACAGGGACTGGCGGAAGGCTCACATGCTGACGGAAGAGGAGCTGGACAGGCAAAGGAAGACTGTATTCAGAACGGCTCCGCTGATCAGCATTCCGGTTCCTCTTTATAATACGCCTCTGCCTTATTTAAAAGAGATGATCGATTCGGTGCTGGACCAGTCATATGAGAACTGGGAATTGTGTCTTGCGGACGGGAGTTCTGAGAATGGACCGGAGCAGTTTGTCCGGGATCAGTACGGGAAAGAGACGAGGATCAAATATCGGCGGCTGGATCGGAACACGGGCATTGCCGGTAATACAAATGCGGCTGTCGCCATGGCGGAGGGGGCGTATATCGGACTCCTGGATCACGATGATCTGCTGGCGCCGGACGCTCTTTTTGAGGTTGTGCAGGTAATAAACCGCCATCCGGATGCGGATGCCGTCTATACGGATGAGGATAAGGTTCGCGACAATCTCGCGAAGCATTTTGAACCGGCGTTTAAACCGGATTTCAATCTCGACCTGCTTCGCTCCTGCAATTACATCTGTCATTTTTTTGTGGCAAAAAAATGTATTGTGGACGGGATCGGCGGGTTTCGATCTGATTTTGACGGTTCCCAGGATTATGATTTTATTTTGCGCTGTGTAGAAAAAGCGCGTGCGGTATACCATATTCCGAAGGTGCTGTATCACTGGAGATGTCATCCGGATTCCGTAGCCGGGAATCCGGAGAGCAAGCTGTATGCATATGAAGCCGGAAGGCGGGCGGTCGAGGAACATCTGCGCCGCGTCGGCGAGCCGGACGCACAGGTGGAACGGCTTCCTTTCTGGGGACATTACCGGGTGAATTATCCGGTGAAAAGCCGGGACAGGATAGATATATTGATCTCAGACAGGGGTTCCGTGCGGGATCTGCGGCGATGTGTGGATTCTGTTCTGAAAAAGTCAACATATGATCATTATCATATTTTTATTGTCGGAAGTGCCGACACAGAGCAGCAGGATCCCGCATATCAACGGGAGCTTCTGAATACAAATCGGGTCACATTCCTGCGTTCCGGCCGGGAGAAGAACGAGTCCGCTGTCTATAACGATACCGTGAGACAGTGCGACGGTCAGTATCTGGTTTTCCTGCATTGTGACACGGAAGTGATTGCGCCGGACTGGCTGGAACGGATGCTCGCGAACTGTCAGAGAGAAGAAGTCGGGATTGTTGGAGCGAAGCTGTATTTTCCGAACGGTTCGATCTCGCATGCCGGAGTGGTGGTCGGAATGAATGAGACTGCCGGATCTGTTATGGTGGGAGATAGCCGGAGATCTCCGGGGTATCTTAACCGGCTGCAGATTCAGTTAAACTACAGTGCGGTAACGGGGGACTGCATGATGATTTCCCGTCAGCTGTTTGAGGAAATGGGCGGTTTTGATGAAAATCTGAACACAGAATTTTATGACACGGATCTGTGCCTGAGAGCCGGTGAAAGAGATAAGCGGATCGTATTCGATCCGAAGATTGAGATGTACAGTTATAAGCCGCGAAAAAAAGGACGCAGATCGGATGGAGCCGAAACCGTCCGCATGCAGTGCGACAGGCAGTATTTTCGCGACAGGTGGAAGGGAATTCTGGAGAAGGGAGATCCCTGTTATAATGTAAACTGGACATTGGAGCGGGGGGATTTCAGTATTCGCCGGGGGAACGAAGACAACTAAGCCAGCGTGAATTTTCGGAAACGATTTCCTTTTATAAGAGTGTGCTTTAGAGGAGTTTTTAACTATGTCAGCGAAGAAAAAAGCAGCGTCGGTTATTGTGATCATACTGATGGCTGTCCTGAATTATCTGATTTTCATCGGATACAGCGAATCTGCGAGTGAGAAAACGATCGATGTTCAGGTCACACTGACTTCCGACACCGTTCAGACGATGCAGATGTTTTATCTGGAGTCCGAAACTGATTTCAGCGAAGAACAGTCGGCGGCTGCGGCTTATGAGGAGGCGAATACAGAGCAGACCCTCGTTTTTTCAATCCCCGCGGATGTGAGTGTGATTCGCTTTGACTTAGGCGAGGCGGCTTCCGTGACGGAAATACAGGATATTTCCTTTGTGTATGGAGACGGCGTGATTTCTCTGTCGTCGGATCTCCTTTCGGAACCGGAGGAGATGAACGGCATTACCGGCTTTTCTTATGAAAACGCTCTCCTGGTGGAAGCCGCGGACGGGGATCCGTATCTGGCGTGGGACGTCAGCGGCTGCGGCATTGCGCAGATGGTGGAGGAGCAGGATCAGGTCGGCGTTATTGTAAAGAAAGTGATCTTCTGCGTCGGCGTTGATTTTGTGTTTATACTTGCGCTTGTTTTTTCCGGAATGCTGTGGAGCCTGCCGAAGGAACTGGTCGAGAACCGCAGGCTGATCTTTCAGCTGGCCAAAAACGATTTTAAGACAAGGTTTGCGGGTTCCTATCTGGGGATATTCTGGGCTTTTGTACAGCCGATCGTTACGGTTGTCCTGTACTGGTTTGTCTTTGAAAAGGGACTGAAGGCCGGCGGGATCAATACGAGAGCCGGGATTACGGTACCCTTTGTGCTCTGGCTGATCGCCGGACTCGTTCCCTGGTTTTTCTTTCAGGATTCCTTAAACGGCGGTGCAAACGCGCTGATCGAATATAATTATCTGGTGAAAAAAGTAGTATTTAAGATCAGCATACTGCCGATCATAAAGATCATATCGGCGATATTTGTGCATGTGTTTTTTATCGCCTTCATGATTGTGATGTTTGCCATCATGGGATTCGGTGTGAGCCTGTCGTATGTACAGATCCTGTATTATTCCTTCTGTGTATTTGCCCTGTCGCTGGGGCTGGGTTATCTGACCAGTTCCATCGCCGTGTTTTTCCGGGATCTGACACAGGTCATCGGTATCGTGCTGCAGGTGGGTACCTGGCTGACGCCGATCATGTGGAATTTTGACGGAATCGGCCTGCCTTCCGCGCTGCGAATTGTTTTCCAGCTGAATCCCATGTTTTATGTCGTGGAGGGATACCGGTCGGCGCTGATCGAGCATACGTGGTTCTGGCAGACGCCGGTGATGACCTGCTATTTCTGGGGGCTGGTCGTGGTGGTTTTTGTAGTGGGAACCGTGATCTTCCGGAGGCTGCAGGTGCATTTCGCGGATGTGCTGTAAACCGGTGCGGAGATGGGCGCAGGATGCCGGAGATTTGGAGAGAAAAGTTTCGGGCGGTGATTCAGGCTGATGCAGATGTGAGCGTATGCTGTTCTGCAGGGAACAGCCACACCCGTATAGTTGTCTTATGTGTGTTATATGGTGAGGAATAAGGATGACGCGTGAGTATACAGGCAATGTCTGCCTGGATCTGACATATGATAAGGGAAATGACAGCTGCGCGGACGAGGCGGAGCTGGATGAGATTCTTCGGATTGTTCAGTCCTCTGAAGAGAGGGAGTACAGTCGGATCATTGCCGAGAAGCGCAGTGTAATGATGTTGTACCATCTCTCGGCGCAGAGACAGAATATCGTGGCCGGACTGGAAATCGGAAAAGATCAGGATGTGCTGGAGATCGGATCGGAATGCGGCGTGATTACCGGAAAGCTGGCGCAGATGGCGGGAAGTGTGACCTGTGCGGAGGTCTCTGAAAAAAAGAGCCGGATCAACGCGTGGCGGAACCGGGACTGCGATCATGTAGAGATCCGGGTGGGAAAGTTTGAGGATCTTCATGCCGATCTGGACAGGCAGTATGATGTGATCACGATGATCGGGACGCTGGAGAATCTGAACACCTGTCTGACCGGAGAACTGTCCGCGGAGCGGCTCCTGCGGATGGCTCTGCGGCATCTGAAGCCGCAGGGGAAAATTGTAATCGCGCTGGATAATAAATACGGGCTGAAATACTGGGCCGGCTGCAGGGATGAGTGGAGCGGAGAATTTTTCGGCGGCCTGAAGGCGTATGCGGATGAGGCGGAGGCGCAGTCTCATACGCTGAATTCCCTGAAGAACCTGCTGGACAGAACAGGGCTCACAGAGCAGAGATACTTTTATCCTTATCCGGATTACCGGTATACACGCTGTCTCTATTCGGATGATTATCTTCCCGGAAAAGGGGAGCTGACGGTAAATATGAACAATTTCGGGACGGAACGGATGTTTCTGTTCAATGAAACACAGGTATATGACAATCTGATCTCCGATGGACTGTTTCCCCTGTTTTCAAATTCATATCTGGTTGTATGCAGAGGAAAGGAATCGCAGGAATGACCGGAAAGAAAATCTTCGTAAAAATATCGAATGACAGAGCCGCCCGGTTTTGCACTGTGACCAGTATTATACAGGATCAGGGAGAAAAGTATGTCCTGAAAGAACCGGAAAATCCCCTTGCCGAAGACCATGTCAGAAATATAGAAAACAACGGAAAACTGCTGGCGGAGCGATATCAAAACAGCCGGATTCGCTTTGCGGAAGCAAAGAGGCAGGGAGCAGGCGTGAGAGTCTCCTGGGTGGAGGGCAGATCCTTTGAGGAATATCTGGATGACCTGTTGGAGCAGGGCGATACGGAGGCCTGCATTCAGGCGATGACCGACTATTTTTCACAGATTTTTTCTCCGGAGACGCATGAATATCGGGAGCTTCCTGACAGTGAAATCTTTTTTGAGTCGGACAGACCGGCCGGACCGATTCCCGCTTTGAATGGGATCGATATCGATATGCTGTTTCAAAATGTGATCTACTCCGGGGAGGAAGGGATCTGGACCGACTATGATTATGAATGGGTTCCGAAATGTGATGTCCCGGTGAAATTCCTGATCTACCGTTGCCTGAATTATTATCTCGTGACGGAGAAACGGATGCGTTTGCTGGGAGATCAGCTTTACAGCCGATTTCAGATTTCAGAGAAGGAACGGGAGACATACGGGAATATGGAGGCACAGCTCCAGAGTTTTATTGCGGAAGGAATTGTTCCGCTGTGGCGGATGTATGAGCGTATAGGAGGATCGGTCGTACAGGTTCTGCCGATGGTAGAGCGCAGAATTTTTAACCGGAGTGCCGAAGTGTTTTTTGACAGGGGACAGGGTTTTTCCGCGGAGGATACCGCAAATGTGAAAACACAGGAGCCTCATCCGGGGTTGATTCGGGCGATCGCGGAATATCCGGAAGGCACAAAAACGGTACGATTTGATCCGGCGCAGAGCGCGTGTGTGATACAGATTGAGTATCTGAGGGATTCGGAGGGGAGAGAACTGTCCTTTTCCACAAACGGGTCAGAGCGGGAGTCCGGCGAGTATCTGTTTTTGCATAATGATCCGCAGATCTTTATTTCGGTTGACGGGAATGCCGGATCTTTCGAATCAGAATACAGATTAAATCTCATTGATGCTGAGAATACAATCGCGCAGAATGGGATGCTGGCGAAGGTATCGGAGTGTGAGCAGCTGAGCGCTCAGCTGGAAGAGAATAAGAGACAGAATGAGGATTTGATCAATCAGAATAAAAATCTCAAAACCAGTTTGTCTGAGAAAGAGCAATTATTCCTTTCGGTGACAGAATCCACTACCTGGAAACTGACGGAACCGTTAAGAAAAGCCGGAAGATCAGCGGCGCGTGTGAAGGCGAGAAGGCGCAGCCGTGAAGACATGCGGATGAGGGAGCGTTATCTGCAGACAGATGAGGAGGAGAACACTTACCAGAAATGGATCGAGACCCTGGAACGGCAGGACTCCTGTCAGGAAGAACCGGAATATCAGCCGAAGATATCGGTTCTGGTTCCGGTTTACAATGTTCTGGATAAGCATCTGATCCCCTGCATTGAGTCTGTCCTGAACCAGACCTATCAGAACTGGGAGCTTTGCATGGCGGATGATTGTTCTACATGGGAAAATGTCAGGAAAACGCTGCGCAGATATGAAAAAAACGATAAGGTGAAAGTCGTATACCGGAATGAGAACGGACATATTTCCAGGTCGACCAACTCCGCGCTTGAGATGGCGACAGGGGAATATATCGCTTTCCTGGACTGTGATGATGTTCTGGCACCGAATGCTCTGTATGAGGTGGCCCGGGTATTAAATGAGGATCCGGAACTTGATTTTATCTACAGTGATGAGGATAAGATCGATGACGACGGAAAGAGCCGTTTTATGCCGCATTTTAAATCGGACTGGGCGCCGGATACGCTGATGGAGTTTATGTACACCTGTCATCTTGGCGTTTACCGGAGACGGATCGCGGAGGAAATCGGGGGTCTGCGCGTCGGATTTGAGGGGGCGCAGGATTATGATTTTGTCCTGCGGTTTACGGAAAAAACAGATAAGATCGCTCATATTTCAAAAATACTGTATCATTGGCGCGTGAGAGAAGAGTCCACCGCCGGGACGCCGGAGGCAAAACCGTATATTCTTGAAGCCGCAAAAAGAACTCAGGAAGAAGCCCTGGCCCGCAGGAACCTGAGAGGGGAAGTGGAACTGGTCAGGGAATCCTGGCAGTATCGCGTAAATTATCTGCCGGAAGTATGGCCGAAGGTGAGTGTGGTCATTCCGTCCAAAGATAACTATGAGGTTTTGAAAACCTGTCTGGATTCCTTTCATGAGTTAACGGATTATCCGGATTATGAAATTATTCTGGTTGATAACGGAAGTGACGAAGAGAACAGAAAAAAGTATCAGGACATTTCGAACGCATACGGAATGCAGTATATTTATCACAGAGAGGCTTTTAATTTCTCTCATATGTGCAATCTCGGGGGTAAAGCTGCTTCCGGGGAGCTTCTGCTGTTTTTGAATGACGATATAGAAATCATTGATTCAAAGTGGCTGAAAAGAATGGCCGGGCAGGCGGCTCTTCCGCATGTGGGTGCGGTCGGGGCAAAGCTGTTATATCCGGACGGCGACACGATCCAGCATGCGGGGGTGATCAATCTGGAATGCGGCCCGAGCCATGCTTTCACCGGATTCAGTGATAAGCAGTCTTATTCTTTCGGAAGGAACCGGATGGATTATAATTATCTGGCGGTTACAGCGGCGTGCCTGCTGGTCGGCAAAGAGAAGTTTGAACGTGTCTCCGGATTTAATGAAGAGCTGGCGGTTGCCTATAATGATATCGAGTTCTGCTTTCATCTGGCAGCGGAGGGATACTATAATGTGGTTCGCAATGATGCCGTTTTGCTTCATCATGAGTCTTTGAGCCGGGGGCTGGACCGGGAGGATAAGCGTAAATTTGAACGTCTGGTTCGGGAACGGGAAAAACTGTACAGCATCTATCCGCAGTACCGGGGATGGGATCCGTTTTATAACCGGAATCTCGTCCAGAACAATGTGGATTTTTCAAATAATTCAGAGAATAAACATTATATTATAAATGAGATGACAGGATCTCTGAAGATCACGAAACGGATGGAAAGTGATTTCCATGTCTGTCTGGATGAAATTACTTTTTCAGATTTTTTATATGTAAAAGGATGGTTCTTTTTCAGGAGCAGCCGTGTGACAAATTCCTGTGATGTGTATGTTGTATTGAACGGAAAAGACGGCCGCGCTGCCTGTTATAACGTGAAGCGGACGATTCGGAAGGATGCAGCGGACGCGTCCGGTAATGCCGCATTTCGCTGCGGATTCGAATGCAGAATCCGTCAGGAGGATCTGGAGGGTATACAGGAGAATTCTCAAATCGGGATTCTGGTGGAGATGTCGCCTGGAAAGCGGCGCAGAATTCGATGGACATCCGCAAAGACTGAGAGGTGTTTGGCAAATGAGTGAGACTGCGATCAAAGTCAATGATGTGAGCAAAGTCTACAGACTGTATGATAAACCGATGGATCGCCTGAAAGAATCTCTGGGGTTGTCCAGGCAGAAAAAATACAAGGAGCATTATGCCTTAAATCACGTGTCTTTTGAAGTGGCGAGGGGGGAAACGGTCGGCATCATCGGAACAAACGGATCCGGAAAGTCTACGATCCTGAAGATCATTACGGGCGTGTTGAATCCGTCCGGGGGTGAGGTGGAGATCGAGGGACGGATTTCTGCCCTTCTGGAGCTGGGCGCCGGTTTTAACATGGAGTACACCGGACTGGAGAATGTCTATCTGAACGGAACGATGATCGGATTTTCCCGGGAAGAGATTGACGGGAAGCTGCAGGATATACTGGATTTTGCGGATATCGGTGATTTTGTCAATCAGCCGGTCAAGACGTATTCCAGCGGCATGTTTGTGCGGCTGGCTTTTGCCGTCGCCATTAATATCGAACCGGAAATTCTGATCGTGGATGAAGCGCTGTCGGTAGGGGATGTCTTCTTTCAGACAAAATGCTTTCATAAATTCGAAGAGTTCAAGCAGATGGGAAAGACGATCCTTTTTGTCAGCCATGATCTCAGCAGCATTTCAAAATACTGTGACCGGGCTATCCTTTTGAATCAGGGCGTCAAGCTGGCGGAAGGTCTGCCGCAGGAGATGGTGGATCTGTACAAAAAGGTGATGGTAAATGAAAACGGAAACAGGATTACCAGCATAGATGAGATTCAGGAAGAATCAGAAAGCAGGATCCGTATATCGGAAGGAAACTCCGGAACATGGAAAAGTAATTATGTCATTAATCCGAAGCTGAATGAATACGGTTCAAAAGAGGCGGAGATTATTGATTTTGCCGTCATGGACGATCACGGAAATTATACCAACGCGATCGTAAAGGGAACCAGATTTCGAATATGTTCCAAGGTGTTGTTTCATAAAAAAATCGCCGACCCTATTTTTACTTATACGATCAAGACAATAAAGGGAACGGATATCACCGGTACAAATACCATGTATGAGAAAGAGGACATCGGAGTGGCTCAGGAGGGTGAAATATATGTAGCCGTTTTTGAGCAGGAGATGAACCTGCAGGGGGGAGAATATCTGCTGTCAATCAGCTGTACCGGATTTGTAGAGGGGGAACTGAGGGCATATCACAGGCTGTATGATGTGATCAATATCACAGTGGTTTCCGATAAGAATACGGTGGGATTTTATGACATGAATTCAAAAGTGACGATTCAGAAGGTGGTATGATGAGCAGACGAAAAACACGTGTAATTCAGAGTTGTGTGGTCATATTGTTTTGTGCGGCATTGTTTTACGGGGCTTTGCGGCAGGACAGGGGAGTCCTCGTATATTTTGTACGCCACGGGCAGACAGATACGAATGTTGCGGGTCTTCTGGTGGGGACGTCCGGGAATCCGGTACTGACAGAGACGGGAGTTGAAATGGCGCAGACTCTGGGAGAAAGCCTGGAAGACGTCACATTTGACGCGGCATATTCAAGTTCGCTGCAGAGAGCGTATGATACGGCCGTCTTTGTTCTGGAAAGTTCCGGACAGGGGGAACTCGAGGTGATACAGGATGATGGCCTGAGGGATATTTCCTGGGGAGAGGCCGAGGGTATGACGTCTGAGGAATTGTATGAATATTTTGGTCTTACATCTGTGGAAGAATGTTTCGGAACGGTAGAAGATGCCGATTTTGTTTCGCCCATAAATGCTGAGACGGAATATGAGTTCTGCAATCGTTTTGAGGATGCGGTTGAGAGGATTGTGGATGAGGCGGAGGACGGAGATACCATACTGATCGTCGCGCATTCCTCCATGGATTTTTATTTTCAGAGATATTTCCCGGAGCAGGCGGGAGGCGGAGTGAATAACTGCAGCGTGACCGTCATACGCTACGAAGATGGAGCCCTGACTCTGTTGGATTATAATGATACGAGTTATCTTCAGTGAGGGAATGTGAGCGTGAGGGAACGGATACCGAAGAGGAACGAACATGATTTTTACCGGATGTAAAGGCAGAGGTATGATACAGGGAGATAAGGGTTTTAAATCATTTAGAGGGATTTTAATAATTGCGGTTCTGGGCAGCTTTTTTTTGTCGATTCTGGTATGTCATGCGAGCTATGGGTCATGTCTGGAGATTTTTTATTATGGAAATAACAGCAGCAGCTATACGAATAGCGTGGCGGAAGTCTATTGGGATGACGGCAGCGGCTTTTCGGAAGATCATGCGTTGGCTGACAGAATTCAGAAAAGGCAGATTTCTTTCACTCTGCCGCTTCATATCGGGCAATGTACAGGATTCCGGATAGATTTTACATCCGATACAGAGACGATTTCAATTGCTTCCGTAAGGATTCGAAACGGCTGGAGGCAATCCCTGGAATTCACTGCTGAGCAGCTGACGGAGTATGGAGATTTCTATAATGTATCCGAACTGCAGGCGGGAGAAGGTTATCTAACGATCGTTCCGGAAAATGACGACCCAATCTATATTTTAAACCCGGATGCATTGGAACAGCTGAAGCAGAGTGCAGGGAGCGACAGCGCTCAAAAATGGTTTTATCTTTGCCTCATATGGTCGATATGCGTTATTTTCCTGGCAGTATGTTTTTTTTATATAAAAAAGGAAGACAAAGAATCAAAATTTGCCGTTTGGACGATGCTCCTGTTTTTTGCCGGGGCAGCGGTTTTGTATATGGCTTTTTTCAGCGTTACTTTCGGACACCCGGATGAAGATGAAACCAGTTATTCGGTTGATTATTACCTGCAGGCATGGTCTCTGCCCGATTTCAGCAGCGAAAAATTATACAATGCATTCTCGAATTATGGTACGACAAGGCTGAAAGAACTTTCTGTTTATTATTTTCTGGCAGGAAAAGTAGGTTTTGTCTTTAAACAGACATTGGGAATGTTCAATTACTACAGAATATTCGGCGTGATTTTGTTCGTGGTTCTTATCTTTCTTTTCATTAAATATGGGAAAAAGAATCCGTGGCTGATTCTTCCGATTGGGATGACGCCGCAGGTGTGGTATCTCTTTTCGTATGCAACATCAGATGCGTGGGACTTTTTTCTGGCATTCGTTCTGATTGCAGCCTGCTGTATTCCAAACGGGCACTTACAAAAAAGTCTGGATCAACCATTAAATGGAAAGCGATGCGTGTATCTGATTTTTATCGGTTTTCTCTATGGGTTGCTTTTTATGGGGAAATCCACCTATTATACTGTGTTTTTGCTGGCGGCGGCAATATTTATTTTTTACCTGACAGAAAAGCGCGATAAAAAGTTGATTCCGAAATATGTGATCATAGTCGGTGCGTGCCTGCTGACCTTTGGCGTGAGAAAATGGATGGATTATCGCGTTTATGGGACACAAAAAAGCGCTCTCTATCAGGCAGCCAGAGAGAATCATATTTCTGAAGCAATTTTGAACAGTGTGTCTTACCGTGATCAGGGTCTGTCATTTTCTTCTGTTTTTACAGAGGGGCATTTCGCAAGAGGTTCATTTCAGTCTTTTGTCGGAAAATACGGATGGATGTCGGAGTCAAGCGGAACGGCGTATTATATAATCATGGGGATACTGTATGCTGCGCTTATATCTTCTCTGATCTGTTTATGTGTTCGGGAGTATCGGGCAAGACCGTATGCGGTCTGGAAAGATATGATTCTTTTGTTTATTATCGTTTTGAGCCCGGTGATCTCCGCTTATCATTCCTGGAATGCTGATTTTCAGGCACAGGGAAGATATCTTTTCCCGATGCTTTTTGGTATTATGTATCTGGTATATCGACACAGAAATTGGATGAAACGAAAAACGGTGCAAATCCTGATATCCGCGGTGATGGTGTTGTCGCTCTATTCATTTGTGAGATGTGGCATTTTGCCATTGACTGTCGGCTGATAATTTTAATTTTTTATTAAATTGATGGTTGAAAAATCTATGGATGTCGATTATTATAATAAAGTTGGATAGCATTTTCCGGCAAAATGTTATCCTTTTTTTGTGATATGTTCCTTGTTGATTCGACAGACACGAAAAAGGTACTGGAATGGCAGAAAAAATCAGATATTCAATTGTGATACCGATATACAACAGCAGCAGCTGGCTGGAAAAACTGGTTTTACAAATAGAGCAGGTGATGAATCGGGTGGGGGATACATACGAGATTGTTCTGGTGAATGACGGAAGTCCGCAGCCGGAAACATGGCCGACAATGAAAGAAATTGTAAGGCGCATTCCTCACCTGAAGGCAGTCAATCTCAGATATAATTCCGGACAGTTTAATGCGCTCATGTGTGCCATGAAGCATGCGCGGGGCGCGTATCTCATAACGATGGACGATGATTTTCAGCATGATCCGTCTGAAATACCGAAACTGATCGAAAAAATGCGGGAAACCGACTGCGACTGTGTGATCGGAAGCTACGAACACAAGGAACATAATCTGTTTCGCAGAGCCGGGACCAGACTGGTCGGGTATCTGTCGGAAAAAATATATTCCAAGCCGAAGGGGATGGCAAGCACTTCGTTCCGTATTATGAAGAGGGAGCTGGCGGAGAGCTTATTGTTGTACAGGGGAAAGAAGCCCCAGATTGGATGGATGATTTTTTCTCTGACAAAAAATGTTGAGACAGTGGTGGTCGAGCACAAAAAACGTGCTTATGGAAAAAGCGGATATGACGCCAGACATCTGATCCGAGTCACGATGGATATCATTGTGAATGGATCTACTTTTCCGCTGGATCTGACGAGTATGGGCGGGATTGTGATCTCAGCTGTGGCGTTTGTGATCGCAATCATATATTTTATTTTATATCTGGCGGGAAGGATTCATGTTTCCGGTTTTACGACTCTGATTCTCGCGATATCGTTTTTTTCCGGAGTTATCTTATTCAGTATCGGAATGCTGGGAAGATACATAGGGCGTCTGTTCCAGGAGTGTATCGGTTTTCCTGCGTATGATGAAAAGGAAATTGTATGCAGCGGAGATCAGGGGGATAATTAATATGGAAACAAAAGATGATATGAAGAAAATAATGATTCTTGGCGCCGGGATTTATCAGGTTCCGCTTATAAAAAAAGCCAGAGAGATGGGATTATACACGATCGTCGTCAGCATAAAGGGAAATTATCCCGGATTTGCTCTTGCCGACAAGGTTTATTATCTGGATACCACGGATGCGGAGCGGATACTGGAAACGGCCCGGGCTGAACAGATTGACGGTATCTGTACAGCCGGAACGGATGTGGCTGTGCCGACGATCGGAAAAGTGTGTGATGCACTGGGATTGAAGGGTGTGTCTTATGAAGCGGCCTTATGTTCCGCAAACAAATTTGAAATGAAGCGGCGGTTTGTCAGCGGAGGAGTCTGTACCGCGGTTTATCAGATCGCGCATAATGCGAAGGAAGCGAAAGAGATCATTGACACCATGGGGCTGCCTGTGATGATCAAGGCGGTGGATTCCTCCGGCAGCAGAGGAATCACCAAAATTCGTCAGGGTACGGCGGAGGAAATTACGGCTGCGGTGAATCTTGCGCTCAGTGTGTCAAAAAAGGATTACTTTGTTGTTGAGGAATGTATAGAAGGGACAGAGTTTGGGGCTCAGGCACTGGTAAACAACGGCAGCGTCGTTTTTGTTATGCCTCACGGGGATTATGTTTTTCAGGGTGATACCGGTGTGCCGGTCGGACACTATGTGCCGTATGATATCGCAGAAGATCTGCTGCAGGAAAGCGCACGGCAGGTGGAACTGAGCGTGAAGGCTCTTGGGCTGGACAATTGCGCGCTCAATGCGGATTTTATATTAAAGGACGGAAAAGTTTATGTACTGGAAGTCGGAGCGAGATCCGGGGCCACCTGTCTGCCGGAGATGGTTTCAATTTATTATGGTGTGGACTTTTATAAAATGATTCTTCAGACCGCGTTTGGAGAGAAAATAGATAAAATCTCTGTCCGCCACGGGATGCCGAACGCCTGCAGGCTTATCATGGCAGATCGTTCCGGTACGATAACGGGAATCCGTCTTCCGGAAACGGAGAACAGGAATATTGTGGATGTCTCTTTCGATTACGGGATCGGCGATCATGTAAACCGCTTTCATATCGGACCGGACAGAATCGGACAGGTGATCACAAAGGGGAATACTTTGCGTGAGGCTGTGGAACTCATGGATCATGTGATAGATCAGACGGAAATCAGTATTAAGGAGGATGTCAGCCATGGATGTCATTCTTCCTGATACCGTGAAGTTATTTAAAGATGTGTTGGTAAAGGATTCCGAGCTGGAAGATTATGTAAGCGTGGGTGATTATTCGAAGATTGAGGCTTCCCGGTTGAGAGAACGGGTGAGAATCGACCGGAATAATTATGTATACGGGTCCGACATCGGCAGACACAGTTATACGGGCAGCAATACAAAGATTATCAGAGCGGAAGTCGGAAGCTTTGCATCAATCTCATGGAATGTTTCCATAGGAGGAGCCAACCATGACTATACAAGGATGACGACGCATGCGTTTCTGTATAACGACGTCGACTGTCTCCGACCGGAAGGAATGCCTCCCGTTTATGACCGATTTAAGGAAACCTGTGTGATCGGACACGATGTGTGGATCGGAACCGGAGCAATCATTCTGCGAAATGTAACGATTGGGACCGGAGCGGTTGTTGCGGCGGGAGCGGTTGTCACTGCGGACGTGCCTCCATATGCGATTGTAGCCGGTGTGCCGGCAAAAATTCTGAAATACAGGTTCAGTGAGGAACGGATTGCTGAATTACAGGAAATGGGATGGTGGGATTGGCCGGATGAAAAAATTCGCGAAAATATCGAACTGTTTTCATCATGTTAATCAGATAAAAATGCAGGAGACTGGCTGTTAAAAATGGTACACACAGATTTTATGAAGGTGAATTCCCGTAAACTCATGGAACGCCTGAATACAACAATATTTCGCAACATACTTTTTATAAATATAGTTTATTTCCTGATTTATTTTTTTATATTTACTCCCAGATATGAGACAAATGATGATCAGGCTCTGGATTCTATTGTCTCCGGTTACCGGGGCAGTTATACGTCCCATCTGGTATTTATCAATATTTTTCTTGGCAAAATTCTGAAAATGCTGGTTACTGTTTTGCCTGCTGTAAAATGGTATCCTTTGATGCATTTTTCCGTATTGTTTGTCGGGTTTGTGCTGATTTCATACATTCTGGTAAAAAAATGTAATCGGTTCGGATATATTTTTGTATTTATAATTCTCACTTATTTTGGTTATGAGTGCTATGTCAATGTTCAGTTTACAAAGACGGCCGGTGTCGCTTCAGTTGCAGGTGCTATTGCCATTTTTTATGCGCTCGATAACAGGGAGAAGAGAAAGAGACATGTTGTTCTCGGATATCTGCTGCTTTTGACAGGAAGTTTTCTTCGCTTTAAAGCGTATGGAATTGTTCTGATATTGCTTGCAGTTCTGGGAATTGCACAAATAGTAAAATATTATCAGATTAGAACAGACATAAAAAAGTTCTGTTTAAAAAGTTTAAAATATATTCTGATCTGGGCAATTATGATCGGCAGTACAGGGGTGTTTTATTATCTCGATGCGTATATTTATGATCAGAGCCCGGAATGGTCGTATTACAGGGAATTTAACCAGAAACGCGCGGTTCTCACGGATACGGGATTTCCGGATTATGAACAGAATATAGAAACATATACAGAACTCGGCATCAGCGAAAATGATTATTATCTTTTCACAAACTGGACATTTGCGGATCCCGATGTATTTACAGTGGAAGTGATGGATGAATTAATTGCACTGAAAACACATGACGATATTCAATACAGATCTGTGTTTTTTCGGGAGCTTCTGCCGGGATTTCTGAAAGAACGAAGCTTTCAGGCCTTTGTATCAATGTTCCTTATATGGCTTTTTCTGTGCCGAAAAAAGAAAGGCGCTGTTTTATATGTGTTTCTGGCAATCGCGGGAATAAATGTTTATTTCATTTATCTGCACCGATACCTCCAGAATCGGGTGGATACAGTTGTCTGGCTTGCCGCGGTAATTGTTTTTGCTTTTCTGATCGGTGATTATATAAAAGCTATCCGCAGCAGAAAAGCGATGCTTTTCTGTTGTGTTATCCTGGCCTGCATGAATATGGATCTGTATAAAACCAATCTGGATCTGCAGAGCAGTCAGGAGGATATTGCTTATTACACAGATTTTTATAATATGGTTCTCGGTGATAAAGATACCCTGTACCTTACAGATGTTGTGAGCGGTAATCAGACAGGAACCGTGTACTCTATTTTTGAATCTATTCCCTTTGGTATTCAGAGCAATTATTATACTTTAGGCGGATGGGGTACAAATATGCCGACGAATCTGGAGGTTTTAGCTAATTATAATATAGAGAATCCATTCAGGGACATTATAAATAATGAGCAGGTGTGCATTATAAGCAACAGTTCTCTGATTGACAATATTCTGATTTACATTCAGGAACATTATGACAGCGGCGCATATCTGGACAAGATTTATGATGACGGACGTATGCAGATATATCATGTCCGCTCGTAAAGGGATCAATTTTTTACAGATGCTGATTGATGTTTACTGAGACAGAATGATGGGTACAGAAATGTTAAAAAAATGGCTTTTCGGAAATGAACAGCATACTAGGTCTTCCGGAGTAATATGGAACGCGATCGGCGGTGCGATGAATGCAGGGCAGTCGGCGATTGTCCTGATTTTCATTTCGCATTGTCTCGGACTGGTGACGGCGGGAATGGTCACGATCGCCTATGCGGTCGCTCAGGTCTTTTATTATATAGCAAAGTATGGGGTTCGTAATTTTCAGGTTACGGATGTTGCGGAGCAGTATTCTTTCCGCGATTATTTTCGAAGCAGAGTCCTTTCGCTGGTTTTGGCGGTTATCATTCTCGTGTTTTATCTGCTGTATGGATTTGGAAGCAATGAGGGATATCTGGAAAAAGGAATGATCATTCTGGAGGTGGTCATTTTAAAACTCATTGACGCGTTTGAGGATGTTTTCCTGGGGCGTTATCAGCAGGTCGGGCGTCTGGATATCGGCGCGAAGATCATGGCGGTTCGTCTGGTGATTTCTACGGCGCTTATCTGTGCGGCGGTGCTGGCGGGAGTCGGTATTCACCTGTCTCTCGCACTGGGAATCCTGGTCTCCGTACTGCTCGATTTCTGGTTTATCGGCCGGACTTTTTCTGCTGTCAGCGACGGGAAAAAAAGCGGATCCCGACACAATGTGTGGAAGCTGATGAAGGTATGTCTGCCGTTGTGTGCAGGCACTACGCTGGCTATCTATATCGGGAATGTTCCGAAGTATATGATAAACAGCTATATGAATGAGGAGACGCAGGCGATTTTCGGCTATATCATGATGCCGGTGTTTGTCATTATGCTTCTGAATAATTTTATTTATCAGCCGGTAATTAAAGATCTGGGAGAACTGTGGGAACAAAGAGAGATTCGATTGTTTCGGAAAAAGGTGTTCCGGCAGTGCCTTATCGTAGCTGGTCTGACTGCGGTGATCATGGTGATCGGCCTTACCATCGGTCTGCCGATTCTGTCTGTTTTGTACAATGCGGATCTGACAGGATATCAGGCGGAATTCGCAGTGCTTTTCCTGGGAGGCGGATGCTATGCGATCGCATCCTATCTAAATGTTCCGATTACGACAATACGAAAACAGAATTTTATCGCTGTCGGGTATGGAGCGGCGGCGGTATTTGCGCTGACATGCGGCAGATTCTTTGTTATATCCCGGGGTATGATGGGAGCGGCATTTCTTTATTTGCTGGTGAACGCGCTGCTGGTGATTGTGTATGCGGCGGTATTGGCGGTGGGTTTAAAGAAACCCGATAAGAGATGAGAATCTTTATTCAGTGCATAAATTCTTTGACAAATACCGCGCAATGTTATAAGCTTATAAAAGTTTATTCGGAGAAACAGGGAGAGCATACATACCAATGATTAATTTTAATATACCGCCGTATATCGGCAGAGAGCAGGTATACATATCGGAAGCGATCGCCAGCCGGAAGATCTGCGGCGACGGCCAGTTTACAAAAAAATGCAGCGAGTGGCTGGAGGCGTACACAGGCACAAAGAAAGCGCTGCTGTCAACATCCTGTACGCACGCGACAGAGATGGCGGCTCTGCTTGCGGACATTCAGCCGGGGGATGAGGTGATCATGCCTTCTTATACTTTTGTGTCTACTGCAGATGCCTTTGTGCTCCGGGGCGCCACGGCTGTTTTTGTTGATATCCGTCCGGATACGATGAATCTGAATGAGGCGCTGATCGAAGACGCAATCACGGAGAGAACAAAGGCGATCGTGCCGGTTCATTACGCGGGAGTTTCCTGTGAGATGGACACGATCATGGCTATTGCAAAAAAATACGGTCTGACAGTGATCGAAGATGCGGCGCAGGCCGTGGCAAGTACATACAAAGGACAGGCGCTGGGAACCATCGGCGATTATGGCTGTTACAGTTTTCATGAAACCAAGAATTACAGCATGGGGGAGGGCGGCGCGCTGCTGATCCGGGATCCGGCAAACATTGAACGCGCGGAGATTATCCGGGAAAAGGGGACCAACCGAAGTAAATTTTTCCGGGGAGAGATCGATAAGTACACCTGGGTAGAGGCGGGATCCTCGTATCTGCCGAGTGAACTCAACGCTGCGTACCTCTGGGCGCAGCTAGAGGAAGCGGAGACTATTTTTGACGACCGCATGGTAAGCTGGAACCGATATTATGAAAATCTGCTTCCTTTGATGGAAAAGGGCAGGATTGAGCTTCCGTGCGTGCCGGAGGAATGCGGACATAATGCGCATATGTTTTATATTAAAGCGTCCGATCTTCAGGAAAGGACGGAGTTGATTGCTTATCTGAAGGAGAGAGGAGTCTCGACTGTGTTTCATTATATTCCGCTGCATACATCGCCGGCGGGAAAGCATCTGGGGAGATTTCACGGGGAAGACAGATACACGACGAAGGAGAGCGAACGGCTGTTGAGGCTTCCCATGTATTATGGCCTGACTGCGGAACAGTGTGAGTATGTCTGTGATATGGTAAAGTCTTTCTGGGGGTAGTGTCAAGTGGACTATAAAAACAGAAGTTGTTTCTGTACTTATAGTATGCGATGTATTATTTGATATATAATTCTTGGAAAAGAGGAGTTTGGCTGATGGCGAAAATCTTTAATGTAAATGGAGCCTGCCGATCAGATGTACACTATATGGTAGATCTGAAGTCCAGGCTCGATGCGATTAAAAAAATGGTTGATGCCGGAGATTATTTTGTGATCAACCGGGCCAGACAGTATGGAAAGACCACTACATTACGGGCATTGGCTGATTTTCTGGAAGAAGAATATGTGGTAATCAGCCTGGATTTTCAGATGATGGATGAGGTGTCATTTGCGAGTGTACAGAATTTCGTGGCGGCATTTGCTGAGGAGATATTGGATGCCGTCGCCGTTTGCCCGGAGGACATCCGTGAACAGTTTGCCGCTTTTGCTGAAAAGACTGCCAGAATCAATTCTCTGCAGGCTCTTTTCAAAGTAATAAAAGTGTGGTGCGGGAAGCTGGAGAAAGCACCGGTTCTGATTATTGATGAGGCAGATTCCGCATCAAACAATCAGGTGTTTCTTGATTTCCTTTCCCAATTACGTGCGTATTATCTGCGGCGTCCGGATGTTCCGACATTTCAGTCAGTGATTCTTGCCGGTGTTCATGATGTTCGCAGCATGAGGAGAAAAATTCGCACAGAAGAGGATCATAAAGAAAACAGTCCGTGGAACATAGCAGCTGAGTTTGACGTAGATATGAGTTTTGGAACAGCAGATATTATAAATATGCTGGAACAATATGAATGCGATTATCACACCGGAATGAATATCAGCGAGATGGCCGGAATGATTTATGATGAGACGTACGGATATCCGGTTTTGGTTTCGCGAATCTGCAAATTGTTGGACGAAAAAATAGCCGGAACCGCAGATTTCCCGGACAAAACGAAAGCGTGGACAGAGGCTGGCATCCGTGAGTCGGTGAAAAGAGTTATTAAGGAAGATAATCCTCTTTATGAATCCATGCTGGGGAAGTTAAAAATGTACCCGGAGTTAAAATCTCTTTTGCAGGAATTGCTTTTTAACGGTCAGCCGATTCCTTACGTTATAACGAACTCTTATATAAAAGATGCCGCCATGTATGGTTTTATCCGGAATGAAAATGATACGGCTGTCATATCGAACCGCATTTTTGAGATGGTGCTTTATAATACTTTTATTTCGGAAGAACTTGCTGAAAACAAATTGTACGCCGCAGCTGCACAGGAAAGAAATCAGTTTATAACCGGCGGTCATCTCAATGTTCGACGTATTTTAGAGAAGTTCATTGAGACTTTCGAAGAACTTTACGGGGAAGAGGATGAGGAGTTTCTGGAGAAGGTGGGAAGAAAATATTTTCTTCTGTTTTTAAAACCGATCATCAATGGGATTGGTAATTATAGCATAGAGCCGCAGACCAGAGACAGTGAGCGGATGGATCTGGTTATTTATTACCAGGGCGAGCAAAACATACTGGAACTCAAGATCTGGCGCGGCAATGCATATAACGAACGTGGAGAAAGACAGCTTTTCGGTTATCTTGATTATTTTCATATGAAAAAGGGATATATGCTGAGTTTTAATTTTAATAAGAAGAAAACATGTGGTGTCAGGGAGATCGTTCTTGGTGATAAGATTCTGATCGAAGGAGTTGTGTGAACCGCTTTCGTCTTTGGGATAAGAAATAAAAGTACTGATTTAGGAGAAAAGAAACATGAAACTGATTATTCAGATACCATGCTTTAATGAGGCGGAGACACTGGAGATCGCATTGAATGCTCTGCCGAAGCATATTGATGGAGTCGATGAGATCGAATATCTGATCATCAACGACGGCAGCCGCGACAATACCGTGGAGGTGGCTCGAAACTGGGGCGTGAATTACATCGTTAATTTCCGACGGAACAAAGGTCTGGCGAAGGGATTCATGGCCGGTCTGGATGCCTGTCTTCGTAACGGCGCCGATATTATCGTGAATACAGACGCGGACAACCAGTACAACGCGGATGATATCGAGAAGCTGATCCGCCCGATTCTGGATGGCAGATCGGATATTGTGATCGGGGAGCGGCCCATCGACCAGACCGAACATTTTTCCCCGATGAAGAAAAGACTGCAGCATCTGGGAAGCTGGGTGGTACGGAAAGCTTCAAAGTCCGATATCCCGGACGCACCCAGCGGATTCCGGGCGCTGAGCCGGGAAGCGGCTCTTCATATGAATGTGATTAATGAATATACGTATACACTGGAGACGATCGTGCAGGCCGGCAGGACAAAGATCGCGATGGAGTCTGTTCCGGTTCGCACGAATGAGGAGCTGCGCCCGTCCCGGCTGTTCAGCAGTATGTCCAGTTATATCAAGAAATCTATGCTGACGATCATCCGGGCCTATGCCATGTACAGGCCGCTGGCGTTTTTCACGGCAATCGGAAGCGTTATCTTCGCGATTGGCGTGGTCATCGGTATCCGGTATCTGGTGTTTTTTGCGCAGGGTGCAGGGGATGGGCATATCCAGTCTTTGATTCTTGCCGCCATTCTGCTGATGATCGGGTTTCAGACTTTTGTCATCGGTCTGCTCGGAGATGTGATCGCCGCGAACCGGAAAATGTTGGAGGATGTGCAGTATCATGTGAGAAAGCTGGAGTATGATAAGGAGAAAGACGGCGCGAAAGAGGAATAGATTTCTCACTGATTGATACATGGTAAATTGAAACGATTATGAGCGAAGCGCCGGGAATCGAATGTTCTTCTTATTTATAAATTTAATTACTGATGAGGAGAGTTAAAAAATGAAGATGGGTGACTAAAAGCTTATGAACTATTTAAAAAAAGTAAACAAATGTTCTCTGATAATATGGTTATTATTAATAGTATTGGTTGTTTTTCGAATATGGCTGTCTTATAATACCCCGGTATATGCAAGAACCGAGTTGGTTCATGACGATGGGGGTCTGATGAATATGACGATAAACCTTATGAGAGGTAATTGGCTGGGAGAATATAGCCAATTTACGTTGATGAAAGGTTGTACGTATTCATTGTTTTGTGCATTTTGCGGTCTGACCAGAATACCGTATTCCGTTTTTTTATCGGTGCTGTATATTGTGTCAGCAGGTATTTTGGTAAAAGTATTAAAGAATATTATAACAAAAAAATGGGTCCGATATGTTGTTTTTTTATTTTTAATTTACTCTCCCATAACTTTTCATTATTCGGTAGTACAGAGATTGTATAGAAATGCACTGACCGTACCGTTCGTATTGTTGATATTTGCAGGGATTTTGGGGATCTATTTTAATCTTGGCAGGCAAAAAAACATGATAAAATATTCTGTCCTTGCAGGAGTAAGCCTGTTTTTCTTTTGCAATCTTCGGGAAGATACCATATGGATTTTTCCGTTTGCTGTCATTGGCAGTATATTTTCCGGAATCTTTTTGATTTTACACGGCGGAAGACAAAAAAAACTGACAGGTCTTGTGAAAAAAATGGTAATTATTTTTATGCCATTTTTTATCTTATGTGCAGGAAATCTTACATTACGCTGCATCAATTATAGCCAATATGGGATATTTGCGACAAATGACAGGACGAAAACAGCATTTAATGATGTGGCTGAATTATTCATCAAAATTGACTATGATGATACGGATCCGGAATTAAATGAGGACATTTGTTTTATGTCAATTGATAAATATGAATATATTATTGACCACAGTGAATCCTTGTCAGAATATAAAGATATATATCTGGCTGCTTATCGGAGTTGGGCCTCTACCGGTAAGTATGTTTATGGCGATATTATTCAGTGGAGTTTTCGAACAGGTTTAGCGAATGCTGGATTTTATTTGGACGGAAAAGAAACAATAGAATATCTTCAGAATGTGCGAGATGAATTGCAGGAACAGATCAATAATGGTGAATTGATGATAAAATCGGGGATTTTCCTGTCCAGCAGTACAAAAATGTTGGAAATAGAAGAAATACCATATTTCGTGAAGGTAACAATTACAGATACAGCGCGTCAGATTTTTTCATACGAGGGAGTAGAGTCGCAGACTGCTTATAGCAGTGGCTCAGATGAAGAAATAAGAGAATGGGAATTTGTGGTCAATTCAATGCTTTTGTATCCGGATGAAGAGGACGATTTGTATGTGCAGATGTCTGACCGAATCGTAGAATTAGAAAATCATATTATAAAAGTATATGAGATATTAAGATGGCCGTTGTGTATCTTGTCTGTGCTTTCGTTTGTGGCTATGACGATATTGCAGGTTCCTAATATAAAATTGAAAAATAAACGATTATTTAACAGGTGGATTATCCTTTTGGCAGTACTCTTGAGTGCGTTTGTCCAGATGTTTATTTTTACTGTTTTTTCTAATTGGGGGAGCCTGTCAGTGCCATATTATTGCAGTGGAGCCTATATCCTGATGGAAATATTTAAAATTGTTTCTATTTATTGTGGGCTGACATTGTTGTATAGAGGAGTATTTGTTAAAATTCAAAATAAAGGATATCATGATAGAGACGCAGACGAATTCCAAAGGTGAAAATTTTATTTACAGATTATATCTGAACAGCAAAAATCCGCATCGCAGTGCCTGGTTCTGGAATATGGTGGCTGCCATGACGAGCTCCTTTCAGAGCATGCTGTTTATGCTGGTGCTGACTCGTTTCGGCGAGATCGAGGCGGCGAGTTACATCGCGATCGGGTTTGCCGCGGCCAATCTGGCGATGACGGTCGGAAAATTCGGCGTGCGGAATTTCCAGGTCACGGATGTCACGGAGCATTATCATTTCCGCGATTACAGGAATATGAGAGTTCTGACAATTGCTGCCATGGCGGTGTTTACACTGATCTACTGCGGCTTTAATGTGGTATATCGGCAGTACGTGCCGATTAAGACGGCGACGGTTGCCCTTTTGTGCCTCTATAAGATGATCGAATCCACAGAGGATGTGTGGCATGGAAGACTGCAGCAGCTCGGCCGTCTGGATATTTCCGCAAAAATATGGGCGACCCGCAATATCGTGTTTATCGCGGAGTTTATGGTCTGCTATTTTTATCTGCGGGATCTGATCGGGTCACTGGTCATTTCCATTGTTACGACATTGGTCCTCAGCCTTCTTCTGAACCGGATTCCGCGCAGGGAGTACCGGGTTTCTCCGGCTTCGGAGAGCGGCGGGAAAATGAAGCCCCTGCTTGTTGAATGCATACCGGTGGCATTTGCCACGTTTCTTCTGATGTATATCAGCAACGCGCCGAAATATATTATTGATTCGGTGGTTTCAGATCGGGAGCAGACGTATTTCAATATTTTATTTATGGTCATCTATATCGTGACGCTGCTGAGTAACTTTATGTTCAATCCGGTGCTGAACCGGATGGCGATCTGGCGGGAGCAGGGTGAGCATGACAGGCTTCAGAAGCGTATCGTCCGGCTGATCGCTGCCGTGGCGGGAATTGTGGCCGTCGGGGTGTTCTTTGCTGAGCTAATCGGCACACGCCTGCTGGGATGGATTTACGGTGTTTCACTGGACGATTATCATGTGGAAGTGGATCTGATGCTCATCGCAGGAGGACTGATTGCCATTCTGAATCTGCTGTATCTGATTATCATCCTGCTGCGGAAGCAGGCGATTTTCTATGTCATATTTACGGCAGTATCCCTGCTTCTTGTGATTACCGGAAAGTCGGTTTTGCGCAATTATGAATTGAGAGGTTTGTGCTGTTATTATATCGGGATACTTCTGGCGGCGGACATCATAATGTTTCTCTGCGTCCTTCGCCTGATCCGGAAGGAGAGAAGGAATCGGGCAGTTTCGGAACGGGAAGGGAAACATGCGGAGGATGCTGTGAATGTAAAGAGTGAGAGCATGACAGATCTGGCTGCAGGGAAGAAGGTGCTTTTCCTGTCGACAAAGAACAGGGACTATATCCGAAATCTTCAGGAGATCCGAATTCTGCGTGAAAATGCCGCGGAGTTCGAGGAGATCGTTTTTTCGGATTCTTCTTATCCCAAACGGATTCTGAAAGTCTGGCGCGCCTGTCTGGGAGGAGCCTGGAAGAGGGCCGATGTGATCTTTGTCGGATTCTCTCCGCAGCTGGTATTCCCGTTCCTCAGGAAATGGAACAGACAGAAAACGGTCATCATCGATTTCTTTATTTCCATGTATGATACCTGTGTCAATGACAGAAGTTATTTCGGAACAAAATCTCTGCCGGCGCGTATCCTGCATCGGATTGACAGAAAGGTACTGGAAAATTCACAACATGTGATCGTGGACACGGCTGCGGACGGCAGATACTTCTCGGAGGAGTTTCAGGCGACCTTTGAGAAGATGGAAGTGCTGTACCTGGAGGCTGATACCGGCATTTATGACAAGGACAGGTACAGCTCTGACAGGGATCCGGATCATGACAGAGGGTTTCGGGTTCTGTATTTTGGCAGCATTTTGCCTCTGCAGGGCGTGGAAGTGATTCTGGAGGCACAGCGTATCCTGAGGGACAGGAATGATATCCGGTTTACGATGATCGGCCCTGTTGATGTGAAAAGGGTGAAGAAAGAAGATTTTCCTTATACCACGTTTTATGAGTGGCTGTCTCAGCCGGAGCTGGCGGCGCAGATCGCGCAGGCGGATCTGTGCCTTGCGGGACATTTTCATCCCACGATCGACAAGGCGAAGCGGACAATTCCGGGAAAAGCCTATATTTATGAAGCGATGGAAAAGAAGATGATTTTGGGGGATAACTCCGCGAACCGGGAGCTGTTTGCGGAGGACGAACGGCATCTGTTTGCGGAGATGGGGAATGCACAGGCTCTGGCGGATATGATTGCCGCGGCTGCAGATGAACCGTAACCGGAAGTAAGTGTGCATGGAATATTGAAGTTGCAAAGGCGGAAGCTCCTGTCGGAAAAGGCAGGCGGAAAGGAGACAAAAAATGAGAAAACGATGGTTAGGTTTACTTCTGTCGGGAGCATTGATTTTTTCTGCGGTAGCCGAACCGGTGTCCGCGGCGGGGACTGATCTGAATTTGTCCGGTGAGGAAGGTGTGGTGACGGAATCCGTCGCGGGAGAAAACTCCGCTTCGGAGGAGGAGGGCTTTGGGGAAGAGGATTTTTCCGACAGCGAATTCACTTCCGCTGATGAGAGCCTTTCCGGCGGTGATGCGGTTTCCGA
The DNA here is from genome assembly GCA_021202015.1 of Clostridiales bacterium. GTDB lineage: Bacteria > Bacillota > Clostridia > Lachnospirales > Lachnospiraceae > Eubacterium_I. Next base: position 32,884 of record JAJQDV010000049.1, on the reverse strand, counting down.
TGGAGATGAAGAGGCCGACCGCGATTTGATTTCGGAGGAAGCTGCCGCGGAAGAAGAGCCTGCGTCCAGGGAAGAGGCATCTTCTGAAGAGGAAGAGGCGCCGGTACAGGCGGCTTCCGTGAATGACACGGATGACGATGGACTGGCCGTCGGGGACATGCGTATCAACCTGCTTTCAGAGCCTTTCGGCGTTTCCGCGGATGCTCTGTATTTCAGCTGGAGTATCGATTCGGATCAGGATGATACCGTGCAGGCCGCTTACCGCATTGTGGTCGCGCAGACGGAGGCGCAGATCGCGCAGTCGGATTATGTATACGATACCGGCTGGGTGGAGTCGGATGCGAACACAAATGTATCGATTGCAATGGATGCAGCGGAAAATCAGCTGTATTACTGGCAGGTCCAGATCCGGGATAACTACGGCAGGACGAGCGGGCTGTCCGGGGCGCAGGCTTTCTCCACAGCTGTCGGGAGCGGATGGAATGCTTCGAAAGGCATCTGGACGGGGACAGATGATTTTGTATTTCTGAGAAGCGAAACCACCGTGGACATGAGCGATGTGGAGAAAGTGATTTTCACCGCGACTGCCATATCGCCGGAGGATACCCGGCAGTATGTCTACAATCTCTATCTCAACGGGGAATGTGTGGGCATGGGGCCGAGCCGCGTGAATGAGGGCGTTCTCTATTACAATACTTATGATGTGACGGAGTATATGGAAAACGGCAGCAATGTGATCGGGGTGATCTGTTATTCGGAGACCGGGCATGCTTTCCTCGGACAGATGACGGCCTATTATAAGGATGGGACGAGCGCGGTCCTCCTCAGCACGGATACCGCGCACAATTCCTGGCGGGCGCTGGCGGGAGACAGCGCTTACGGAAAGACATCCTCTCTGGTGTCGAATACCACATACTATACGCAGGCGGCTGAGAATATTAACAGCACAGTTTATCCCCACGGCTGGCTGGACGCGGGATACAGCACATCTTCGTGGAAGTCGGCCTCCTCGGTGAAGGGGATCTCTTCCTACACGCTGGAACCGGAGGAGGAGGATAATATCTCGCGGTACGAGGTGACGCCGAAGAGCGTGAAAAAGCTGTCAGACGGGAGCTATGTCATCGATTTCGGCGAGGAGATCAGCGGGAGCCTCAAGCTTACGATCAACAGTTCCGCGAAGCAGAGTATAAAGATTTATTATGGGGAAGAGCTGAATTCCAATGGGAGTGTAAAATATTCCATGAGGACCGGAAATGTTTACGCGGAGACCTGGACGCTGAAAAAGGGCAGTCAGCAGATTTCCGGACTGAACATGAAAACCTTCCGCTATGTGCAGATCAGCGGATGCTCGAACACGATATCCGCTTCAAATGTGAAAGGACTGCAGGTGCGGCAGGAGTTTACGGAGGAGGCCTCGGATTTTTCCAGTTCCAGCACGATCCTGAATAATGAGTATGATCTGGCAAAATATACGATCCTCGCTACGAGCCAGAACCTGTATGTGGATACGCAGAGCAGGGAACGGCAGGTATACAGCGGCGACCTGCTGATCAATATGACGACTGCGTTTTCCATGGAAAGCGATTATTCTCTGGCAAAGAAGTCCCTGGATTACGCGATCGCGAATCCGACCTGGCCGGCGGAATATCGGCTGTATGCCGTTATGGCGTCCTGGCAGTATTACCTCTACTCCGGAGATACGCAGTTTCTGGAGGAGCATTACTCCGCTCTGCAATCCGCGATGAATCTGTTCAGCACAGGTTCCAACGGTCTCGTGAAAAAGCCGTCCCTGACGATCCTGGTGGACTGGCCGACCAATGAGAGAGACGGATATGATACGACAAACTCTTATTATAATACGGTGCTGAACGCGGTGTATGCGGGCGCCTGCGAGTCCATGGCGGATATTGCGCAGGTGCTGGGGAAAAGCAGTAACGCGAGCACCTGGTCGGCAAAAGCGCAGTCGGTGAAGAGCAGCATGATCTCCAGACTGTATGATGCGAGTGAAGGCAGATTCCGGGACGGACTGACCTCCTCCGGCACGGCAGTGGATCATTACGCGCAGCAGGCCACGGCATTTGCGCTGGCATATGGCGTTTATTCGGATCAGTCCATGGCGGATACGCTGGCGGACAGCATCAGTGAGGATGGATTAAACCAGATGAGCGTCTACGCCACCTATTTCCTGTTGCAGGGACTGTACCGCAGCAATGAGGGGACGCTGGCCAGACAGATCCTGAGCAATCCGAGTACCTATGAGGGCAGCCATACCTGGGCGAACATGCTCTACAGCGTGGGTGCGACGACGACGTCGGAAGCCTGGGACAGCTCGGTCAAGTCGAATCTGTCGTATTCCCATGCCTGGGGAAGCGCACCCGGTACCTGGCTGGTGACAGGGCTGTTCGGGATTACGCCGACGTCGGGCGGATACCGGACGTTTGACGTGAAGCTTCAGCCGGGCGGCGTCGAGGAAGCCGCCGTGACGGTACCGACGCTGCAGGGAAGTATTGAGGCTTCCTATGCCATGGACGGAAACGGCGGGATCTCCCTGACCATCTGTGTTCCGGCGAATACGCAGGCCAGAGTAATGATTCCCGTATCGAACACGGCGAATACGACGCTGACTGTGGACGGCGAGACAATGAGCGCGGAGGTATCGGACGGGCTTTATCTCGCAGTAACGCTCGGCAGCGGGACGCACACAGTCGCCGGCGGCAGCGGCAATTACGCCGACACTTCGGAATTAAAAGAAAATGAGAATGTGGTATACCGGACCTGCGGCTCCTCCTGGGGGTCGTATGAAACGGACGGGAATATGAGCGGCAGTACCGGAGATGCACAGGCTTTATACCGGCTGCAGCTGGTGCTGAACACACAGACGGACGGCGGCATCCGGTATTCCACCCATGTAGCGACCTATGGTTGGCGGAGCTGGTGTTATGACGGTGAAGTGGACAGCGTTACAAACAAGATGATCCAGGCGGTAAAGATCGAGCTGACCGGAAGCGCAGCCGATACCTGGGACATCTACTACCGTGTCCATTGTCAGACCTACGGATGGACGAGCTGGGTAAAGAACGGCGAGGCGGCGGGAACGACCGGCCTGAGCAAGAGGATGGAAGCCATCCAGGTCGTTCTGGTGAAAAAAGACAGCAGCGGAAATTCCAGTGCGCCCGCTTCCAATCTGGGCGGCATCGTATCAAATACATCTTGGGGACTGCTCACAAATGAGGCGGGAAATTCCGTATTCTATGCCGGACATGTGCAGACTTACGGAAATCTTTCGGAGAAGTCGGACGGTGCGCTGCTGGGGACGACCGGACAGGCGAAACGACTGGAGGCGGTCAGCATCCGAAAGAGTAATCAACTGACTTCGGTGAGCGGCAGTATTCAGTATCGCGTACATGTGCAGACCTACGGGACGCAGGGTTGGGTTTCCGACGGGACGCTGGCCGGGACGACCGGGCAGGCGAAGCGTGTGGAGGCGATTCAGATCCGGCTGACCGGAGAACTGTCCGAGCAGTATGATATTTACTACTCCGTGCATGTGCAGACCTACGGATGGTCGAAATGGACAAAGGGGCTGAGCGAGGGGGACAGTGCAGACGGGACTGCCGGATGGTGCGGCACCAGCGGAATGGCGAAGCGCGCGGAAGCCATCCGTATCGTGCTTGTGAAAAAGGGAACCGCCGCGCCGACGAATTCGTCGTCGTGGTCATACCTGTATAAATAAAATGCATTTTTAGGGGTAAGTGACATGAAAAAGAGAAAACACAAAACCGGGTGGCTGGCATTCCTGTTAGCTGCGGTGATGCTGCTGGCAATGATACCGACGACAGCCTTTGCGGCGACCGCTTCAACCGGCAGCCTTATCGTTTATTCAGGGCATCAGCAGACATACGGGAATCTCCCGGCGGTATCGGACGGGACGGTGCTCGGCATCACCGGGCAGTCGAAACGTCTGGAGGCGGTCAGCATTTCAAAGGGCTCCGCGCTCTCCGATGTGGAGGGAAGTATCCAGTACCGCGTGCATGTGCAGAGCTACGGTACGATGGGCTGGGTGTCCGACGGGACGCTGGCCGGGACGACCGGGCAGTCGAAACGGATTGAGGCGATCCAGATCCGGCTGACCGGAGAACTGTCGGAGCAGTATGACATTTATTACTCGATGCACATCCAGAAATACGGATGGACGAAGTGGACGAAGGGACTGAGCGATGGGGACAGCGCGAGCGGAACCGCAGGCTGGTGCGGCACGAACGGGTTGTATCTGCGCGCCGAGGCGATTCAAATCGTGCTGGTGGAAAAGGGCGGAAGCGCACCGTCGAACTCCGGATCCTGGTCGTATCTGACAAAGTCCGATCTGGGAAGTATCAGTTACAGCGGACACCAGCAGACGTATGGGAATCTGTCGTCAGTGTCGAATGGGACGACCCTGGGTGTGACGGGTCAGTCGAAGCGGATGGAGGCGGTCAGCATTTCCCTGTCCGGCGGTACGGTCAGCGGCGGTGTGAAGTACAGGACGCATGTGCAGTCTTACGGCTGGCAGAGCTGGGTTTCGAACGGGGCGTCGGCCGGGACGACCGGTCAGTCCAAGCGGATGGAAGCGATACAGATTCAGCTGACCGGGGATATTGCAAACTACTGTGATGTATGGTATCGTGTCCATGTGCAGGGATACGGCTGGCTGGGCTGGGCGAAGAACGGCCAGACAGCCGGGACGACCGGTATTTCCTACCGAATCGAGGCGATTCAGATTCAGATCGTCCCGAAGGAGGCTCCTGCGCCGGGTGCGAACAGCGGATATTATAAGGACACGCCGATCATTACATCCGGCCGTGTTGTTAAAAACGGCAATATTTATTATTATAATTCCAGCGGGACTCTGTACAGGACAGTATACGGCAATCAGAAGATGGTTGCCCTCACGTATGACGACGGACCGTCCGAATATACGACGACGATCCTTGATACACTGGAAAAGTATAACAGTAAAGCGACATTTTTTGTGGTCGGTGAGCGGGTCGGTTCCTACAGCAGTATTGTAAAACGGGCCTATAATCTGGGGTGCCAGATCGGGAATCATACATATAACCATACGACACTGACAACGGCGAGTGTGGCTACGATTCAGAGTCAGATCAGCCTGACTAATAACGCGGTGAAGAGTGTGACCGGCGTATCGCCGACCATCATGAGACCGCCCGGAGGGGCGTACAACGCAACTGTCAGGAGTACTGTAGGCATGCCGCTGATCCTCTGGTCCATCGATACGCTTGACTGGAAGACCAGAAACTCGGTATCGACGGTTAATTCGGTTCTGAACAATGTGAAGGACGGGGATATCGTTCTGATGCATGACCTGTATCAGGCGACAGCGACGGCATCCCTTACGATCATCCCGAGCCTGGTCAGCAGGGGATATCAGCTGGTTACCGTGGAGGAGATGGCGCTTCTGCGGGGAGGCATGTCTAATGGAGTGGTATATTCTTCTTTCCGTTGATCGGGAAGGAGGGAAAGTCGATCCGGCAGTCGAAGCAGAGAAGGCTGTCCGGAGGACATCAATAAATAAAAAGCAGGGAGGTTGACAATGAGAAGAATGATGAGAGGGTTCGCAGCGATCATCCTGGCGTTGACCGTGCTTGTGTCCGGAGTGGTTCCGAACAGTATGGCCTATGCGGCAGAGGTATCAGAGGATATCGCCGCGGAGGAGATTCAGAGCGGTACCGAAGAAGATGAAGCATTGATTCTGGAGAGCGCGTCGGAGGAAGCGGAGGTCAGTGAGGAGGAGACGGATGCAGCGGTTGCCGATACCTCTGCGGATGAAGAGGAGATCGAAGCCGAAGAGGATGAAACCGTGATCCTTGAAACCGCGGCTGATTCGGGGACAGTACCGACACTTCAGTATCAGACGCATGTCGCGAAGAAGGGATGGCTCAGTGCTGTGAGCGAAGGCAAGACGGCCGGAACGACCGGGCAGTCTCTTGCCGTGGAGGCTTTTAAGATCAGCCTTCAGAATGTTGATTCCGACGAGTGGGCAGGCAGCGGCATCACCTACAGTGCCCATGTGCAGAGTATCGGATGGCAGTCGTCCGTGAGCAACGGCGCGGTCGCCGGCACGACGGGACAGTCGAAGCGCGTGGAGGCGATCACCATAAAGCTGACCGGTCCGATCGCCGAGAAGTATGATGTCTATTATCGTGTGCACACGCAGTCCTACGGCTGGCTGAGCTGGGCGAAAAACGGGGAGAAGGCCGGAAGTTCCGGATATTCCAAACGGATCGAGGCGATTCAGGTCGTCCTGGTAGAAAAGGGCGGCGCCGCTCCGGGATCGACATCAAAGAGCTATGTGTATTCCAGGGTGAGCACGCAGGCTTATGTACAGACTTACGGCTGGCAGAGCAGTGTCATGGAAAATGTTGTGTCGGGTACAGTCGGTCAGAATAAGAGACTGGAAGCGATCCGGCTGCAGCTTTCCTCTGAGATTGAATACAGTGGGAGTATCCAGTATCAGGTCTATGTGCAGGGATACGGATGGATGGACTGGAAGTCAAACGGGGCGACGGCCGGCACGACGGGACAGTCAAAGCGGATCGAGGCCATACGAATCAAGCTGACGGGAGACGTCGCCAATTATTATGATGTCTATTACAGTGTGCACATGTCAAAGATCGGCTGGTGTAATTATGCCTGCAACGGTGAGACGACCGGCACAACGGAGCTGAGCAAGCCGATACAGGCGATCAAAGTATGCCTGGTGAAAAAGGGAGTCGACACGGCTCCTTCCACCTCGGGTACGAAATACATAGCGGGATATTCTTCTTCCGCGTTTACATACAGCGCGCAGATTACAGGCGGAGGAAGCACCGGAACGGTTGCGCAGAAAGCAACGCTCGGGACGACGGGACAGTCGAAACAGCTTCAGAATATCACGCTTTATCTGAGCGGAAGCAGCAGTTCGCTCCCGTCGGGAACGATTCAGTACGCGACGCATGTATCCGGCACCGGATGGACCGGCTGGTCGTCCTGCGGGACTGCGAGTGGATCCTCGAGCAGCTCACGCGGCCTGGAGGCGGTAAAGATCCAGCTGACCGGAAATCTGGCAAACTATTATGATATTTATTACCGGGCACATGTAGAGAAATACGGCTGGCTGGGCTGGGCGAAGAACGGCCAGACTGCCGGGACGACCGGCATCTCCTACCGTCTGGAGGCGTTGCAGATCGTGCTGGTGCCGAAAGACTGCTCCGCACCCGGAGCGAACGCGAACTATTATACGAATCAGAAGAAGATCACGGCGACGGATGCCATGCAGGCAAAAGCCATGCAGTATTCCAGCCCGACTCAGTATCTGATCATGGTCGACCGGGATTCTCATAAGGTGGGTATTTTCAAAGGGTCAAAAGGAAAGTGGGAATATCTGTATAAATGGGACTGCGCGAACGGAAAGGCGAGCACACCGACCGTAGCTGGAGTGTTTAGCGTACAGAACAAAGGATATTATTTTGACTCCGGTTCATCGAGATGTTACTGGTGGACACAGTTTTACGGAAATTATCTGTTCCATTCGGTTCTGTATACAAAAAGCGGCACTCTGCAGGACGGAAGAGTAGGCATGGCGTTGTCTCACGGCTGTGTAAGACTTAAGATTGAGAACGCGAAGTGGATCTATGATAATGTGCCGAGAGGGACGACAGTGGTTGTGTACTAAAGATAAGTTACGGCGGTCTGCTGTTGCGTCAGATTCTGCATGGTGAAACAGGACGGGAAAAGCGTAGCAAGCCGGAATATTCACGGTTAAGGAACTGCCACATAGAATAGTTACAGAAAAATCGGAAAACAAAAGTGTGGAGAGGACAAGGACAGGTTTATGCGTTTTAAAAAGATGTTTGCTTCTATGATGGCGGCTGTATTTATTGTTTCGGGGCTTTCGGGCGTCATGACATCGGCAGACGCCGCCGAAACGACAGATACAGTCTATACAGAAACACAGGGAGATACGAAGGAGGATGCTGCGGCCGGGAATCAGGCGAACTCTGAAGATAACGAGACCGTGACAGCTCAGGCGGACTCAGATGAAACAGCAGCGGTGGAAGCGCAGACAGATTCGAATGAAACTGTTTCAGCGGATACTGAGGAGGACGATGAAGTTTTGCTGGAGAACAGCTGGCGTTATTCGAACGGTGAACTGATTCAGGACAGTCTGTTTTTCCCGCTGTCCTCTACGTATGCCAATGCCTGGAACAAGGTAAACGGCGTCTATGTAAACAGCGAGGGAGACGCGATCCCGAATGCGAAATTAAAGGGGATCGATGTCAGCAAATGGCAGGGAAAGATCGACTGGGAGAAGGTAAAGGCGGCCGGAATCGAATTCGCGATCATCCGTTGCGGCTACGGGAAGAATACGACTTCCTATGACGACACCTACTGGGAATATAATGTGTCAGAGTGTGAACGGCTCGGCATCGACTACGGCGTGTATCTGTATTCCTACGCTACGACTACGGCGGAGGCGGCCAGCGAGGCTCAGCATGTACTGCGGCTCCTGAAAGGGCACACCCCGACCTATGCCGTTTATCTGGACATGGAGGACGATTCGACGATCAGCGTGGGAAACACCATGCTGGGCAACATCGCGAAGACATTCTGCGATACCGTCTCCGCTTCCGGCTATGACGTCGGGATTTACGCGAACAAAAACTGGTGGACGAATTATCTGACCAGTTCCGTGTTTGACAATACTTCCTGGTCAAAATGGGTTGCGCAGTTTAATTCGACCTGTACTTACACCGGCTCTTATGATATCTGGCAGTGTACCTCTACCGGAACCGTGAATGGCATCGACGGATATGTGGATCTTGATTTCTGGGTGTCCGCGGATGCGGATACTGTTGAAACAGAAGATCCGGATCTGATTTCCTATCGAACACACATACAGTCGTACGGGTGGCAGTCCTGGACGGAGAACGGAACGCAGAGCGGCTATACAGGAAAATCAAAGAGAATGGAAGCCATCCAGATTAAAGTAGGGGATGATTATGAGAATCTGGGAGTCAAATACAGTGTTTCCGTACAGAGCTACGGGTGGATGAGTTCCGTTTCGGACGGCGCCACGGCGGGAACGACAGGAAAGTCGAAGTATATTGAAGCGATTAAAATCGAGCTGACCGGCGACGCCGCGGACGATTATGATATCTATTATCGGGTGCATTGCCAGACATTTGGCTGGACCGGCTGGGCGAAAAACGGAAATCCCGCCGGTTCATACGGATACAGTAAACGCGTGGAGGCGATTCAGATTGTTGTGGTTTCCGCGGGCTCCTCTGCGCCGGGGTCGTCATCGAACGCCTACAGGAATAACAGGGTACAGTACAGTGTTCACGGACAGAGCTATGGCTGGCAGTCGACAATGGGGGAAAGTCTGATCGCAGGTACGACGGGACAGGCGAAACGTCTGGAAGCGATTCGGATTTCTTTAACACAGGCCAGTTCTTCCAATATCCGCTACAGAGTCCATATGCAGACCTACGGCTGGCAGAGCGGCTGGACAACCGGAGGGGGAACCGCCGGGACAACCGGACAGTCAAAGCGTCTCGAGGCGATTCAGATCGAGCTGACGGGAACCATGGCGGAGAAGTATGATATTTATTATCGGGTGCACGCGCAGACCTACGGCTGGCTGGGCTGGGCGAAAAACGGAGAGTCGGCTGGCACGGAGGGATTGTCAAAACGGTTGGAGGCGATTCAGATCGTACTTGTGGAAAAGGGAGGAGCCGCTCCGGGCAGTACATCGAGGGCATTTATAAAATAAAAACATTTTGATATGTACCGGGAGCTACAGCGCAGCTCCCGGTAATTTTTTCTTAATAGTAAGAGAGCACCGTATAAATAAAACTGCCGTAGAAAAGCAGAAGGACGGAGACGACAGCCATCGCCCGGACTCTGATCCTGATCTGCCTGCTTGCCGGACTGTCCGATTCATCGGTCTCATGCTTCAAAAACAGCTGCACGAAAGCGAGTGCCAGGATCGGCGTCCAGCAAAGATAATACCTGCTCTGAAATCCTCCGGGATATCCCGCTGTAAAATAAATGTTATGATAGGCATTGAAGAACTGCATCAGCATGGTGATCAGCATTCCGCCAAATGTACACAGACAAAATATATCGAGATCTGTTTTTTTTCTTCTGATCAGGCAGACCGGACAGATCAGGAGGATCAGATAGATGATTCTGTTCCATCCGTACCATGCAGTTGGTTTGTATATGGCGATATGTGATCGGATGTCGGACCAGTTCAACAGGAAATTCGACCAGTAGTAGTTAAAATATTCCCGTATGTTCATAACGGAACGTTCACTGAATTTCACATAGAAACCAGTTTTCTGATAGTATGTGAAATCCATGGACGCCAATGTCGGCTGAACGGTTCCGTATCTCAGATACAGGATCCCGAAGTAAGCCGCGATGACCAGAATAAAGGGAATTACGACCAGGCAGGATTTGTTCAGGATGCATTTTATGCTCTTTTCCTTCAGGCAGACATATATAAAATAAACGAGGTAAACGATCACAAGCACCAGTCCGGCTGTCAGCTTGCTGAAGACGGTCAGAAACATTCCGCAGCTTAATAGCAGAAACGTTATTGTGTTCCGATTCTTCTTTGCAAACCGCAGGATTCCCCAGGATGCCACAGCTACACCCAGAAATGACAGGATGTCATTATTGATCCCGCAGAATTCATAGGTGATGAACGGTACGCTTATGCAGGCGGCCGCGTAGACCAGATGAATATAGGGGTTTTTGTGTGAGATATTGCGATAGCCGATGCCGAAAAAGACGGCGATCCCCAGGAATCCCATCCCTGCGCTGACCGTTCGCAGCAGGTTGAGATGTATCGTATCTCCGCCGACAATCATCTGAACAGCTGTCAGGATCCAATAATACAGCGGAGGATGGCCGAGGTAGTTGATGGTTCCTTCGGTTGCGACGGGAACTCCGTCAGACAGGTTATAAGTCGGCATATTCGGGAAATCCGGAATCAGCGTTTTGTTTTCCAGTAAATAAGCAATATAGGATATGTGGGCTATTTCATCCGGTGTATTGCCTACATATTTTCCATAGTATATGACCTGGATAACGGCGTAAACCAGAACGCCGAGATAAAGGAGCCGGACAGTCGTTTTTTCGGACAATCTGATATCGCTGTAATTGAACGCGAGCAAAAGCAGCAGGAGGATTCCGATGAGACAGAGAATCAGGACGATCAGATTCCGGTAATTCGGACCGTACATGGACGTGATTTCCGGCGTTCCGTTTGCGTCAGCCCGAAAACTTATCGTATTTTCGATTGTCTGATCCAGCGGCTCCAGGAACAGCGTATAATCCCCCGCGGGAATCAATCCGTCCGCAAAGAAGGCCTGTATTTCCCCGTTCTGTTTTAAATAATCCGCCGTAAATAACCCGCTGTATATCTCTTCCCCGTCCTCTGTCCGTATGATACGAACGCCGAAATCCTCGTAAACAGTCTCATCGTTTGCAGAGAAAGAGACCGTTATACCGGAAAGCGAATCCTCCGTCACGGAAAACGGTGATTCCGCGGTTTCGTTGATCGATACGTCCTGTACGCTCTCCCCGACGTTGGAAACTGTATCATAACGATCCAGTAATCCGAACCAGTCGCCGGCGATTCCGACGACAATGTAAGCGCCCACAAAGAGCCACAGGAAAATCCGGACGTATTTGACGACTTTGGATTCCCTCTTCAAAGAATATGCCAGGGCAAGAAAATAAACAGCCAGGGCGAGAAGGAGCAGCTTTCCCTTCAGAACCCGGTTGTTGTCGGTGGCTTTTTCTATTTCGGTACAGATGTCGCCGCTGAGAACCAGAGTGCCGTCTGTCCCCTGCTGTCGGATCTCAATCTCCGCAATCTGTCTGTCCCGTGAAGCGTCATAGCTCCCGCTGTACAATCGTATAGATGAGACCGTATCTGTTTCGGAAAGACCGCTGACTGTAATGCTTTCACACGCAAAAAAATCCGGATTCAGCATGAGCTCCGCAGTCTCTGCGTAGGCATGCATATTTTCCGTCAGAACGTCGCCGTCTTTGTTGAGAAGTGTGATGGTCAGTTCCTGGCCGTTCTTCATGTCTTCCAGCTGAAGCTGCAGGGTTACATTTTCTGTTTTTAGCGGGACGATAAATATCCCGCAGACCACGATGATCAGTACAGCAATCCAGCATACGGTTTTCTTCTTTTTTGTCATTCTGATGTCCTCTTTATCCTTCGGAGAATCTGTGATCCATATACGGCATCGGAAAATCAGGAATATTAATCTGACGTCTCTGATGCTGTGGATGCAGTCAAAAAACATAATAACACAGAAGAAATCATTTTTCTACTGTGAAATAAGTCCGATTATACTTGCCCGCAGTCGCTTACCTGTGCTATACTGCGGCAGAAAGAGCATGCGGGAGGAGAAATTTATTGAATACAAACCGGAATCGGTATCAGATAGATTATAAAAAAAGCAGGCTTTCGCCGATGACCTGTCATATTGACAGTGCGGACACGGATGCAGACGGTTTTTATATATACGGATGGTATATAGATGACGGAAGCGTGAAGCTGTCTGTGTTTGATCCGAAAGGAAATCCGCTTTCTTTTGAATTAAAAAAAACACGAAGACCGGATGTGCATGAAGCCTTTCCGGAGAACAAAAGGGAGGAGATCATCGGATTCAAGCTGGTTTGCGAAGGCGGTGTACAGGCGAAGGTGCGGCTGCGGTTTTACTCCGCGTCGGGGCAGCGGGATGTGCCGGTTACGCTGATCCGAAACCGGTTCGGTAAGATGTTGTACTGCTTCCGAACCGAATGCGTGAGGTTAAAGTCGGTCCTGAGTCGGGACGGTATTCGGGCAATGGTTGGTGCATTATGGGACGCGGTGATCCTGCGCGGAGCGGATCCCTACGAGGTCTGGTGCAGAAAAAACCGCCTGACCCGGTGCAAGCGCCGGGAACAGCGAGCGCACAGTTTTTCTTATGAACCGAAGATTTCCATTGTGGTGCCGTTGTACCGGACACAGCCTGAATTTCTTCGTCGGCTTGCAGACTCCGTCCGGTCTCAGACTTATGAAAACTGGGAGCTCTGCCTTTCGGACGGCAGCGGGGATTCCTCTCCTCTGAGTTCTCTGCTGTCGCAGCTTGAAAAAAAGGATGACCGGATCCGGGTCGTGCGAAACCATGAAGCACTGAGGATATCGGAAAACACAAACCGGGCGCTGGAGATTTCGACCGGAGATTTTATCGCCTTTGCGGATCACGATGACCTGCTCGCGCCGGATGCGCTTTATGAGTGTGCGGCGGCGCTGAATGAGGATCGGACCATAGACGCCCTGTATACGGATGAGGATAAGGTGGATCCGGAAGGTAAGTCGTATTTCCAGCCTCATTTCAAGTCGGACTTAAACATTGATCTGTTGCGGAGCATGAACTATATCTGCCACTTGTTTGTTGTAAAAAGAGAGATTCTTGAGCAGGTCGGATCGCTGAATCCGGATTATGACGGTGCGCAGGATTATGACTTTATCCTGCGCTGTGCGGAGAAAACGAAAAACATAAAACATATTCCCAAGATTCTGTATCACTGGCGTGCGCATCCGGATTCCACGGCGGAAAATCCGGAGAGCAAGGAATATGCGTTTGAGGCGGGAGCCCGCGCCATTCAGGCGCATTATGACAGACTGGGCATCCGTGCGAATGTGACGCAGACGGATTACAGCGGGGCGTACAGGACCCGATACGAGCTGCAGACACAGCCGCTGGTTTCCGTTATCATTCCGAATAAAGATCACACGGAGGATCTGGATAAATGCATTCGATCGATTGAGGCGAAATCGGCCTATCGAAATATAGAATATATCGTGGTGGAGAACAACAGTGAACAGCCGGAGACCTTTGCGTATTATAAAAAACTGGAACAGGAAAATAAAAAGGTGCGGGTCGTCTGCTGGCGGGAAAAGGGATTTAATTTCCCCGCGATCAATAATTTCGGCGTTTCTTTCGCGAAAGGGGAGTATATCCTTCTGCTGAATAATGATACAGAGATCATCCGGGAGGACTGTATAGAGGAACTGCTCGGATACTGCATGCGCCCGGATGTGGGCGCGGTCGGCGCCAGACTTTACTATGAGGACGGGACGATTCAGCACGCGGGCGTTGTCGTCGGGCTGGGCGGAGTGGCCGGACATGCCTTTGTGGGCTTTCCGCACGATGCGGTGGGATATTTCCGGCGTATCATCGTTGCGCAGGATTACAGCGCGGTCACGGCGGCCTGTATGATGGTGAAAAAGAGTGTCTTTGAGGAGGTGGGCGGTTTCAACACGGATCTGGCGGTGGCATTCAACGACATTGATCTGTGTCTGAAAATCCGGCAGGCGGGGTATCTGATCGTGTATAACCCGTATGCGGAGCTTAATCATTATGAATCCAAATCCCGCGGATATGAGGACAATGAGGAGAAGATCGCACGGTTTCAGTCGGAAATCGAATATTTTACGGATACCTGGAGCGATTTTCTGAAAAAGGGAGATCCGTACTACAGTCCACATTTGACGCTCGCGAAAAATGATTTCAGCCTGAGCCTGTGATTTTATGAAATATTCAGGAACTGAAAACGGATAATATGATTGAAACGGAACGAAAAAGCTTCCGGCCGGCATTGACAATTTTTACCGGAGGAGTGACAGACAGGAACTGTAAAGGAGATCACGGAGATGAAGACAGCGGTACTGATACCCTGCTATAACGAGGCGCAGACGATACGAAAGGTCGTGGAGGATTTTAAACAGGCGCTTCCCCACGCCGATATCTATGTGTATGACAACAATTCCACGGACGGTACGGATGAGATCGCCCGCGCGGCGGGCGCGATTGTCCGTTACGAGTACAAACAGGGGAAGGGCAACGTCGTCCGGGCCATGTTCCGCGACATCGAGGCGGACTGCTATATCATGACGGACGGTGATGACACCTATCCGGCATCCTTCGCTCCCCGCCTGGAGCGGCTGGTTCTGGAGAAGGGGGCGGATATGGCGGTCGGGGACCGGCTGTCCTCGACATATTTTACAGAGAATAAGCGGCCGTTCCACAATGTCGGCAATGTGATGGTGCGCGGGCTGATCAACCGCCTGTTCGGCGCGGAGCTTCGCGATATCATGACCGGCCTGCGCGGGTTCAGCCGGGATTTCGTGAAGTCCTTTCCGGTGGTGTCCAAGGGATTTGAGATCGAGACAGAGATGACGATCTTCGCGTTGGATCACAATTTGCGTATCGTCGAGGAGGCGATCGAGTACCGCGACCGGCCGGAGGGCAGCGAGTCAAAATTAAACACGTATTCGGACGGATTGAAGGTGCTGTTCACGATCGCGCGGCTGTTCCGGGATGCGAAGCCTTTTGCCTTTTTCAGTCTGATCGCGCTGGTGCTTGCCGCCATTTTCCTGATCATGTTCATCCCGATCTTTGTTGATTTTCTTCATACGAGAGAGGTGCTTCAGATCCCGACGCTGATCATGATCAGCGCCCTTGGCATTGCGGCGATCATTGATTTTTTCTGCGGCGTGATCCTGTCCGTATTGAAGAAGCAGTACAGGGACAACTTCGAACGTCATCTCCATCTGATACGGATGCTGAAGGAGCGGGATGAGGATGAATGAGGAAAATACGGACAGAAATTCGGATATATTTGATAAGATCATGAACCTGCCGGGGCTGCGGATCCTGAACCCCTTTTACAGGAAGTATAAGGAAATCCTGCTGTATCTGTTTTTCGGCGGGCTGACATTCCTGGTCAGCATCGGCAGCTATGCCTGGTGCAACGTCGGGCTGGGGATCAACGAGCTGGTCGCGAATCTGATCTCCTGGATTCTGGCGGTCACGTTCGCGTATGTGACGAACAAGATCTGGGTGTTCTCCACGAGAGGGCTGGGAACCCGGCTTTTCCTGCTGGAGATCGCGAAGTTCTTCGGCGGGCGGCTTTTTACGCTGGCCGTGGAGGAAGCGATCCTGTTTGTGTTTATCACACGGATGCAGTTCAACAGCATTCTGATCAAGGTGGTCGCGCAGGTGATCGTGATTGTGCTGAATTATCTGATCAGCAAGTTAGTTGTGTTTAAAGGGCCAACTCCTCAGCCAGGCGTATCCGGAGCTGGTCAGAGAGAGAGAACAGAATCTGGCGCAGGCGAGTAAAGGAGGAGGTGAACCGGAGAATGGATGGATACAAACCACCGTTTCATATGACAGATAAAATTACGAATCTGGTAGCAGAAATCAGTGAACAGATTGGCCGCATCGCGGTATTGTCTCACGGGAATCTGACTCCGCATCTGAGGCGGGAGAACAGAATTCGTACGATTCATTCGTCGCTGGCAATCGAACACAACTCTCTGACGCTGGAGCAGATGACAGCTATTCTGGATGGAAAGCGGATACTGGGAAACCCGAATGAAATTCGGGAAGTACAAAACGCATATGAGACTTATGAGATGATGTTGACTCTCGATCCGTTTTCTGTGAAGGACCTGCTCACGGCGCACGGTCATATGATGAGCGGCCTGATCCCGGAAAACGGCAAATTCCGTTCCGGCGGGGTTGGCGTTTTTGATGGTGATGTGATTGTCCATATGGCACCGCCGGCGCAGTTTGTTCCCACACAAATAAAAGATCTGCTGCTCTGGTATCAGGGCGCAGAAACACATCCATTGATTAAAAGTTCAATTTTCCACTACGAGTTTGAATTTATCCATCCTTTTGCAGACGGAAACGGACGAATGGGAAGAATGTGGCACAGCCTTCTTTTGGGTAAATGGAATGAACTTTTCTACTGGCTTCCGATTGAGGAACTGGTACGGGAGAGACAGCCGGAGTATTATGATGCTCTGGGTAAGTCAGACAAGGATGCCGACAGTTGTGCCTTTGTGGAACTGATGTTGGAAATTATTTTGGACACGCTGAAAAAAACTTCCGTAGTCGGAAACAATGACCTGTCTCGGAACAGGGAACCGCAGACGCCGATAGAGAAACTCCTGTCAGTTCTTGGTGATGAGGAGTTGTCTGCGGCGGAACTCATGAACCGGCTCGGTCTTTCACACAGGCCAACCTTCCGGAAAAACTATCTGAATCCTGCTATGGAACAGGGATTGGTTACGATGACGGTGCCTGATAAACCAAATAGCCGAAATCAAAAATACAGGAAAATATAACCTGGTCGCTTGTTGGTCAAGAAGACGATCAAGATGGCGATCAAGATAGTGGTAAGTGTTAGACTGAGGAGAACTTTGAAACATACAGGTGATTTTCTAAGACAGTCGTTTGCCGGCTGAGAAAGAACGATGTCTGTTCCTGAATGCTCCACTAAAAAAGTATAAAATCGTTCGCTGCGCCCTTGAAAAAAGGGCGCAGTTGTTTTATTATGTAGATATCTTTGCGCATAACAGAAGCAGTTGTTATGTGAGGCAGATGCGGGGAGATGTACGTTCGGGGACAGTGAAAGGAGTTCAGAACCACTATGAAGAGACAGAAGAAGTTGTTGGCCGGTATACTGGCCTTGTCCATGATGATATCTGCCATTCCCGTTTATGCGTCTGATGCGCAGACCGCAGACGCGGATGATTCGGAAGTTACAGAAGAGACCGCGTCCGATGGGATTTTACTGAATTATCTCGTCGTGGACAAGCCGTATGTGGAGTTTGGCGAGATGCAGAGCATCGTGGTTTCGATTGGTGACGACGATATTGAGATCGATTCGGCGGTGCTTAACTTTCATCGTGAGTCCGACGACAGTACATATGAAGCGGCGGCGTCCGTGATCGACGGCGACGCCCTGCAGTTTGAGATTGAATACAGTGAGGAGAGCGGGATCGGCGTATATATCCTGGACGCCGTGGCTTTTGTGACGGGCGGTATTTTGTATACGATCGAGCTGTCTGATGCGGGGATCGAAGCGTCCTACGGGGTGGAGACGTTGGTTGAGACTGCCGCGGACGCCGAGGTCGTGAAGGATACGGATGATGATGCGGAGACGGCGGATGAAGATACCGGTTCTGCTGATGATACATATTCCGAGGATGATACAGACTCCGGGGAGGCGGATGCCGATGAGGAGATATCAGTTGATGATATTGATATCAGCATCGTCACCTTCGACGAGGATGGCAATCAGACGTCGGCGAACAGTATTGAGGAGGCTCTGTCCGAACAGGCGGACGACAGTGATTCGGAGGACGCCATTACCACGTACTCTTCCTCTGAGAACGTGGTGGTCGTCCTGGATCCGGGTCATGACGCGGCCCACGCGGGCGCGAGCGCAAACGGCCTGAAGGAAGAGGAGCTCACGCTGAAGATCGCGCAGTACTGCAAGGAGGAGCTGGAGACCTACAGCGGCGTGACCGTATATATGACGCGTGATACCGAAGACTGCCCCTATTCGGGAACGACGTCCACCGTGTGCAATAAAAACCGCGTGATCTACGCGGCCGGTGTCGGAGCGGATGTGTATGTGAGCATTCATCTGAATTCAGCGACGAGTACATCCGCGAACGGAGCGGAGGTGTATTACCCGAATTCAAACTATAATTCGTCGGTCGGCTCAGAAGGGGCGGCGCTGGCGGCCGCCGTTCTGGAACAGCTGGTGGCGCTCGGTCTGACGAGCCGTGGCACGAAGATTCGAAACTCCGAGGATGGGTCGACCTACAGCGACGGTTCTCTGGCGGATTATTACGGTGTGATCAAGAACAGCAAACTGTATGGTTTTCCCGCGATTATTGTAGAGCACGCGTTTCTGACGAATTCATCGGATGTGTCGACCTACCTCTCTACAGAGTCCGGGCTGCAGAGCCTTGGCGTCGCGGACGCGACGGGAATCGCTTCCTATTTCGGACTTGTGAAGGGCGCTTCCTCGGATGATTCTTCAACGGTATATGATGGTGTGGACTATTCTGCCGTATATGATTATGATTACTATATTAACAGGTATGCGGATCTTAAGGCTGCTTTTGGGAGCGATCAGACCGCGGCACTGAAGCATTTTGTTACGTATGGGATGAAAGAAGGACGTCAGGCAAGCGAGGACTTTAATGTAACGATTTATAAGAGTAATTATTATGATCTGCAGAAGGCGTTCGGAGATGATCTGCCGTCGTATTATCTGCATTACATCAATTACGGGAAGGCGGAAGGAAGAAATGCGACGTCTTACATATACACATTTATCATGAATTCTCCGACGACTACCGTTCAGCAGATGGTGGCATACTATAATTCCAAGGCGAGCTATCCGTCCTACTACAGCAGCTCGGACGCGCCGACGATTACGGATTTCTGCCAGATTTATTATGACGAGTGCGTAGCGGAGGGCGTGGACCCCGCGGTGGCATTCTGTCAGTCGATGTATGAGACCGGATGGCTGAAATTCGGCGGGACGGTGTCGATCACAGCGTATAATTTCTGCGGACTCGGCGCGGTATCTTCTTCAACAACCAGTTACGCGACATTTTCCACCGTTCGTCTCGGGATCCGCGCGCATGTGCAGCATCTGAAGGCCTATGCCAGTACGGACAGTCTGAATAACGAATGTGTGGATCCGAGATTCAGCTATGTAACCAGAGGATCCGCGATTTATGTGGAGTGGCTCGGACAGCAGGAGAATCCGAACGGTCTCGGATGGGCGTCGTCCGCCGGATACGGATACGCGATCGTGAATCTCATGACGGCGCTGTACGCGCAGTCCGTGTCCTATCCTTCCGGGTGCACATATTATTTTAAAAACAGTATTACTTCCGGGGACGCGGATTACATAGCGGTGTATGGGAAGAGCACGGATGAGGTACTGGTCGGCGACTGGAACGGCGACGGGGTGGATACGCTCTGTGTGAGACGCGGAAACACCTATTATTTTAAAAACAGCATCTCCGAAGGCTCCGCGGACATTGAGATCGATTACGGAAGAAGTACGGATGAGGTGCTGGTCGGTGACTGGAACGGGGACGGGATTGATACGCTCTGCGTGAGGCGCGGAAGCAATTATTATTTCAGCAACTCGATTTCTGCCGGGACAGCGGATGTGTCCGTCGATTACGGCGGGGACAGCGATGAGGCGCTGGCCGGCGACTGGAACGGGGACGGGACGGATACGCTCTGTGTGAGGAGCGGGAATCAGTTTTCCATCAAGTACAGTATTTCCGGAGGCAGTCCGGATAAAACGATTTCTTACGGAAGGTCCACGGATGAGGTATATGTCGGCGACTGGGACGGCGACGGGATCGATACGCTCTGTGTGAGACGGTAGGAACCATGCATCAGACTTCAAAAATTGCCATTCTGGTCGCTGTCCGTGACGGGGAGTCCTATCTGCCGGAGCAGCTGGATTCCCTGATCGGACAGACAGATTCGGATTGGGTGGCCTATATTCATGACGACGGCTCCGCAGACGGTACGCAGACGATCCTGGAGAGTTACGCCGCGCGGGATCCGGATCGGTTTGTCCTCCTGGACGGGGCGCCGACCGGCAGCGCCAAAACCAATTATTTTTATCTGCTCCGGAATGTGGATGCGCCCCTGTATATGTGCTGTGATCAGGATGACGTCTGGCTGCCGGACAAGATCGAGAAGACGCTGCGGGAGATGCGGATCGCGCAGAGGCGGTCAGCGGAGAGAATGGCACAGGAAAACCTGTCTGTGAAGGATATATATGCCGGAGAAAAGAAGCGTGAGGGTATGCCATCGGGGAATACAGATGCGGGGAATCCGACAGAACTGCCCTGCCTCGTCTATACGGATCTGAGAGTCGTGGACGAATCTCTGGCGGAAGTTTCCGGAAGCATGAATCTGTACCAGAAGCTGAACTGTGAGGATACGCGGATCAATCATGTGCTGGTTCAGAATGTCGTGACCGGATGTACCATGATGATCAACCGCAGGCTGAGAGATATGGTTCTTTCCCTGAAGGATCCGGATAAGATCGTCATGCACGACTGGTGGGCCGCTCTGATTGCCGCCCAGTTCGGGGAGCTGCGGTATCTGAACGATCCGACGATCCTGTACCGGCAGCACGGGGAGAACGACACCGGCGCGAAGAACATCAGTCTGTTCTGGTATCTCCGGGAGGTTTTTTTTCAGGGGAAGGACAAAAAGGACTCACTGGAGATGATGAGAAAACAGGCGGAGGCGCTTGCGGAGACATTTCCGGTGGAAAAGGATTCTGTAGTCGCGGTGTATGCCGGGATCCATACGCTCTCAAAACCGGGGCGGCTGCGGGTCTACCGGAAATATAAACTGACGTCGAAGCCGCTTTCCAGGCAGCTGGCTATCCTGCTGTTTTGCTGATAATGAGAGCGGCGCCTTCGGCACATTCAGAAAATATTTACAGAGAAACGATAAAGGAGGAACAAATTCATGAAGGGAATCATTCTGGCGGGCGGCTCCGGCACACGGCTGTATCCGCTCACGATGGTCACGTCGAAGCAGCTGCTTCCGATCTACGACAAGCCGATGATCTATTATCCGATGTCGGTCCTGATGAACGCGGGGATCCGGGATATCCTGATCATTTCCACGCCGCAGGATACGCCGCGTTTTGAGGAGCTTCTGGGGGACGGCAGCCATTTCGGCGTCCATCTCTCCTACGCGGTGCAGCCGAGCCCGGACGGACTGGCGCAGGCCTTTGTCATTGGCGCGGATTTTGTCGGGGACGATACGGCGGCCATGGTGCTCGGCGACAATATCTTTGCGGGGCACGGTCTGAAAAAAAGGCTGAAAGCCGCGGTGGAGAACGCGGAGTCCGGAAAGGGCGCCACGGTGTTCGGCTACTATGTGGACGATCCGGAGCGTTTCGGTATCGTGGAGTTTGACCACAGCGGTAAGGCGATCTCCATTGAGGAGAAGCCGGAGCATCCGAAGAGCAACTACTGTGTGACAGGACTCTACTTCTATGATAACCGGGTCATTGAATACGCGAAGAACTTAAAACCCAGCGCCCGCGGCGAGCTGGAGATCACCGATCTGAACCGGATCTATCTGGAAAATGACGCGCTCAACGTCGAACTGCTCGGACAGGGGTTCACCTGGCTGGATACCGGTACCCACGAGAGCCTCGTCGACGCCACCACTTTTGTAAAAACCGTGGAGCAGCACCAGCACCGCAAGATCGCCTGTCTGGAGGAGATCGCCTATCTGAACGGCTGGATCTCGCGGGACGACGTTCTCAAAGTTTACGAGCTTCTGAAAAAGAACGAGTACGGCCAGTACCTGAAGGATGTCCTTGACGGAAAGTATCAGGACGGATTATATTAAATGAAGGAGAGAAAAGCAATGACTATCATCGTGACCGGCGGCGCCGGATTTATCGGAAGCAACTTTGTCTTCCACATGTTAAACAAATATCCCGATTACAGGATCGTGTGCCTGGACTGTCTGACCTACGCCGGCAATCTGTCCACCCTGGCTCCCGTGATGGATAATCCGAACTTCCGTTTTGTAAAGGAGAGCATCACGGATCGTGAGGCAGTATACAGGCTTTTTGAGGAAGAGCATCCGGACATGGTGGTGAACTTTGCGGCGGAGAGCCATGTGGACCGCTCCATCGAAAACCCGGAGATTTTCCTGGATACGAATATCAAAGGCACGGCGGTGCTGATGGATGCCTGCCGCAAGTACGGCATCGTGCGCTATCATCAGGTTTCCACCGATGAGGTCTACGGCGATCTGCCGCTGGACCGGCCGGATCTGTTTTTTACGGAGGAGACGCCCATCCACACGAGCAGCCCTTACAGTTCCTCCAAGGCGGGCGCGGATCTGCTCGTCCTGGCCTATCACAGGACCTACGGTCTGCCTGTGACGATCAGCCGCTGCTCGAATAATTACGGACCGTATCATTTTCCGGAGAAGCTGATCCCGCTGATGATCGCCAACGCGCTGAATGACAAACCGCTGCCGGTGTACGGAAAGGGTGAGAATGTCCGCGACTGGCTGTACGTGGAGGATCACTGCAAGGCGATTGACCTGATCATCCGCAACGGACGCGTGGGGGAGGTCTATAATATCGGCGGTCATAACGAGATGAAAAATATTGATATCGTGAAGATCATCTGTAAGGAACTCGGCAAGCCGGAGAGCCTGATCACCTATGTGACCGACCGCAAGGGACACGACATGCGCTATGCCATCGACCCGACCAAGATTCATAATGAACTGGGCTGGCTTCCGGAGACGAAGTTTGCCGACGGTATCAAAAAGACGATTCAGTGGTATCTGGACAATAAAGAGTGGTGGGAAACCATCATCTCCGGTGAGTATCAGAATTACTACGAAAAAATGTATGGGAACCGGTAGGGAGGGAAGGCGAATGAAAGTATTTGTAACCGGCGTGGCCGGGCAGCTGGGCCATGACGTCATGAATGAGCTTCACCGGCGCGGCTATGAGGGAATCGGTACGGATCTGGCGCCGGCCTACAGCGGCACGGCTGACGGCACCGCGGTGACGCAGATGCCCTATGTGCCGATGGATATCACGGATGCTGCGATGGTGGAGAAAACGATCGCGGAGATCCGGCCGGACGTCGTGGTTCACTGCGCGGCATGGACCGCGGTGGATGCCGCGGAGGATGAGGATAAGATCGAAAAGGTTCGGGCGATCAACGCGGATGGTACGCGGCATATCGCCGAAGCCTGCAAAAAGCTGGACTGCAAAATGGTCTATATCAGTACCGACTACGTGTTCGACGGACAGGGAGACGAGCCCTGGCAGCCGGACTGTAAGGATTATAAGCCCCTGAATGTTTACGGGCAGACAAAGCTGGAGGGAGAACTGGCGGTAACGGCGGCGCTGGAGAAATTTTTCATCGTACGGATCGCCTGGGTCTTTGGCGTAAATGGGAAGAATTTTATCCGGACCATGTTAAACGTCGGGAAGACGCACGATCAGCTGAAGGTGGTCAGCGACCAGATCGGCACGCCGACCTACACCTTTGATCTGGCCAGGCTTCTGGTGGATATGATCGAAACCGAAAAATACGGCTATTACCACGCCACCAATGAGGGCGGTTACATCAGCTGGTATGATTTTACCGTGGAGATTTTCCGCCAGGCGGCGGAGCTCGGGCATCCCGAGTACGCGCGCGGCAGCCTTTCCGTCACCCCGGTGACCACGGCCGAGTACGGCGTATCCAAAGCGGCGCGCCCGTTCAACAGCCGCCTGGATAAATCAAAGCTGTCGGAGAACGGATTCACCCCGCTTCCGACCTGGCAGGACGCGCTGCACCGTTTCCTGCAGACAGAGGGGGTTTTTTAAAGGAGGAAAAATGTCACAGATTAAAGTAGAAAAAAATGCGGGCGGCATCCCCGGACTCTGCGTCATCGAACCCACGGTGCACGGCGACGCCCGCGGTTATTTTATGGAAACCTACAATCAGCGGGATATGGAGGAGGAAGGCCTGAATATGATCTTTGTTCAGGATAACCAGTCCAGTTCCGTAAAAGGCGTTTTACGCGGACTTCATTTTCAGAAAGAGTTCCCGCAGGGCAAGCTGGTGCGTGTGGTGAAGGGATCCGTTTTTGACGTCGCGGTCGATCTGCGCAGCAGCAGTGAGACTTACGGAAAATGGTTCGGCG
The DNA here is from genome assembly GCA_021202015.1 of Clostridiales bacterium. Lineage (GTDB taxonomy): Bacteria > Bacillota > Clostridia > Lachnospirales > Lachnospiraceae > Eubacterium_I. The sequence goes on along the minus strand of JAJQDV010000049.1, from coordinate 8,231 downwards.
TGGAGCTGACGGAAGAAAACAAAAAGATGTTTTACATCCCGGAAGGGTTTGCCCATGGTTTTCTGGTTCTCTCCGAGCTGGCGGAGTTCTGTTACAAATGTACGGATTTTTATCATCCGGGAGATGAGGGCGGACTTGCGTGGAATGATCCGGAGATCGGTATTGAGTGGCCGCAGCTTTCCGGAGAGTATCGCGGATCTGCCTCTGCGGAAGGGTATGCATTAAGCGACGGGACGCCGCTGAACTTAAGTGATAAGGATCAGCTCTGGGTCGGCCTGAAGGATACATTTCAATTTTAAAATCCCGGAGGAGACGGATGACGACAGCTCAGTTGACGGAAAAAGGCGCGATCTGGTTTGACCGGATCACGGAAGGAATAAAGCAGTATGCGGATGTAAAGCTGGTCATGGATGAGAAAAAGGCGCTTTCACATTTTAAGTGCCTGAAAAAAGAGTATGGGGCGGAGAACGCTTTCGCGGATTTTTACTATTTCCGTCTGGATTTTGACTCCAGGGAGATGGTGGAAGAACTGCTGGATGAAGAGGAAATCGATTATCTCCGTCTCATCGCTCCGGCACAGGAGGAAGTGCAGGAAGATATTATTTTTCCGCTGAGCGATAAACTGCTCAGAATTATCGTAAAGCTGAATGACGCGGAGATGCTTTTTTCCACGATCTATTTCGTGCAGTCCGACACGGCCGGTCGACCGCGGACTTCCTGGTGGGGGAACTATGAGAAGGAGTATATCTGTTTCCGTGACCGCTGAGGTTCGGAAAACACGGAGGAAAATCGGAGATGGAATTATCCTTTCAAAAAGAACGCGAAGAAATCTGCGACGTCTGTCATAAGCTCTGGCAGCGCGGAATCGTAGCCGCGAACGACGGAAATGTTTCGGTGAAGCTCGCGGACGGAACCGTATTGTGTACGCCGTCCGGCGTCAGCAAGAGTGCGATGACGCCGGAGATTCTGGTACATCTTATTCCGGATGGGCGTGTGCTCTCCGCGGCGGAGGGATACCGTCCTTCCTCGGAGATGAAGATGCACTTCCGCTGCTACGAGGAACGGCCGGACGTCTTCGCGGTCGTGCATGCGCATCCGCCCATCGCGACCAGTTATGCATCCATGGGTCGGTCGCTGGACGGATACAATACGGCGGAAAATATTGTAAACCTCGGCGCGGTTCCGGTGGCTCCCTACGCGAAGCCGTCCACGGATCAGGTGCCGGATTCCATCGCGCCGTTTCTTGCGGATCATGACGCCGTACTTCTGGCACACCACGGGGCGCTGACCGTCGGCGATACGCTGACAAGAGCGTACTTTCGGATGGAGTCCCTGGAAATGTATGCGAAGACCTCTCTGTACATTCATCTCCTTGGCGGCGCGCCGGATATGGACAGGGAGCAGATCGACGAGCTGCTGGATCTGCGGAAAAACGGATACAATATCCCCGGCAGACATCCGGGATATGTGAAATATAATGATACGGAGGAGTTATGAATCGCAGGCAACTGGAATATTTTCTCGCGGTTGCGCGTGAACTGAATTTTACAAAGGCGGCGGAGTCTCTCTATGTCTCGCAGACGGCGGTCACCCAGCAGATCCGGGTTCTGGAGGAACAGCTGGGTGTAAAACTCTTTGAGCGTACAAAACGTAAAGTAGAGCTGACGCCTGCGGGGCGGGTGTTTCAGAGCGAAGCAATCGGAATCATAAACCGGATCGATGCCGCGGTGCAACGGACAAAGGAAGTCTCCAGCGGCTTTGTCGGAACCCTGAACTTCGGGTTTACGATCGGTATCGGCAATACGGAAATCTCTGACCGGATTCAGGCTTTTAACCGGAAATATCCCAATATTTCCATGCGGTTTTATAACCTGAGTCCGTTTATGCTTTTAAAACAGCTGAAGGAGGGAGAACTGGATCTGGCGGTGATGCCGATGTTTCAGGAGAAATATTATTCCGGCATTTCTCTGAAACGGGTGGCGAGAGATCATTATGTCGCGATTCTTCCGAAAAATCATGTACTGGCGCAGAATCTGTATATCACCTGGGAGGATCTGAGAGAGGCGCCGCTGATCCTGGCGACGACTCCGGACAGTGAGATCGGCGAGGATCAGAATATCGTCGAGAATTTTATCCGTCGGGGATATCAGGCGAATGTGACGGATCGTATCGAGGATGTCGAGACGATCATGTTTATGGTTTCCGCGAATATGGGAGTAACCATTCTGCCGGCCTATATGGCGATTCCGGCGGCTTCCCGGGGAAAAATCGCCACGGTGCCCATCGGCATGTCGGAAAATCAGGTGGAGATTATCGCCGCGTGGATGCCGGAGGTGGAGAATCCGTCGCTGAAAAAAATTCTTCCGTTTCTGGAGGAAAATCCGACACCGGGCGAATAAGTCCGTCTTCAAATATAATTTAACGGAAATTTTCCCTGAGAAAAATGCCGGTAAAATGCGCAGGGGAACGAGAGAAATTTGGCTGCAGAGCCGCACGGTGATCCGCAAATCTGAGAGATTATGAAAAACGGACTGGAAGAAAGCTACGTGATCAAAGAGAATAAAAAGCTTCGCTGCGGTTACACCACGGGCAGCTGCGCCGCGGCCGCCGCACAGGCTGCCGCACGGATGCTGTTTACGGGACAGCCCGTGGAGGAGGTTCGTCTGACAACTCCTAAGGGAATTGTGTTGTTTCTGGAGCCTGCGGATGTGAGATGGGACAGTGGTTCTGTCAGCTGCGCGATCCGGAAGGATGCCGGAGACGATCCGGACGTCACGGACGGCCTGTTCATATATGCCCTCGTCCGGCTCTGTGACAGAGAAGCTTGTGCGGATAGCCGGGCGGAAGCTTCTTCGGCGACCGTCAGTATTCTGGGCGGCGATGGCATCGGTATCGTCACCCTGCCCGGTCTGGAGCAGCAGGTCGGCGCCCCTGCGATCAACCGTGTCCCGCGCGATATGATACGGTCCGAGGTGCAGAAGATCTGCCGGGAATTCAGATATTCGGGAGGCATAGAGGTGACGATCTCAGCACCCGAAGGAAAAAAAGTGGCGGAAAGAACTTTCAATCCGCGACTGGGAATCCGGGACGGAATCTCCATTCTCGGAACCAGCGGAATCGTGGAGCCCATGAGCGAACAGGCATTGTTGTCGACAATCGAACTGGAGATGCGCCAGAAAGCGGTATCACAGAGATATCTGCTCGTCACACCCGGAAATTACGGCGCGGAGTATCTGAAAGGGCATTTTCCGTTTGAAGCCGATCAGGCTGTGAAATGCAGCAATTATGTCGGACGTACCATTGACATTGCGGTCAGCCTGGAGCTTTCGGGGCTTCTTTTCGTAGCCCATATCGGGAAATTTATAAAGGTGGCCGGCGGGATCATGAATACGCATTCCGGGGAGGCGGACGCCCGGATGGAAATCCTTGCCGCCTGTGCTTTAAGAGCCGGGATCGACGCTGACGGCGCGCGGCGGATTCTGGATGCCGCAACCACCGATGAAGGGCTCCGCATCATCCGGGAGGCCGGTCTGTGGAAGCCGGTTACGGATTTTATTCTGGAAAAAATCAATGTTCACCTGAACCGCCGGGCGCAGAACCGTATGCGGATCGGCGCTGTTGTTTTTTCCAATGTATACGGAGAACTCGGCCGCACGGAGGCGGCCGGAGAGCTGGTAGAGAGTCTGCTGCAGTGTTGACCGGGCAGGACCTGCCCAGGCAGCACTGCAGAAGCAGAGGACTGACACCGCCCGGCTGGAGGCAGCACTGCAGAAGCAGAGGGCTGACACCGCCCGGCTGGAGACAGAACTGCAGGAACAGAGCCTGCCTGAAATTAACTGAAGGGTATGGATTGCAGGCAACCGAATGGCAGACTGGAAAGGAACTGAACGACAGGGATTGCCCTGCCCGAAAAACATGAAAGGAGGCCGCCCATGGTATATTTTGTCGGCGCCGGACCCGGTGCCCCCGATCTGATCACAGTCAGAGGCCTGCGTCTCCTGCAGGAGGCCGACGTGATCATCTATGCCGGTTCCCTGGTGAATCCGGCGCTTCTGGAAGACCGAAAACCGGGATGCGCCGTATTTAACAGCGCCCGGATGACGCTGGAGGAGGTTCTGGATGTGATGCGCTGTGCGGAGGCGGATCAGAAAATGACCGTCCGCCTTCACACCGGAGATCCCTGTATCTACGGAGCGGTTCGTGAGCAGATGGATGCGCTGGATGAGATGGGAATCGCGTACGAAAGCTGTCCGGGCGTCAGCGCCTTCTGCGGAGCGGCTGCCGCGCTTAATCTGGAATATACCCTGCCGGACGTATCTCAGAGTGTGATCCTTACCCGTGCGGCGGGCAGAACGCCGGTGCCGGACCGGGAGAGCATTGCTTCCTTTGCGCAGCACCGGTCGACGATGGTGATTTTTTTGAGCGCCGGCCTGTTAAAAGATCTGAGCGAACAGCTGATCGCGGGCGGTTATCCGGCAGAGACGCCCGCAGCGATCGTTTATAAAGCGACGTGGCCGGACGAGAAATCCTGTCTGTGCACGGTGGAAACACTGGCGCAGACGGCGGCGGAGTGGGGGATCGCAAAGACAGCCCTGATCATCATAGGGGAAGCCGTGACGCACAGCGATTATCAGCGTTCCCGGCTGTATCACCCGGCGTTTGAAACTGAATTCAGGAAAGCCGGATCTGAGCTTTGAAACAGGTGCTGCGGCAATTATGCCGGCTTTAGGCAATGGGTAGTTCACCAACTCCATTTTAAAATTTAACATTTTTTTAAGTAGTCCGGCATAGGAACAGCATAGAGCATAGAGCAACCTGTAAAAATTTCTTGTATGAAACAGACAGTTGTGTTATACTTGGTCTTATCAATCAGGACATTTGCGATTCTGCATGTATATTGTCCTGCCCGGGAGCCGTTTCGGCGACCCGTCTGATTTTTCACGGCATTTCCGCCAGATAAAAATCAGCTTTACACTTTATTAAATATTTTTTATAATGGAGGAGGATTTTTTATGGAGCAAAGAAAAACTTTGCGGGAACTGACACTATTAGATCGGTTTTTGTTTAACGAGGCTATGGAAAAGCCGGAGAACATGCAGGCGGTGCTGGAGATTATCCTGGGGAAGGAGATCGTGCTGAAATGTCTGCCTCAGTCGGAGAAGGAGCAGCGAACATCCCCACTTTTGCGTTTCGTGAAGCTTGATATATGGACGCAGGATGAGGATGATGTGGTTTATGAGATAGAGGCTCAGAAGGCAAACCCCGGGAACCTGCCGAAGCGCAGCCGTTATTATCAGGGGCTGATTGACAGTAAGCTTCTGGAACCCGGCGTCAATGATTTTGATGAACTCAATCCGGTTTTTGTGATTATCATCATGCCGTTTGATTTATTTAAAAAGAAGAAGTACCGTTATACCTTTGCCATGAAATGTGAAGAAGTGCCGGGCGTGGATTTAAACGATGGGGCTGTGCGTATTTTCCTGAATACACATGGGGAAGATGATGAGAGTGCCAGTCCGGAGTTGAAGGAACTGTTGTATTTTGTTGAACATACGAATGATCAGGGGATGGTTTTCCAGAGTGAGAAGGTGAACCGGATTCGGAAGAGCGTTCGATCGATCCAGAATAATGAGGAGGTGAGTTTACGTTACATGCAGGAATGGGAAGAAAAATTAATGTATCAGCGGATGGCCAGGCAGGAGGGTCTTGAAGAAGGCCGGAAAGAAGGCTGGAAAATAGGCAGGGAAGAAGGTCGAAAAGAAGGTCGAAAAGAAGGTCGAAAAGAAGGTCGGGAAGAAGGTCGGATAGAGACCCGAAAAGAAATGCAGGCTGTGATTGACGAGGCAGAGCGCAGACAGCAGGAAGCGGAGCACAAACTGAATAATGCACGTGAACGGGAGATACAGACTTTTCTGAATCTGCTTGAGAATGGCATGTCACAGGAGGAGGCACAGGGTATTACAAACAGTGAGGAAGATATTGTGAGAGAAGCAATGAAGCAATTTCCGGCAGAATGATTTACTGAAAATGGTATAATGAAAAAAGAAATAGCGATTCTCTCATTTACAGAGCGCGGACTGGCGCTGGCACGGAAAATGAGAGATGTCTTATCAGAGGATAACATCGTTTCCCTCTATGTAAAAGGTGAATTCATGTATGGACGCTGCGGGGACGCCGTCTTTATAGAGGACAGTCTTCATGACTGGTGTGCGGAAGTGTTTTCGCGTGCGACGCTGATTATTTTTATTGGTGCAGCCGGGATCGCAGTGCGCACGATCGCGCCTTTTCTGGCTTCAAAGACGGAGGATCCGGCTGTGATCGTGGCGGATGAGAGCGGGAGGCACATCATCTCTCTCCTGTCCGGGCATGCAGGCGGCGGGAATGACCGTACCCGCTATCTCGCGGAAAGGCTGGGTGCCGATCCGGTGATCACAACCGCTTCCGATATCAGCGGGAAGCTGGCGATCGATGTGTGGGCACAGAAAAATCATCTGTATCTCACAGATGCGGAGGCTGCAAAAAGAATCGCTGCGCGGATTGTGAACGGGGAGAGGGTTCCGTTTTACTGTGAGGGTCGTGTAATCGGACAGATTCCTCCGGAACTGATATGGATGAATTCGAATAGTGAGACAGAAAGACGAAAAGGTGCAGTGATCGTCTCTGTCAGAGAGGAAATCGCAGAAGACGAAAGGACCGAACGGAACTTTCATGCACATGCATCAGCTTCTTCCTGTTTTGAGAAGGATTCTATGAGGAAAACGGAAAACCTCCTCCTGGTGCCCCGTGCCGTCATTCTGGGCGTGGGCTGCAAAAAGGGGAAACCCTTTCCGGAGATCCGGGACTTTGTATACCGGCTCCTGCGGGAACAGCGTGTTTCTCCGAAAAGCATCTGCTGTATCGCTTCCATTGATCTGAAATCGGAGGAAGAAGGGCTGATCCGGCTGGCGGAGGAGTTTTCGGTTCAGTTTCAGACATTTCCTGCGGAGACGCTTCGGTTGGTTCCCGGCGAGTACAGTGCGTCCGAATTTGTCCGCGAAAGAACCGGAGCGGATAATGTCTGTGAGCGGGCGGCCATGGCGGCTCTCGCCCCTGAAGAGCAGAAAAAGGCGCATTTTATTTGCAGAAAGACCGCGGGCGGAGGGGTAACTGCTGCCCTGCTGGAAAGAGACTGGGAGGTATTTTTTGAATAAGATCTATGTGGTGGGCATCGGCCCGGGGGAATATGAGCAGATGACGATCCGCGCGGAAAAAGTATTGCGGGATTGTGACGTGATCGTTGGATACACAGTTTACGCGGATCTGCTGCGGGAGCATTTTCCGGAAAAGGAGTTTCTGACCACGCCGATGCGGCAGGAGGAAAAACGCTGCCGGCTGGCCTTTGAACAGGCGGCCGCCGGACGAACCGTGGCAATGGTCTGCAGCGGGGATGCGGGTGTATATGGCATGAGCGGCCTGATGCTGGAGATCGGGACGGAGTATCCGCAGACGGAGGTGGAAATGGTACCGGGCGTGACGGCGGCTGTTGCGGGAGCGGCATTGCTCGGGGCGCCGCTCGGTCATGATTTCGCCGTGATCAGCTTAAGTAATCTGCTGACGCCGTGGGAGACGATCGAGCATCGGATCGTGGCCGCGGCGAAGGCGGATTTTGTCATTTGCTTCTACAATCCGTCCAGCAAAAAAAGGAAGGACTTCCTGAAAAAGGCCTGCGAACTGATGCTGCAGCATAAACCGGAAACGACGATCTGCGGAATCGCCGCCCGGATCGCACGGGAGGGCGAACGGACGGAAATCTGCACGCTTCAGGAACTGCGGGAGAGGCAGACAGACATGTTCACAACGGTTTTTGTGGGGAATTCCGAAACGCGGGCGGCAAACGGCAGGATCCTGACGCCGCGGGGATATGCAGTGGATACGGATCAAAGAGGTGTCATCGTATGAAAGACAGACAAATTCTTATATTTGCGGGAACACGGGAGGGTCGCGAACTGGCGGAGTTTCTCACCGAACAGAGGATACCGGCGCTCGTCTGCGTTGCGACGGATTACGGGGAAGAGCTGCTGCAGCCGAACGCGTATGTTCATGCCCGGAAAGGCCGGATGGATGAGACGGAAATGGAAGAACTGCTCCGTGAGATGAGGCCGCCGGCCGTGATCGATGCCACCCATCCTTACGCGGCGCTTGTGACAGAAAATATACAGCGGGCATGCGAACAGGAGCACATATCGTATTAC